>JAUPKQ010000112.1 GCA_030837345.1 Actinomycetota bacterium | reverse complement strand
GCCGTCCAATACGACACCCCTTGCTGCTCCGCCCACTCCTTCAGATTCACACCACCAGCCCTATCCGACCAATGCCAACTCATGCCAACTAGTCAACCAACAGTCGCAACCCCTCATGCCGCCGTCGTCGCGTGATGCTCAGCCACAGCACCCGCGGCGATTCCGATGAGCACCGTAGCCGGGTCACGATCATCATCACGAAGTTGGGCAGCCGCTTCCGACAGGCGCCGGGCCACCTCCGCAGGCGCGGGATAGCTCCCCGTCGTCTGCCGCACCCAGTCAAGTGCAGCAGCGTGAGCGTGCAGCACCCGCACCGCCCGATCAGCGACCTGGTCCGCCGCCGAATCAGAGGGCAATGAACCGCACAACGCTTCAACCGCAGCACGGCAGTCACCCGTCATGGCGACGAGAGTAGCCCGGGCACCGACAACGAGCACACCCTGATCATGGATGACGCCTGCCGGTCGTGCGGATCAGGGGGGTGCATTCCTGAACGTCTGATCTTGATTCAGGGGTACGTTCCTCAACGTAGATCCAGCCCAGACGGCACCTGAGCTGCAACGATGCAAGCGTCAATCGCACCGCCAGGAAGCCGGACGTCGGTCATGATGATGCTGGAGCATCATCGACCTGATCGACAGAGGTGGATGATCCCCTGATCGAGGTGCTGGGTGATCAAGGACGGCCAGATCCAGGACCGGTACGTCGTGGAACAGGTAGAGACGGTCTCCCGCTGCGCTGCTCGCCGTTCTCATCGACAGCTGAACGCCCCGATTTGCCCGAGCGCTACCGGGGGGCCAGGAGGCTGTGCAGGCAGGTGAGGGTGCTGCGGGCCTGCACGTCGAGGTAGCGAGGGTGCCGCGCGAGGGCGCTGAGCTGGTGCGGGGCCAGCCAGACGTAGCCGGGCGGCAGGGGCCCGAGGTCGCCGGCGTCGACCTCGGTGACGACGTACCGGGTGAGGGCGTGGTAGAACCGGCCGCCCTCCTCGGACAGCAGCGTGTCGTAGTGGACGCGGGCGGGGTCGTCCGGAAGGAGCGCGTCGAGGAAGGGCGGGCGGTGCGCCGCGTGGTCCCCCACGTAGTTCGCGGGGGTGCACTGCACCGTGGGACCGAACTCGACACCGTCGACGAACCCCGGCTCGACCCGTAGCTGCGCCAGGGCGTGAAGGACGCCGGCGTGACGGGCGACGAGGAACCCGCACAGGCCTTCCCCGGCCGGGGCGAGAATCGGCTGGCTCCAGGACCGGACCTCCCGGCCCGAGGCCCGCACCCCCACCCCGATCATCCGGAAGAAGCGCCCGCTGTCGTGCGCGACGGCGTGCGTGTCACGGTGCCAGCGCTCGACGTCCCGCAACGGGACCGGGACCACCGTGTGGTCGGCCATCGACCGCTCCACCGTCAGGTGGCTCAGCACCTCCGTCAGGTCCTCGACCGATCCCGCCTCCGGGTCGCAGGACGCCGCGAGGACAGCGGCGACGGCAGACCTGGCAGCGACAGACCCCGCGACGGCGTCCGCGACGCCGGGCCCGGTGAGCGGCAGGCAGCCGAGAACGGTGCGGGCGTCCATGTTGACGACGTCCCGCTCCCGCAGGAAGGCGTAGAGCTGCCGGAGCGTCATCCAGCAGAAGTCCTCGTGCGCCTCGACGTCCCCGGCGACCTCGACGACGACGTTGCGGTTCTGCTTGCGCAGGAACCACGACCCCTGTTCCGACTGGAGGACGTCGACGACGACGCGGTGCGCCGTCGGGTCGGCGAAGTACTCGAGGTAGGGGACGGCGTTCCCCTGGTGCACCCGGGTGAAGTTGCTGCGCGTCGCCTGGACGGTCGGGGCGAGCTGGAGCCCGAACGCGTTCCCCGGCTCGACCTTCGCCTGGACCAGGAGGTGCAGGACGCCGTCGATCTCCGCCGCGACGAACCCGAGGATTCCCACCTCCGGCTGGACGATGATCGGCTGCGACCATCGGGGGGCCCAGTGGCCCGGCCGGGTGACGACGATGCCCCGGACGCTGAAGAACCGTCCGCTGACGTGCCGGAGATCGCCGGTCTCCGGGCAGGTCTCCCAGCCGGGGAGCTCGTCGAGCGGCAGGGGGGTCACCTCGACGGCGTTGCGCTTCGCGGCGCCGGCGAACCACGTGCGGATGTCGTCGTCGGAGTGCAGGGACGCCGTCGCGACGGCGGACGCCGCCAGACGGGCGGACACGTCGTCCCTGACCACGCTCGCCGTGCTCACCTCGCCGCTGCCGGGCGGGCGGGGACGCAGTCCGCGTAGGCGGGCAGGAGCCCGAGGTCGCGCGCCTCCGCCAGGGTCGGGGCGGCCGTGTCGCGGTCGGAGAGCCGGAAACGGCGGTCCTTCGGCCAGGGCAGACCGAGCTCCGGGTCGAGCGGGTTGACCGACAGCTCGTTCGCGGCGTTGTAGAAACTCGTCACGACGTACGACATCGTCGTGCGGTCCTCGAGCGCCAGGAACGTGTGACCGACGCCGACGGGGAAGTACATCGCCGCGAAGCCCCGGTCGTCCAGCTCCACCGCGTCGAAGCGGCCGAAGGTCGGCGACCCGAGACGCAGGTCGACGACGACGTCCAGGGCCCTGCCGCGCACGCAGTAGACGTACTTCGACTGGCCGGGCGGGGTCCGGGTGAAGTGGATCCCCCGGATGACGTCCCGGGCGGAGACGTTGAGGTTCGTCTGGGCGACACTGTGCCGGTGCCCGGTCGCCTCCACGAACGCCGGCTCCTGGAACGGCGACACGAACACGCCGCGGTCGTCGGGGTAGACGGTGGGGGTGAAGGCGAAGGCGCCCTCCACCGCGAGCTCTTTGACCTGCACGCTGCTCCTCGGTACGGGGACGTCGCGCGGGCGCGCCGCCCAGGTTCTGGGGTTGTCAGAGGACGCCGACAACGGCGTCAGGAACCGGGGCCGGGGTGTGACCGGCTGTGAGAGCACCGAACTCGACGGCGATCTCCTGGATGTAACGGCCGTACCCGGATTTCCCCAGCTGGACGCCGAGGTCGAAACAGGCGTCGGCGTCGATGAATCCCATGCGCAGGGCGATCTCCTCCAGACACGCGATCCGGACTCCCTGCCGGTGCTCCAGGGCGGCCACGTAGTGACCGGCCTGGAGGAGGGAATCGCACGTCCCCGTGTCCAGCCACGCGAATCCCCGGCCCAGATCGACGAGCCTGGCCTTTCCACGATCGAGATATACGCGGTTGACGTCGGTTATCTCCAGCTCTCCCCGAGCCGACGGCTTGATCTCCCGGGCGACCTCCACCACGCTCGAGTCATAGAAGTACAGACCGGTGATAGCCCTGTTCGACGCCGGGTTCCGCGGTTTCTCCTCCAGCGAGACGAGACGCCCCCGCTCGTCCGTCACCCCGATACCGAAGCGTTGAGGATCACGCACCGGGTAACCGAACAGAACGCAGCCGTCGATGTTCCGCGCCTCTTCCCTCACCAGCTCGGAGAAGGCGTGGCCGTGGAAGATGTTGTCACCGAGGATCAGCGCGACGTCATCGTCACCGACGTGGTCGGCCCCCAGGACGAAGGCGTCGGCGAGCCCGCGGGGCGATGTCTGGCAGACGTAGGAGAATTCGAGCCCCCACATCGATCCGTCCCCCAGAAGCCGCTGGTAGAGCGGGAGGTCCTCGGGGGTGCAGATGACAAGGATCTCCCGGATGCCCGCGAGCATCAGGACGGACAGGGGGTAATACAGCATCGGCTTGTCATAGACCGGGAGTAACTGCTTCGAAACTGAACGCGTCGCCGGGTACAGGCGTGATCCTGTTCCGGCGGCCAGCACGATTCCCTTCACGCTGGACCTTTCGTGGGCTGGGACGCCGCTCACGTTCACTCCGGCGACGTGTGGGATCCGCCGCAGGTTACGTCCTTTCGGGAGCAGTACTCCATACCCCTGGACCGGAATAGGGGTGCCGGGAAGGGCGGAGGGAATTCACGCCCCATCCACCCCATGATCGTTCTTCATTCACCGGGCCGCCGCCGCCCCTAGGGGTTGTTCCTAGGGGGACGAGCGACCATACGCTCACGACGGTTGACACGAACCACCGATGGATAACGAACCACCGACTGAAACGAACTCATGGGGGCGATGGTGGCGGACGCAGGGAACAGCCGGACACCGAGGGACCGGGAAGACATCGCCGTCGTGGGACTGGCCTGCCGGCTGCCCGGGGCGAACACTCCCGCCGCGTTCTGGGAGCTTCTGGTGGCGGGCCGTGACGCGATCGCCGACCCGGGCCCGGCCCGTGGGGCGCTGCCGCCCGGCGGCTATCTGGAGGACGTCGCCGGATTCGACGCCGCCCTGTTCGGGATCTCCCCTAGGGAGGCCTCGGCGATCGACCCGCAGCACCGCCTCGCCCTCGAACTCGCCTGGGAAGCCCTGGAGAACGCGTCGATCGCCCCCCGCCGCACGGGATCCGGATCGTCGGGGCCCGCCGTCCTGGACGACGCCGCGGTGTTCGTCGGCGCGATGGCCGACGACTACGCGACCCTCGCGCACCGCGGCGGCCACCCCGTCGACCGGCACACCCTCACCGGGCTGAGCCGCGGTCTCGCCGCCAACCGCCTGTCGTACGTCCTCGGCCTGGGCGGGCCGAGCATGGTCGTCGACTGCGGTCAGTCCAGTTCCCTCGTCGCCGTGCACCTCGCGTGCGAGTCCCTCCGCCGGGGAGAGTCGTCGCTCGCCCTCGCCGGGGGCGTCCACCTGATCCTGACGCCGGAGAGCACCCGGGCCGCCGAGCAGTTCGGGGCGCTCTCCCCCGACCGCCGCTGCTACACCTTCGACGAACGCGCGAACGGCTACGTCCGCGGGGAGGGCGGCGCCCTCGTCGTCCTCAAGCGCCTGGACGACGCGCTCGCCGACGGGGACCGCGTCTACGCCGTCATCGCGGGCGGCGCCACGAACAACGACGGCGGGGGCGAGCACCTCACCACCCCCGACGTCACCGGCCAGGAGCGCCTGCTCCGGGCCGCCTACCGGCAGACCGGCATCGACCCGGCCGCGGTCACGTACTGCGAGCTGCACGGCACCGGGACACGCGCCGGGGACCCGGTCGAGGCGGCCGCCCTCGGGGCGGTTCTCGGCACGGGCCGCCGCGAGCCGCTGCTCGTCGGCTCGGTGAAGACCAACGTCGGGCACCTGGAGGCCGCGGCCGGGATCACCGGCCTGCTGAAGGTGGTCCTCGCCCTCCATCACGGCGCCGTCCCCGCCAGCCTGAACTACCGCGCCCCGAACCCGGCGATCGACATGGACCGGCTGGCGCTCCGCGTCCCCACCGCCGCCATGCCCTGGCCGGGCCCGGACGACACCCGCTGGGCCGGGGTGTCGGCGTTCGGGATGGGAGGCACGAACTGCCACCTCGTGCTCGGCGCCCACCGGACGCTCCCCGCCCCGGCGGGTGACCAGGCCGACGGCGACCCAGCGGGTGACCCGGCCGACGGCGACCGGGAGTCCCGTCTCCACGTGTGGACGCTGTCCGCCGCGACGGCACCGGCGCTCACCGCCCAGTCCGCACGGATCGCGGACGCAGCCCGGAGCCTCGACCCGTCAGCGACGGCCCGCACCCTCGCGACGTCCCGGGCCCGTCTCCCCCATCGGCTCGCCGTGACGGGCCGGACGACGGATCAGCTGTGCTCCGCCCTCGCCGCCCACGCCGCCGGACGGGTGGCCCCCGGCCTCGTGACCGGACGGGCGGTCCAGGGCGACACGGCCCTGCTGTTCACCGGCCAGGGCGCCCAGCGTCCGGGCATGGGCCGGGCGCTCCACGCGACGTTCCCGGCGTTCGCGGACGCCTTCGACGAGGTGTGCGCCGCGCTCGACCCGCACCTGCCCGGCCCGCTGCGCGACGTCGTCTTCACCGGGGGCGACGAGCTGCACCTGACGGGATGGACCCAGCCGGCCCTCTTCGCCGTCGAGGTGGCGCTGGCCAGGCTCGTGATCGGGTGGGGCGTCCGGCCCGGGCTCGTCGCCGGGCACTCCGTCGGGGAACTCGCCGCCGCGGTGACCGCCGGGATGATGTCCCTCGCCGACGCCGCGGAACTCGTCGCGGCCCGGGGCCGCCTGATGCAGGAGCTCCCCGCGGGCGGCGCGATGGTCTCGGTGCAGGCGTCCGAGGAGGACGTCGCGCCGCTCCTTCTCGGCCGCGAGCACGAGGTCGCCCTCGCCGCCGTCAACGGGCCCCGGGCGGTGGTCGTCTCCGGCGACACCGACGCCGTCCTCGCCGTCACCGGTGAGCTGGCCGCCCGCGGCTGCTCGACGCGGCGCCTGTCGGTCAGCCACGCGTTCCACTCCCCCCGCATGCTCCCGGCGCTCGACGCCTTCCGCGCCGTCGCGGAGGGCGTCCGCTACCGTCCCGGCGAGGTTCCCCTCGTCTCCGCGCTCGACGGCACGGTGCGCGACGAGGTCGACGCCGGCTACTGGGTGCGGCACATCCTCGCCACGGTGCGGTTCGCCGACGCCGTCCGGCAGGTCGAGGCGCAGGGGGCGATCCGCTACCTGGAGGTCGGGCCGCAGGGTGTCCTGACCGCCGCCGCCCGTGACTGCCTGACCCGCACCTCGGGGATCCTGCTCGTGCCCGCCCTGCGCAAGGACCGGCCCGAGACCGAGGCGCTCGCCGATGCCCTCGCGGCCCTGGAGGTGCACGGCACCGACATCGACTGGTCCGCCTACGGCGCGGGCGGCGGCACCGCCCGGGCCGAGCTGCCCGGATACGCCTTCGACCGCCGGCGGTACTGGCTCGGCGACGTCGTCCCGGAGCCCGTGGACACCGTGCCGTCCGTGGACGCGGCGCCGGAGGAACGCCCGGCGCCGGAGGAGGGCCCGCAGGACCTTCCGGCGGGTCCGACGGCGGAGGAACGGCACCAGGCGATGCTCACGCTCACCTGCGCGCACGTCGCCGCCGTCCTCGGGCACCCGGACGTCGCGAGCGTCGATCCCCTCGCGACCTTCCGGGATCTCGGGCTGGGTTCCCAGGACGGCGTGGAACTCCTCACCGGCCTGTCGACGGCGACCGGGCTCGACCTGCCGTCCTCGGTGATCTTCGACCATGCCACGCCGACCCGGCTGGCGGACCACCTGGCCTCGCTGTCGGAGACCCTGTCCCCGGCGGCCCGGTCGACGGCGGCCCGGTCGACGGCGGCCCGGTCGACGGCGGCCGTCCGGACCGCTCCGTCCACCACGGCGCCCTCCGGGGCGAAGGCCCTCCCCGGGGAGGACACGATCGCGATCGTCGCGATGTCCTGCCGGTTCCCCGGCGGGGTGCGCTCGCCCGAGGATCTGTGGACGCTCCTCGCGGGCGGCGTCGACGCCATCGGCGAGTTCCCCACGGACCGCGGGTGGAACCTCGACACGCTCTTCGACCCGGACCCCGACCGCCCGGGGACGTCGTGGGTGCGCGAGGGCGGGTTCCTCGACACCGTCACCGGGTTCGACCCGACGTTCTTCGACATCTCCGCCCGTGAGGCCCTGGCGATGGAGCCGCAGCAGCGGATCCTGCTCGAACTCGCCTGGGAGGCCCTCGACCACGGAGCTCTCCCTCCCCGCAGCCTGAGAGGCACCCGGACCGGCGTGTTCGTCGGGGCGATGCCCCAGAGCTACGGGCCTCCCCTCGCCGCCGCGGGCGAGAAGCTGGAGGGGTACCTCTTCACCGGGACGACGACGAGCGTCGCCTCGGGCCGGATCGCCTACACCCTGGGGCTCGAAGGCCCCGCCGTCACGGTCGACACCGCCTGCTCGGCCTCGCTCGTGGCGGTCCACCTCGCCATCCAGTCGCTGCGCCGGGGCGAGTGCACGCTCGCTCTCGCCGGAGGCGCGACCGTGATGCCCGACCCGGGCATCTTCGTGGAGCTCACCCGGCAGCGGGCCCTCTCGCCGTCCGGGCGCTGCCGGGCGTTCTCCGCCGACGCCGACGGAACCGGCTGGGCGGAGGGCGCCGGACTCCTGGTCCTCGAACGGCTCTCCGACGCGAGGGCGGCGGGGCACCAGGTGCTCGCCGTCATCCGCGGCTCGGCGATCAATTCCGACGGCGCGTCGAACGGCCTGACCGCCCCGAGTGGTCTCGCCCAGCAGCGGGTCGTCCGCGACGCGCTCGCCGACGCCGGGCTGCGGCCCGGTGACGTCGACGCCGTCGAGGCCCACGGCACCGGGACCCGCCTGGGTGACCCCGTCGAGGCGGGGGCCCTGCTGGCGACCTACGGCGCGGAACGGGACGGGCTGCCACCGCTTAGGCTCGGGTCGCTGAAGTCGAACATCGGCCACACCCAGGCCGCCGCCGGGGTCGCCGGGATCATCAAGATGGTCCTCGCCCTCCGCCACGGCATCCTGCCCGCGACCTTGCACGTCACCGAGCCGAGCCCTCACGTCGACTGGTCGCCGGGCACGGTCGAGCTGCTGACCGAGGCCGGACCGTGGCCGCGTGACGACCGTCCCCGCCGGTGCGCCGTCTCGGCGTTCGGCATCAGCGGGACCAACGCGCACGTGATCCTCGAAGCCGCCGCCGAGGTCCCCCCGACGGCGGGCGACCCGACGGGCGACGACCCCGCGGCGGAGGCGCCGAGGCCCTTCCTCGTGTCCGCCCGCGACCCGCTGGCCCTGGCTCAGACGGCGGCGGACCTGTCGGTCCTTCTGGAGAAGGACCCCACGACCCGCCTGGACGATCTGAGCCGTTCCCTCGCCCTCACCCGGACGGCCTTCGAGCACCGGGGTGTCGTCGTGGCACGGGACCGCGCCGCGCTGCGCGAGGGCCTCGACGCCCTCGCCACCGGGGAACCCCACGCGGACGTCGTGCAGGGCACGGCCGCGCGCCCGCGCCGCGTCGTGTTCGTGTTCCCGGGTCAGGGATCCCAGTGGGAGGACATGGCGAAGGAGCTGTGGGACGCCTACCCCGTCTTCCGCGAGCACGTGGAACTCTGCGACAGCGCGCTCTCGGAGTTCCTCGACTGGTCGGTCGTCGACGTCCTGCTCCGCCGTCCCGGGGCGCCGTCCCTCGAGCGCGTCGACGTCGTGCAGCCGGCCCTCTTCACGATGATGACCTCGCTGGCGCGGCTCTGGCAGTCCGCCGGGGTGGAGCCCGCCGCGGTCGTCGGACACAGCCAGGGCGAGATCAGCGCGTCGTACATCTCCGGCACCCTCACGTTGCGTGACAGCGCCCGCGTGGTGGCGCTCCGGTCGCAGGCCTGGTGGGAGCTGCGCGGCAAGGGCGGCATGATGGCCGTCAACGCCCCCCGCGACGTCGTGGACGCCTACCTCGGCCCCTGGCGCGCCACTCTCGCCGTCGCCGCGGTCAACAGCGGCCGGTCCGTCGCCGTGTCGGGGACACCGGACGCGCTCGCCGAGGCGCAGACGGTCCTGGAGGCGGAGGGGATCCGCTGCCGCGTGATCTCCGGGATCGACACCGCCGGTCACTCGCCGCAGGTCGACCAGTTGCGCGGGCGTCTCGCCGAGGACCTGGCGCCCGTCCGTCCGCGGCCCGGCACCGTCGCCTTCTACTCGACGGTCGACGGGCGCCGTATCGACGGCGAGGACCTGGACTGCGAGTACTGGTACCGCAACATGCGTGAGCCCGTCGACTTCGCCCGGGCGACCCATGCCCTGCTCGACGACGGGTTCACCGCGTTCCTCGAGGTGGGTCCCCACCCGATGCTCGCCGCCGCGCTCGGGGAGACGGCGGAGGAGCGGGGCGTCGACGCCGTGGCGATCCCGACGCTGCGCCGCAACGACGGCGGACCCCGCCGCTTCGTCAACTCCGTCGCCGTCGCGCACTCCCACGGCGTGACGATCGACTGGACGCGCCTGCTCGGTCCGGTGACGCGGCACCTCGGCCTGCCGCCCTACCCCTTCCAGCGACGTCGCCTCTGGCTCGACCCCGACACCGGCGGGAGAGCTCCGGCGGCCGTGGGGCTGGACACCTCCGGTCACGCGCTGCTGCCCACGGTGCTCCCGGTCGCCGCGGGAGGGGAACACCTCCTGCTCGGACGGATCTCGGCCTCGACCCACCCGTGGCTGGCCGACCACACCGTCGCCGGGATCTGCGTCGTCCCCTCCTTCGTGTTCGCGGAGGCGGCGGCGGCCGCCGGGGACGCCGCCGGGCACCCCGTCGTCGAGACCCTGGACGTCGTCGCGCCCCTCGTCCTCACCGCCGGGCAGGTCCGCGCGCTCCAGGTGACCGCCTCCCGGCCGGACGGCGAAGGCCGCCGCACGGTGACAGTCCACTCCCGCGAGGACGGCGAGGACCGGTCGGAGACCGCCTGGACGCTGCACGCGACGGGGACTCTCGGCGAGACGGCCCCGGGTACCGGCGGCGTCGACGACGACTTCGCTCCCCTGGCCGGGACCTGGCCGCCCGCCGACGCGCCCGAGCTCCCGGCCGCGGAACTCGAGGCCGCCCTCGACGCCGGCGGAGCGGTCTTCGGCCCCTCGTTGCGCCTCGTGCGCCGGGCGTGGAGGTCCGGCGCCGACGTCCTCGCCGAGATCGCCCTGCCCGACGGGGAGGACGCCGAGGGGTACCTGCTGCATCCCCTCCTGCTCGCGGCGGCCGACCCGCTCGATCCCGCGTCGGCGCCGGCCCGCACCGGTGCGCACCCGGTCGCGGCACGGACCGTCTCGTCCTGGAGAGACCTGCGGATCATGGCCACGGGGGCGGACACGGTCCGGGTGAGGATCACCGCCCCGGACCCCGACGGCACCGTCGTCCTCGTCGCCGACACCGAGGGCGAGCCCATCGCCCGGGTGCGCGCCGCCCGGCGCGAGGACCTCGCCCCGGCGGACCTCACCGCCTCCCGCCGGGCCGGGGACGCCCTGCACCGCGTCGTCTGGCGGGCCTGCCCCCGCAAGGCCACGGCGGACGACGGACGCGTCGTCGTCCTTCAGCCCGGCGGCACCGACGTCACCTCCCTCCTCGACGGCCTCCTCGACGGCGCGGGCGACCAGGAGTCCCGTCCCGCGGCCGCCGTCCTCCCGCTCGGGCCGGACGACGCCCCCGACCGGGCCCTTTCGGCCCACGGCCTGGTCCACGACGTCCTGGCCGTCCTGCGGGCCTGGCTCGACGCCGGCGAACCGCTCGACGGCGTGCCGCTGGTCGTCGCCACGCGCGGCGCCCTCGCCGTCCTCCCGGACGACGACCCCGACCCGGCGCAGGCCGCCGTCTGGGGACTCGTCCGGTCCGCGCAGTCGGAACACCCCGGACGGTTCGTCCTCCTCGACCTGCCCGGTACCCCCGGGCCCGTCCCCGCCCTCGAGGCCGCCCGGTCCGGTGAACCCCAGCTCGCCCTGCGCGCGGACCTGATGGCTCCCCGCGTCGCCACCGTGCCCGCGACCGGTTCCGCTCCCGGCCCCGCGACGGAGGACTTCCCCGGCACGGTCGTCGTCACCGGGGGAACGGGAACGCTCGGCTCGCTGGTCGCCCGGCACCTCGTCACCGGGCACGGGGTCCGTGACCTGCTGCTGCTCAGCCGCCGTGGCCCCTCGGCCCCCGGCGCCACCGACCTCGCCCGCGACCTTCACGCCCTCGGCGCCCGGGTCCGGATCGAGGCCTGCGACGCCTCGGACCGGGAGGCGCTCGCCGCCGTCCTCGCGACGGTCGCGCCGGACCGGCCCGTCACCGGCGTCGTCCACACGGCGGGCGTCCTGGACGACGGCGTGTTCACCTCTCTCACTCCCGAGCGCGTCGACACCGTCCTCACCGCCAAGCTCGACGCGGCGTGGAACCTGCACGAGCTCACCCTCGACGCGGACCTGCGCCTGTTCGTCCTCTACTCCTCGATGGTCGGCACGTTCGGCCTGCCGGGCCAGGCGAACTACGCGGCGGCCAACGCCGGGCTCGACGCCCTGGCGGGTCACCGGCGGCGGCTCGGCCGTGCCGGGGTGTCCGTCGCGTGGGGGTTCTGGGCCGAACGCAGCGGCATGAGCGGCCACCTGACCGACGCCGCCGTCCAGCGGATCGCCCGCTCCGGCGCCGTCCCCCTGGCGACCGACGAGGGTCTTCGCGTGTTCGACCTCGCCGTCGCCTCCGGAGAGGCCGCGGTCCTCGGCGTCCGGCTCGACGCCGCCGCGCTCCGGCGCCGCGCGGACGATCCGTCCCTGTCGCCCCTGCTGCGCGACCTCGCCGGACCGGTGCGGCGGTCCGCCGCCCGCGGATCCTCCTCGGCCGACACCGCCGCGACCTCCGGTTCGGCTCTCGCCGGACGCCTGGAGGGCCTGGGCGACGCCGACCGGACCCGCACCGTGCTCGACCTGGTGCGCTCGCTCGCCGGAGCCGTCATCTCCCACCCCGCGCCGGCGACCATGGACCCCCGGGCCGCGTTCCGCGAGATCGGGTTCGACTCGCTCACGGCCGTGGAACTGCGCAACACCCTGCAGCGCGTCACCGGGCTCGCCCTGCCGACCAGCCTGCTCTTCGACCACCCGACGCCCGAGCGGCTGACGGCCCATCTCATCGAGCGGGCACTGGGGGCCCGGGCCGGCCGGGGTACCACGGCACCGGCCGTCACGTCGGTCGCCGGGCCGACACCGTCCGGGGACGACGACCCGATCGTCGTCGTCGGCATGAGCTGCCGTCTGCCCGGCGGGGTCCGCACCCCCGAGCAGCTGTGGGAGGCCCTCGTCGAGGGACGCGACCTCCTCGGGAGCCTCCCGACCGACCGCGGCTGGCCCGAGGACCTGTACGACCCTGACCCGTCGCACCACGGCCACTCCTACAGCGACCAGGGCGGGTTCCTCTACGACGCGGCCGACTTCGACCCGGCCTTCTTCGGGATCTCCCCGCGCGAGGCGCTGGCGATGGACCCGCACCAGCGGCTCCTCCTGGAGACGTCCTGGGAGGCGATCGAGCGGGCCCGCATGGACCCGAGCGGCCTCTACGGCACGCAGGTCGGAGTCTTCGTCGGAACGAACGTCCAGGACTACGCCGCGAACCTGACGACGATGCCGAAGGAGCTGGAGGGTTACCTGATCACCGGCAAGGCGGCGAGCGTCGTGTCCGGCCGGGTCGCCTACGCCCTCGGCCTGGAGGGACCGGCGATCACGCTCGACACCGCCTGCTCGTCGTCCCTGGTCGCCCTGCACCTCGCCTGCCGTTCCCTGAGGTCCGGGGAGTGCGGTCTCGCGCTGGCCGCCGGGGTGACCGTGATGTCCCAGCCGAGCCTGTTCGTCGAGTTCTCCCGGCAGCGCGGGCTCGCGCGGGACGGGCGGTGCAAGGCGTTCTCGGACGACGCGGACGGGACCGGCTGGTCCGAGGGCGTCTCCGTCGTCGTGCTCGAACGGCTCTCGCAGGCCCGTGCCCGCGGGCACGAGGTGCTGTCGGTGATCCGGGCCTCCGCGATCAACCAGGACGGCGCCTCGAACGGGCTGTCCGCACCGAACGGGATCTCGCAGCAGCGCGTGATCCGCGCGGCCCTCGCCGACGGCGGGCTGCGGCCGTCCGACGTCGACGCCGTCGAGGCCCACGGCACCGGCACGGTCCTCGGCGACCCGATCGAGGCGCAGGCCCTCCTCGCCACCTACGGGCAGGACCGCGACGAACCGCTGCTGCTCGGCACCTTGAAGTCGAACACCGGCCACACCCAGGCCGCCTCCGGGGTCTCGGGCGTCATCAAGCTCACCCTCGCCCTGCGGGGCGAACTGCTGCCCCGCACCCTGCACGCGGACACCCCCACTTCGCACGTCGACTGGACCTCCGGGAAGGTGCGCCTGCTCAGCGAGGCCGTCCCCTGGCCCGCGGGGGACCACGTGCGCCGGGCGGGCCTCTCGGCCTTCGGCATCAGCGGCACCAACGCCCACGTGATCGTCGAGGAGGCGCCCGCGACGCCGGACGCCGCCGAGGACCCAGCCACCGGGGACCCAGCCGCCGGGGACAGGCCGGTGCCGTGGTTCCTGTCCGCCCGCACCCCGGCGGCCCTCGCCGAGCAGGCCTTCCGGATCCGCGAGCACCTCCGCCACCTGCCGTCCGGCGGATCGCCCCGCCCCCTCGACATCGCACGGTCCCTCGCGGTGTCCCGCACCGCCTTCGAACACCGGGCGGCCGTCGTCGGCACCGGGCTCGACGAG
>JAUPKQ010000111.1 GCA_030837345.1 Actinomycetota bacterium | reverse complement strand
CGGGTTGCTGCGGCAGGTCCTCCGGCCGCAGCAACCCGATGGATCCGTTCGACGAACTTCCCCCGGGGTCTGTTCTCCCCGGGATCTCGGTGGGACTCCCTATCGCCGGTCGCTCTAACTTGCCAGCTTCACCCTGACTCCCGGGGAGAGCACCGTGTCGTGGAGTTCGGCCCGGTCGACGGTGGCTCCCTCGGGGACGTCGAACACGAGGATGCCGCTGATGGTGTTACCCGGCTGGATGTCCTCCAGGAAGGCCTTGGCCTCTTCGAGGTAGTCGTCGGCGTCGGCGTCGGCGTTGTACTTGTGGCCGCTGCTGTCGAGCAGGAACTGGCCCGAGGTGTCGAACGTGCGGGGAGCGTCACCGACGTTCCGAACCTTGATCGACAAAAGGACGTACTGTCCTTGGGCGATCTTGTTGGTGAGGTCGCCGCCGACCTTCGCCGCCGTCTGGGTCGCGGTGACGGTGAATTCGAGCTTCCCCTCGCGGACGGGCGCTCCGGTCTGCCGCACGGCGGCGGCCTGGGTCCCCGGTTCGGCCTCCAGTTGCTCGACGGTCGCGGTCCCCGCACCGGGCTTCGCCTGTGGCTTGTCCGAGGCCTGCTCCGACGAGGCGACAGGATTGGGCGATGTGCCCGCCGCGGACGTGGCCGCACCGTCGCCCCTCAGCGCGAGGGACCCGGCCACGATCACCAGCACCAAGGCGCCGCCACCGACGAGCAGGAGCTTCTTTCCTCTGCCGCCCTGGTGAGGAACGGGTTGCCCTGCCGACCACTCGGCTTCCCTGCCGGGACGGATCTGAGGCGAGGACTGCGAGAGCGGCGCCGACTCGTCGAGCCAGCGGGATTCCCCAGTGGTGGGGTCGACCGTGTACTGGCGTCCTGAGGCCGGATCGGTGAAGACATCCATGCATGTGCTCCCTGGTCGAGGCCAGACACGGCACGGGCGCGCCGGGCGAGAGGAGCGAAGGTGCCCCTGCAGCTCGCGGCCCGAGCCTGCGAAGTCAACGTGTCACAGTAAGCGATGAAGCTTACCGCGATCAGAGAATTAGGGAATTGCAATGTTCCCAGAGTAGTGATGCTTACTTTGAGCTCCGAAACGTTGCGCTGGAAGGTGGTGCGCAAAGGGGCCGTGAAGTGGGGCTTGTGGCCCCTCGGCGACGTCGGGGCAGACAATACGGACATATGGAAGAGTGCGCAATGTGCACTTGATGTGCCGAACGTCGGGTCTTCTGTCGGCACTTGGGGGGAACTTCCTCTTCGCACTGCTGGCTCCGGCTCGTTCCCCTTGGTTCTGTCTCCCTCCTGCGGTTCCGGCTTGTTCCCCTGGCTCTGACTCGCTGCGTCGAGTAGCTTCGATTCAATGACCGAGGGTGCTGCTCGTGTCACGCTGTCGGGACGTGGTTCGGTGGCTCGACCGGGGCGTCCTCACTCCGGGCCCGGACTCCGTGGTCCGGCAACTCCTCGTCGGCCGTCGTCCCTCCCCGCGTCGTCGACGACGCGGCGAAGGACGGGTGCCCCGAGGGCGCCGGGCGGCCCGAGGGCGCCGGGCGGCCCGAGGGCGCCGGGCGCGAGGGGGCCCTGGACCGCGAGTTGATCAGCAGGCAGGGACGGAATCGAGAGGGGTTGTCGCAGAATGCCTGGAATGACGACCGGAGCTGAAGACGGCGGTTTCAGTCCCGAGGAACGTGCGGCGATGAAAGAACGCGCCGCAGAACTGCGCGCCGAAGGGAAGAAAGGCGCCAAGAAGGCAGACGGGCTCAAGGCTGTCCTCGACAGGATCGCGACGATGAACCCCGAGGACCGCCTGCTCGCCGAGCGTGTGCACGTGACGGTCACCACGACCGCCCCTGAATTGTCGCCGAAGACCTGGTACGGCATGCCCGCGTACGCGAAAGCGGACGGAAAGATCGTCGTCTTCTTCCAGGACGCGGGAAAGTTCTCCTCCCGCTACTCCACCCTCGGGTTCCAGGACACGGCCAACCTCGACGACGGTGCCATGTGGCCGGTGTCGTACGCCCTTGCGGCCTGGAATCCCGAGGTGGAGAAGAAGGTGATCGAACTGGTCAGAGCCGCCGTCCGCTGAGGTCAACGGCACATGACGTCTTCGACGAGGTCAGCCTCGGCCTCGGCGATCGCGAGGTCGTCAGGCCCTGGAGCACCGTAGAGCAGCCTGTTGATCCCGAAGGTCATCTGCCGGTGTCCGTTCGCGCTGTGCAAGGAGAAGGTCATGTAGCCGTAGGCGGCACCTCCGTGGCCCCACAAAGGGCAACTCGGGCTCTTGGCCATCCGGACGATACCTAGCCCCACATTCTCGGAGGGGTCGTCCGGATTGGGAACGAGAGTTGTCATCTCCTTGAACATCGCTGGTGAGAGCAGTTTTCCGCCGAGTAGCGCACGGTAGAAGCCGTTGACGTCCTGCAGGGTCGAGACGGCCTCTCCCGCTGCTCCGGCGTAGGAATGATGGGAGACGGTCCAGTCGATCCAGGTGCCGTCGGGGGTCTTGTAGTACCCGGCCGCGTGTGGCCCACGCAGCAGCGGACTGGTTCCGGGGAAGTAGGTGCGTGTCATTCCGAGCGGGTGCAGAACGAGGCGATCAACCTCCTGGGCGTAGGGGCGCCCGGTGACCTGCGAAATAACCATACCGACGAGGTGGTAATTGGTGTTCGAGTAGAAGAATCTGCTCCCCGGTGTTCCGGTTCGCGGCATCTTCAGGGTCTCGGTGACGATTTCCTCAGGGGCGAACGGTCGGTTGCGCAGGCGTTCGAGCCCGGCGAGGGTGGTGATCTGGGTATCGATGTACTCGCCCAGGCCACTCGTGTGGTTGAGCAGCATGCGAACGGTGATCTTGTCACCTTCGCCGGTCGGCAGAACGTTCGGGAGATAGCGGTTGACCGGCGCGTCCAGGGCGAGCCGTCCCTCCTGGACGAGCCGGAGCGTCGTCGCCGCGACGAGAGTCTTTGTCACGCTGCCGATACGGTGATCGAACGTGGCGCTGACGGCGCGTTTCGTCGTCCGGTCTGCGACGCCCGAGACCACCGTCTCAACCTTCGCCCCGTTCCGTACCTCGACGTAGACACCGGGGACGCCCGCGGAGACGATCTTGTCGGCGAGTGACTGGAGGCGGGCATGGTCGACATTGGATCGACGTGGGGACTTGTCCGAGGCGCTGGCCTGGGGGATCGGGGATGTCACGACGGCGACGGCCGTGGCGACCGCGGCGAGAGTCCTGATCTTTCGCATATCAACTCTTCCGGAAAGTGGTCGTTCGGTGACGGGCATCGGTGGCTCGACCGCTACTCCACCGTGCGCAGAATGCGTTCGATGGCGTCGGTCCGGGTCTTCAGCTCGGTGAGGTCGGCAGTGGTCCGCTTCTGGAGGTCCAAGGAGTCCTCCGCCAACTGTTCGAACCGGTCGAGCAACTGGCGCAGTTCGCTGGCCTGGCCGGCCTCGAGTTTCGTCCGCCGGAACAAGAGCCACGACAGGGCCAGCGTGACGACACAGAGCAAGACGACGACGAGGAAGCCGAGGATGAGTGTCGTTTCCTGCCACGAGATGGTTGCCATGACGGGGCGCATCAGGGGTTCTCCTCACGAGTCGAGTTCTTCGGGGGGTTCTTCAAGGGGTCGGACGGAGTCAGCGTCGCCGCTGCCGCCGCCAGGTTCGAGGGGGTCAGGGTGAGGCAGAAGTCGGTGACCTCGTAGTACTTCATCGCCTTGCCGTCAGCGGACAACTCCAGGCTCCCCGCGATCAAGCCCGCGGCCTCGAGTCGCTTCAGGTGCATGTGGAGAACCGGTCGGCTCACGCGGATCTCCCTGGCCAGGTGGCTGACGTAGTCACGGCCACCGGCCAGGACGGCGACGATCCTCACCCGCAGCGGGTTGGCCAGGGCCGAGAGAATCTCGACCAGCTCATCACCTGTGAGGTCTTCACTGCTCATGCCAGTCCTTCACCTGTCAGGAAAAGTCGACAGGTGTCAACGTAGCACGACAGGGGTCCGGATGGTTCGGCTGTCGGGTGCGTGCGCCTCAGGCGCCGGGGCGGTGCTCGATGCGGGTGAACACCATGCGGCAGGTGGCGCCTGTTGCGAAGGTCACCGGCCGGGCGAACCCGAGGTGATGCCGTCGAGGATCGATCGCGTCGACCCAGTTGAGGTCGAAGCGGCACAGGACCGGCTGGAGCTCCGGGCGGCCGAGGACGGTCAGAGCCTCATGGAACAGACAACCTGGGACGTCGAGAACGTACGAGTACTCGTCGTCCACAGGGCGTTCGAAGCGGAACGACGGCCCGAAGAAGGACGATTCGCGTTCCTTGCTGGTCGCCACGAGCGTGGAGAACGGGTCGTCCGCCGCATCGAGCATCGCCCTGGTCCCCGTGAGGATCTGGTCCCGGAGGGATTTGTTGAGGCACTCGTCGACGATCGAGACCGCCGTGGTGCCGCCGCAGACGGGTTCGAGGACGTCATACGCCGCGACGGCGAGCGAAGCGAAGTGGACGTTCGCGACGTCCATAGAGTTGTGGGTCAGAGGGCGGACCTGGTCCTCAAGGACCGTCAGCCGCTCCCCGACGAGTTCCGGTACCGGCCGGGGCCATCCGTCGGTGGCGGTGTCTCCCAGCGACTCCATGCTTCCCAGCAGCTCCACAAGCCGATCCATCAAGCGATCGAGGAAAGCTCGTTCGATCACCTGGATCCAGTCGAGGGGATCGCCCAGCTCCTGACCGCCGAGCTCGTGGGGTTCGTACTCGTGGGGGTCAGGTTCCTGGCGGGCTGAACCGGAGAATCGCGGCTCGGGCGTGGTGTTCACGGTGGTCCTTCCGGTCAGGACCACGACGGCGGATCGACGACGGCGGTCAGGGACTCGCCGCCCACAGGTCGCACCCCCGTGTGGCCCGGGATTGACCAGCGCGCTCCACCACCAACCGGCGCTGCGTTGACGTACGTCATCTAAGAAGCTGCTCGCGACATCGTCAAGTACCACCGTCCGAAGGGGAACGACGAGTTCCGGCCTCTTCGTCCCGAACGGCGTCAGCGGTCCTTTGTGGCCTCACGCTTCGTGAAAGGTGCAGCTCAGGGTGTCGGTGGCGGTGGGGTGCTGGGAGGGAAGTGACGTGAGGTCGAGGAGCTCGATGCTGGTCTACCCTGGAGGCATGATCGTGGCTGGTGCGCAGGTCGATGAGACCCGGCTGGCTGCGGTGCGCGAACGGTAGGGAATCGGCGCTCTCATGATCTTCGGATCGGCGGCTCACGGGACGGCCGGACCGGCGAGTGACGTTGATGTCCTGTACGAGTTGAGGCCTGGGCATCGTCTGGGGTGGGAGATCGAGGACCTGGCGGACGAGCTCTCGGAGATCTTCGGCCGTTCGATCGATCTGGTGTCGCGCGCGGGCTTGCACGAGCGGATACGGGCGGCCGTACTGGCGGAGGCGCAGCCTCTCTATGCCGCGTGACGTCCTCCTGCTGGAGGAGATGATCGAAGCCGTCGATCAGGCCGTGGCGTCAGCCCGCCCGGTTGCGGAACCGAATCATTCATGGGTACTGGTCGATCGACCTCGACGTCGTGTTCACCACCGCGGAGCGGCGACTCTCGGCCTTCGCCGCTGATCTCCGCCGAGTCCCGCTGCGGTCGAGGCTGCCGAGGGGTTGAACGATGGCTCGGGGGCCTGCGCGGGCCCCTGATGGTCACAGACTACGTGAATCCACGAAATCAAGATCGATACCGCGCGGTGCTGCCTGTCGCTCCTCGATGTACCGCATGACCGCCGAGTAACCTGAGGGGAGATTGCCCCGGGCGACTCGGCGACTAGGACCACACTGAGACCTTGGCCTTCACCAAAACCGGGACAGCTCAACCAAAGTTCCACTTCGCCTAGTGCTCCGGATCATACATGGGGCATTGTGGGAACTCAGGTGCTCCGCTCAATATGGGCAGGGGAACGTCCGCAACGGTGATGGTCGGCGTTAGGCGAGTCGGGATCTCAGGTACTCCTGGATGTCTTGCTCAATGGCTTCTAGCGTCTCGTCGCGTTCGGGGTACTTGTGTGCCCATGATCGGCCGGGATGAATGGTGTCCCACCGCGAGCGTTTGCCATCGATGCGTCCCTTGCCGGGTACGTGATTCCCGAAGCCGTCCACGAGGGCGTTCCACACGGGCCGGTGCCGTCGCAGCATGGCTGATTCGCCGAGGGCAATCCAGATGTCCTCGACGACCAGCCATCGGGCATGGAAGTCCTCGATCTCGAGGTTCGCCGTCGCTCGGATGCTTCTCGCGTGCTCGCGCAGCCGAGCACCCAAGGCGAGCGTCTTCTTGCCTGCCGGGTCGTCGAGGCCGCGTCGACCTCCAGGAGGCACGGCCTTACCGACGTAGATGGGCTCTGTGAAGTCGCCTTCGCGAGACCTCTCGGCCAGCAGTTCGTACGCATGGTATGGGCCGGAGTAATAGATGGCGTACAGGCCAGCGCCATGGAAACGAGGAATGGTGTCGAGCGGATGCGGCTCCATCTCCTCCATATGGGTGACGATGCTATGAGCGAGGTTGACCATGGCAAGGGGGTTGTAGGGCTCGTCGTTGTTCACATTACGCTCGCAGAAGTCGAGGAGGGGCGGGTGGCTCGGTTCTTCGCAGCTGCGCGGAGGTCTGCAAGGTCAAGATGCTCACGCACGGAAGCCGCGACGATCTGAGCAAGCATGACGGGTACCGCGTTGCCGAGTTGGCGCATCGCCTCGCCCCATGGGCCGTGCAGGACATAGCGGTCGGGAAAGGTCTGGAGGCGGGCGGACTCACGCACGGTGAAGTAACGAACGCTGCCGTCGACTCGGCGCATCATGTTCTCGCCACCGGGAACGC
The DNA here is from genome assembly GCA_030837345.1 of Actinomycetota bacterium. Lineage (GTDB taxonomy): Bacteria > Actinomycetota > Actinomycetes > Actinomycetales > Kineosporiaceae > JAUPKQ01. The sequence continues at coordinate 23,649 of JAUPKQ010000111.1, read as the reverse complement.
CGTGCACACCTGCTTTCAGCGCCTTCGCGGGCTCGTCGATGTAAGACCCCGTGTGACCCGGGTAAGACCGCGCACCTGGCTGGAGAATGTGGTTCAGAAACCGCTTGCTTCCATGCACGGTCGGTTCAGGTAGGCCAACTAATGCGTCACGAACCGTGCGCCAGGGCTTCAATGGGCACTCGAAGAGTCGCTGAGGTCGGGGTTCGCCGCGATGCGGGGTGGAGATCTCGTGCCGATCCCAATAGGACCCGTCCATTTTTACGGCCCGAAGAGCGGCAGCCGAGTGAGTGGGCTCAGGGAAGCTCCACTCCGCGTCAAGGTCGCTGCGGAAGCCAACGAGGACGACGCGCCAACGCTGCTGTGGGACACCGTAGTCGGCGGCGTTGACCACGGTAGGCACGACCCGATACTGCAGGTCGGAGCGAACGGACGTGTGCTCAGCCTGGAGCCGTGCGAAGTGGTCACCCCATGTCTCGCCTTCGCGGCTGACAAGCTCGGGGTGGGCGAGGCGAAGCTGGATGTACGAGTAGTAGTCCGCGAACGCGCTGCGGGTCAGGCCGCGCACATTCTCGACGATGAAGGCTCGCGGGCGCAGGATTCGGATGACCTCTGCTGTCGCAGGGAACATGTCGCGCTTGTCGTCTGCTGCTCGGCCCTTGCCTCCGCCGCTGAACGGTTGGCAGGGGGGGCCACCACTTACAAGATCGACTCCTGCTCGTACGGCAGACCAGTCGATCACTCGGACGTCGCCCTCTCGCACGTCGAGTCCTTGGGCGAGTGGGTGGCCTCCTGCTGCATTCTCACGCAGGGTGTCGCATGACCAGCGGTCCCACTCAGCGACGATCTCGGTGGTGAACCCGGCTAGGTGAGTACCTAGTGCGAGTCCACCTCCCCCCGCGAACAACTCAACGCTCCGCATACGCCCGGATGCTAGCGGGATGGGCTGACAGGATCGGGCAAGACCCCGCAGAGTCCGATTCACTTCGATCGTCCCGATGGGCCAGACTGGTGGCGTGTCCGAGTCGTGGGCGTCGAGCCCGGCTGTGCGTGCCTCGATGCAGGGCAATCGAGGTAGAGATACTAAGCCTGAGATGCTCGTGCGTCGTGCCGCCCACGCGCTTGGCTTGCGCTACCGCGTCGACATACGGCCTGTCCAGAGCGTTCGTGCTAGGGCGGACCTGATCTTTACCCGTGTCAAGGTCGCTGTCTTCGTCGACGGTTGCTTTTGGCACGGATGCCCGACCCACTACCGCCCGTCGCGCCAGAATACCGACTTCTGGTCGGCCAAGATCGCCGAGAACATGGCGCGAGACGTTCGAACCACGGCTGCGATCGAAGCGGCTGGCTGGACCGTCGTTCGGGTGTGGGAACACGACGACCCACGAGCTTTCGCACAGCTCTTAGCTGAACGGGTCAAGACTCTTCGCGCGTGCTCGACCTGAGCCCACAGCACCTCCCCGCAGGCTCCGGATGCGTCCTCGGCGCTGGCCCGAGTCTCGGTCATCACCTGCGGTAGCGCCGGGTTCCGGGCTCATTGCGGTCTGCGGAGCGGGCCGTCCTCGACGCGCTTCTGCTGGAGCGCAGGATAGGCAGGGCCCGGGAGGGAAAGCACAAGATCTTCTCCCAGATCTCTCCCAACGGGCCCCGCAACAGCCGAGAGGCCGGTTCCTTGACTCAAGGAACCGGCCTCTCACCTGCTACTACGTGGTCGGGGTGGCGGGATTTGAACCCACGGCCTCTTCGTCCCGAACGAAGCGCGCTACCAAGCTGCGCCACACCCCGGAGCAGCTCGGTCAGCATAGCCGAGGGGGTGCCCTGGGAGGAAACCGGTTCGGGTGGGGCTCGGTGACCGATCCTTCAGGGGGCCGGGAGGGTTTCGGGGGCGACGAGGGTGAGAAGGCTCGCTTCGGGACGGCAGGCGAAGCGGACAGGCGTGAAGGGCGAGGTGCCGAGCCCTGCCGACACGTGGAGCCAGGCCGCAGATGGGGCGCCCGGCCCGGTGGCGGAGGCGGGGGAGACGGGGAAGGCAGAGGAGACGGAAGGGGTGGAAGAGGTGGAGGGGGCGGGGGAAGGCCAGCGGGAGAGGCCCTTGGCCTGGTTGCGTGGAATGTCGCAGTTGGTCACGAGGGTTCCGAAGCCGGGAAGGCACAACTGTCCCCCGTGGGTGTGACCGGAGAGAAGCAGGCGGGCGCCGTCTGCCGTCATGGCGTCGAGGATCCGTCGGTAGGGCGCGTGGGCGACGCCGATGGTCAAGGCGGCGTCCGGGTTGCTGGGTCCTGCGATCCGTTCGTAGCGGTCGAACCCGAGGTGCGGGTCGTCGACGCCGACGAACTCGAGCACCGTCGTCCCGATCTTCAGGGTTCTGCGGGCGTTGGTGAGGTCGAGCCATCCGGCGCTCCGGAAGGCGTCGGTCAGCGTTGACGTGGGGAGTCGCTCACCGTGCAGGCGCTTCTTCCCGCCCTCGGGGAGGAGGTACCGCGCGGGGTTCTTGAACTTCGGCCCCCAGTAGTCGTTGGATCCGAGGACGAAGACGCCTGGCCGGTCCAGGAGCGAGCCGTGGGCCCGTAGGACGTCGGGGACGGCGTCCGGAGCGGCGAGGTTGTCGCCGGTCGACACGACGAGGTCGGGTTCCAGGCGGCCGAGGGAGCGCAGCCACTCGGCCTTGCTCCGCTGGCGGGGAAGCAGGTGGAGATCCGACACGTGGAGCACCCGGAGCGGCGCGCTCCCAGGGGGAAGCACGGGGAGGGTGAAGCTCCGCAGGGTGAAGGTCCGCGCCTCCACCCAGGCATAGCCGAGGCCGGTGGCGGCTGCGGCGGCCGCTGTCGCGAACGCGGTGGACAGACGCATCCGTCGAGTCTCCCAGGTTGAACCGGTGCGAGGATGTCGCCATGCCAGACAACAGCGTTCCCGGCCTCAAGGCACGTCTCAAGGCCCGTCTCCAGGCCGATCTGACCGAGGCGATCCGCGGTCGTGACGAGCTGCGGTCCGCCACGATCCGGATGGTGCTGACGGCGATCCGGTGTGACGAGGTCGCCGGGGCCGTCGCCCGCGAACTGACGGACGACGAAGTGGTCTCCGTGCTCACCCGGGAGGCGAAGAAGCGGCGGGAGGCCGCCGCGGCCTTCGACGGCGCCGGCCGGACCGAGAAGGCCGCTCGTGAGCGCGACGAGCTCGGCGTTCTGGCGGAGTACCTCCCGTCGCAGCTCTCGGACGACGAGTTGACCGCCCTCGTCGCGGAGGAGATCGCCGCCGTGGCGACGCCAGGAGCGGTGGGCATGGCGGCGATGGGCCGTGTGATGAAGGCGGTGCAGCCGAGGATCGCCGGGCGGGCGGAGGGCGGACGGGTCGCCGCTGAGGTCCGCCGCCAGCTGGCGGGGTGAGCGCCGCTCCCTGACGGACAGGAGCCCTTGGTGCCGGTTCTGGCGCCAAGGGCTCCTTCTGGGTCTCGGTGGTCCGGGCTGTCAGCCCCCCGGGGGTTTCTTGAACACGGGCCCGTTGACGGTCACTCTCGGGTGCCTGGTGAGAGGTTTCTTCAGCGTGATCCGATTGTCCTGGGGCGCGCCGTCACCGTCGCCGTCGTCATTGCCGTCGCCATTGCCGTTGTCCTGCTTCTTGCCCGCGTCCTGGCCCTGGCCACCGCCTTGTCCGTTGCCCGGCAGGATGGTGACCTTGGAATCAGGGGCTACACGGGCGCCCGGCTCGGGGCTGGTCTGGGCGATGCGGTCGGGGCCCATGTCGGACGGCACGGGCTCGCCGACGGACACGTCGAAGCCTGCCGCCTCCAGCTCCGCCTTCCCCTCCGCGACGGACTTTCCGACGACACCTGGCATCCGCACGGAGGAACCGTCGAGGGCCTTGCCGGAGGGGTTCGCCCAGTCCTTCTGGGGAAGTCCCTCGTGGGCGACCTTCATGATCGTGCGCCAGAGAGGGGCTGCGATTGTTGCACCGTAGATGTTTCCGTACCGCTGACTACCGATCTTCCGGTTGTTGATCGACTTGCGGGCCTTGCCGTCGATCGGGTCCGGGTTGTCGCCGACCCAGACGGCGGTGGCCCGCTGCGGGGTGAAGCCGATGAACCAGGTGTCCTTGGAGTCGTCCGTCGTGCCGGTCTTACCGGCGGCCGGGCGGTCGATACCGTTCCCCGCGGCGGTTCCGGAGACCAGCACCGGCTTGAGGGCGTAGATGACGCCGCGGGTGACGTTCGGTTCGAGCGCCTGGGTGCAGCTGCTGCCGGGGACCGGGATGTTCTTGCCGTCCCTGTCGGTGATGGACGTGACGACGAGGGGCTTGCAGTACTTGCCCTCGGCCGCGAAGGCGGCGTACGCGGCGGCCATCGACAAGGGAGCGACCTCGACCGCGCCGAGGACCATGGACGGCGTGCAGTCGGGCAGCTTCGTCGTGTCCTCGCCCTGGCACTGGCCCGCGTTGTAGGCCCAGGCCTTCTGGACGCCGAGACTGGTCGCCGTCTTGGCGATGTCGCACAGGCTCAGTTTGGACGCCATGTCGACGTAGGCGGTGTTGACGGAGCTGCGGGTGGCGTCCATCACCGTCATCGAGCCCCCACCGTGGCCCTCGGAGTTGTGCGGCTCCCAGGCGGGCAGACCCTTGGGCAACTTGCCCTTGCACGTCTCGAACTCGTTCATCGCCCGGGCGCGTTGCCCTGAGTCGACGACGTCGTAGAGACCCTTGCCCTGCGCGAGCCAGGTCGCCAGGGTGAACGGTTTGAAGGTCGACCCGGGCTGGAAGCCCCGGTTACTGCCGAGGGAGAAGTTCGCCGCGAAGTTGATCTCTGTCTGACCGAGCTTCTTCCCGGGGAAGAAGCTCCGGTTCTCCGCCATCGCGAGGACATTGCCGGTCCCCGGCTCGACCGTGACCGCGACGGTCCCGACACCGCTGGGGTCCCCGGTGGGGACCTTCTTCTCGATGGCGTCCTTGGCGGCCAGCTGGATCTTCTGGTTGAGCGTCGTCCGGATGATCAGACCGCCCCGCTTGAGGTTGTTCCCACGCTCCTTCGGGGTCTTGCCGAGGGCGCTGAACCCTGGGTCCTGCTTGATGACCTCACGTACGTAGGAGCAGAAGTAGGCCGAGCTCCTGGCCTGGACGCACCCGCTGTCCAGGGCCCGCGGTTTGACCCCGAGCGGGGACGCGACGGCCTGGTCGTACTCGGCCTGGGTGATCGCGCTCAGCTCGAGCATGCGGGCGAGGACGACGTTGCGGCGCTTGAGGGCGGCGTCCGGGTGCTCGATCGGGTCGTAGCGGGTCGGCCACTGGACCAGCCCCGCGAGCAGCGCGGCCTGGGGGACCGTCAGGTGCTTGGCCGGGGTGCCGTCGAAGAAGTACTGCGAGGCGGCCTCGGCCCCGTACACCCCCCGCCCGAACAGGGCGATGTTGAGGTAGCCCGCCAGGATCTCGTCCTTGCTCCTCTTCTTCTCGAGGGCGACGGCCATGCGGACTTCCTGGACCTTGCGGGAGTAGTTCTTGGCGAGCGCGGCCTGCTGCCCGGCCTTGTCGTGGCTGCTGACGGCCGCGTCGAGGATCCGCAGCTTGATGTACTGCTGGGTGAGGGTCGAAGCCCCCTGGACCACGCCGTCGTTCACCTGGTTGGTCAGGAACGCGCGGGTGAGACCACGGGGGTCGACCCCGCCGTGCTGGTAGAAGCGGCTGTCCTCGATCGCGATGATCGCCTTGCGCATGTTAGGCGAGATCTTGGACAGGGGCTTGAGGATGCGTCGTTCGTCGTAGAAGTGGGCGATGGGCCGCCCGTCGGCGTCGAGAACCGTCGACTGCTCGGCGAGGGGTGGCTCGGCCAGCTCCGCGGGAAGGGAGTTGAAGAAGTCGACGCTGCCGCTCGTGACGGTTCCGGTGGCGTAGGCCGCGGGCATCGCCAGACCGGCCAGGAGCAGGCCGATGACGGTACTCACCGCGACGAAGGCCCCCAGCAGTCCCAGGGCGCCCTTCGCCGGTGTGCTGGTACTCCTCATGGGGCCCAAGACTACGTCTCCCGCTGTACGTAACGCATCGGCGCGTGCTCCGATAGGGGAGTAGGTGACGAATGGGGCGTGGTTCCGATTCGCCACGTTCGGGTGAGCGTCACGTAGGGTGTCACTCTGCTCGAGGGATAGACAATCACAAAGGGTATATCAAGGTGACTTTAAGTAGTGGGACGCAGGGCCCCTGCTGCGGATATCATCCGTCTGGCCCGTATCCCACGTACGCGGAGTCACCTAGATTCGTTTTCGGGTCCGCCGTGGGGGGAAGGTCGGGCGGACCGCGGGGTCGACGGGAGGAAAGATGACCAGCAGCACGTACGACTGGGCTTCGAGGGGTGCGTGCCGGACAACTGATCCGGACACACTCTTCGTACAGGGGGCTGCCCAGAACCGCGCGAAGGCTATCTGTATGTCCTGCGTGGTGCGTACCGAATGCCTGGCCGACGCCCTGGACAACCGAATTGAGTTCGGTGTCTGGGGGGGCATGACGGAGCGTGAGCGGCGGGCGCTGTTGCGCCGCCGTCCCAACGTAGAGTCCTGGGGGCGTCTCCTGGAGACGGCCCGGGCGGAGCACGAGCGCCTGCTGGAGGTGGCGGCAGCACGTACGGCCGCTGCCGAGCGGGCGGCAGGCTGACCCACCCCCCTGGGCCCGCCGTCGGGCGGGCCGGGTACGTCGTGGGACATGGACCGCCGCCAGGCGGGACGCTGGATGACGCCGGTCAGGGCGGAGCACCTGGGAACTCCGCCCTGACCGGCGTTCTGCCGTCCGGACGACGTGCGGTGGGCCGTGGTCAGCCCGTCGAGAGGCTGACGCCGATGTCACGCAGCCCGTCGAGATCGTGCACGTCCGAGGGGCGCGCCGGAACCTGGGCGATCCTCACCGCCGGATGGGCCCCGGTGAACCGTGCGGCGAGGGTCTGCTCGCGCTCGCGCCGCTGCATCCGGTCCGCGTGGAGCCGCAGAAGGCCGGCGGCGAGGGCGTGACCGTCGTCGTCGTCCAGATCCTCGGCCGCGTCGAGGGCACGCCCGGCCGAGAGTTCGGCGGCGTGGGCCGTCGTCACGCGATTGAGTACGAGCCCCGCGAGCGGCATCCGCTCCTGGGCGAGTCTCTCGACGAAGTACGAGGCCTCCCGCAGGGCGTCCGGTGCCGGTGCCGCGACGACCAGGAACGCCGTCCCCTCGGCCTGGAGGAGCTGATAGGTGCGGTCCGCACGTTCCCGGAACCCGCCGAACACGGTGTCGAGCGCCGCGACGAACGCCTGGAGGTCGAGAAGGATCTGACCCCCCAGGAGCTTCGACAAGGCGCCGGTCGCCCCGTTCATCGCCACCGAGACGACCTTCAGGTAGGCCCGCCCCCCGACCTTCGCCGGGGCGGCGATCAGACGGATGAGCCGGCCGTCGAGGAAGGATCCGAGTCTCTGCGGCGCGTCGAGGAAGTCGAGGGCCGATCGGCTCGGCGGCGTGTCGACGACGATGAGGTCCCACGACGCCGGGTCCGCGTCGGCGCGGGCGCGGAGCTGACCGAGCTTCTCCATCGCCATGTACTCCTGTGTGCCCGCGAAGGAGCTGGAGAGGGCCTGGTAGAAGGGGTTGGTGAGGATCTGCTCCGCCTTGTCCGGCGAGGCGTGCGCCTCGATCACCTCGTCGAAGGTGCGCTTCATGTCGAGCATCATCGCGTCGAGGCTTCCGCCGCCGGCGGGGTCGGCCCCCGGCACCGGCTGGGGGGTGTTGTCGAGTTCGCGAAGGCCCATCGACTGTGCCAGGCGCCGGGCCGGGTCGATCGTGAGGACGACGACCCTCCGGCCCCGTTCCGCCGCCCGGAGCCCGAGGGCGGCAGCCGTGGTCGTCTTGCCGACACCGCCCGCCCCGCAGCAGACGATCACCCGGATCCCCGGGTCGTCGAGCATCCCGTCGACGTCGAGTCCGGGTGCCCCGCGCGTCGTCCCGCTCGTCGCCATCACCGTCACCGCCCGCTCGACATGCCCTGGTCGGCGAGCTGCTCGGCCAGGTCGTACAGGGCTCCGAGGTCGATCCCGCCCGCGACGGCGGGGATCTCGTACGTGGGGCGTTCCAGCGTGCTCAGCTGCTCGCGCTGGACGGCCTCCACCTCGAGGCGGGTCGTGTGCTCGGCGGCCTCCGCGAGGAGGCCCGCGGTCAGCCGGGTGACACGGGCGGCCCCGGTCGCGGACGCCCGCCCTCCGCGCCCGGCGAGCCCCGCGGCGTCCAGGCTCTCGGCGACGGCCCGGTGGTCGAGATCGCCCCGGGCCGCCGCGTCGAGGGCCGGATCCGGCAGTACCGGGTCGCGGACCATGTTGACGACGATCCCCCCGACCCGGAGGTTCGCGGCCCGCAGCTCCTCGACGGCGTCCTGGGTCTCCTGGACGGGCATTTCCTCCAGGACGGTCACCAGGTGGACGACGGTGGCCCGGGACCGCAGCAACGTCATGATCGATTCGGCCTGGGTGTGGATCGGCCCGACCTTCGCCAGCCCGGCGACCTGCTCGTTCACATTGAGGAACCGGCCGATCCGCCCCGTGGGCGGGGCGTCGAGGACCACCGCGTCGTACACGGGGCCGGTCCGGCCCCGGCGGCGCACGGCCTCGTAGGCCTTGCCGGTGAGCAGGACGTCGCGGAGCCCGGGCGCGATCGTCGTCGCGAAGTCGATCGCGCCGACGCGTTCGAGGACCTTGCCCGCCCGCCCGAGGCGGTAGAAGAGGTCGAGGTACTCCATCAGGGCGGCCTTGGGCTCGACCGAGAGGGCGAAGACGTCACCGCCGCCCGGCGCCACCGCGATCTTGCGCTCCTCGTAGGGCAGCGGCGGGACGTCGAACAGGGCGGCGATCCCCTGCCTCCCCTCGACCTCGGCGAGGAGGGTCCTGGCGCCGCCCGAGGCGAGGGCCAGGGCGAGCGCGGCGGCGACGGTCGTCTTGCCCGTCCCGCCCTTTCCGGTGACGACGTGGAGGCGCACGCCGTCCCAGTCGTTCCGGCCGGTGTCGCCGGGGTCGTCGTCGTGGGGCACGCTTCGAGCGTAGCCAGGCCGTCTTCCGGACGCTTTCCGGACCCGTCTCCGCCGCGTCGCGTCAGCGCGATGGCCCGGGGGAACTCGCCGCTAGGCTTCCGGGCATGCCGCAGCAGTGGGAATACGCGACCGTGCCGCTGATCGTCCACGCCACCAAGCAGATCCTCGACCAGTGGGGCGAGGACGGCTGGGAGCTGGTCCAGGTCGTGCCCGGCCCGGACGGGCAGGGGCTCGTCGCCTACCTCAAGCGGGCGAGGGCATGAGTCTCGTCGAGCGGCGCCTCGCCGAACTCGGGATCGAGCTGCCGGCCGTGGCGTCGCCGCTCGCCGCGTACGCACCCGCCGTCCTCGACGACGACCGGGTCTGGACGTCGGGTCAGCTCCCGTTCGTCGCCGGGGAGCTCGCCGCCACCGGGAAGGTCGGTTCGGGGGAGGGCCTCGTGCCCCCGGAGGACGCCACTCACCTGGCGCGGGTCGCCGCGCTCAACGCGGTGGCCGCCGTCCGCTCGGTGGTCGGCGACCTGGACCGGGTGGTGCGGATCGTGAAGGTCGTCGGGTTCGTGGCGGGCGCCCCCGGTTTCACCGGTCAGGCCGCCGTCGTCAACGGCGCGAGCCTGGTGCTCAAGGAGATCTTCGGCGAGGCCGGTGTGCACGCCCGGAGCGCCGTCGGCGTGGCGGCGCTCCCCCTCGACTCACCGGTCGAGATCGAACTGATCGCCCGGATCCGCTGACCTGTCGCCGCGGATGACGTGACGGAACACGGTCCCGGCGACCTCGCCGAGGTTCCGTCCCGCGCGTGCGGCGCTTCCGTCGAGGACGGCGACGGACTCACGGATCGTCTCCGCGAGCGGGACCGCCGCCTGCAACGCCCGTTGGGCGATGCCGAGAGCGACGCCGAGAGGGAGTCCTTGTCTCTGGACCGTCGTCAGGGCCTCGGCGAGTTCACGGCCCGTGTACACCCGGCGGCCCTCCGTGCGGAAGACTCCCGCCCGGAGCAGCTCGCCGACGTGGGCGTTCGCCGCCGGGTCACGCTGGATGTCGAGCCTCTCCAGCAGGGGAGTGATGTCCTCGGCGGTCCGGTGCCAGTCGACGAGCGTGTCGTCGTCGAGAGGGCGTCCCTCGGCGAGGTGCGCGGCGATGAGGGACAGCGACGCGCCCCGGCGCCGGGCGCGTTCGATCGCCTGGAGACGGTGCAGGTGCTCCGTTCCGTACACGGAACGGCGGCCGGCTCGCGACGGTGGCGGGATCAGCCCCTTGGTCTGGTACGCGCGAACGTTCCTCGCCGTCATGCCGGCAGCGGCTGACAGCTCCTCAAGACTCAATCGGTCCGTCTCCACAACCCTTCATCCCCATGTCGGCGGCCGCATCCCCCGGCCGTGTGCCCCGCGGACGGGCCGTTACCGGCCTGATCCGCCTGTTTTTCCGGTCGGGGCACTGTAGTGCAGGGTGTGTCGTGGGCACGCTAAACAATCGATCATGTTCTGTGCGGAGTTCGGCACCTGACGGAACCGGACGCGCTCGGGTGCGCGTCAGGCAACCGCGAGGGCCGGATGACGGCGAGGGCCGGACGGCCGGGAGGGTCAGGAGAGCGGGGTCAGCGGGCCCGTTTCCGGAGCCGTTCGATGTCCATCAGGACGACGGCACGCGCCTCGAGGCGGAGCCACCCGCGGGAGGCGAAGTCCGCCAGGGCCTTGTTGACCGTCTCCCTGCTGGCCCCGACGAGCTGGGCGAGCTCCTCCTGGGTGAGGTCGTGGGCGACGCGGAGACCGTCGTCGGTGGGGCGGCCGAACCTCTCGGACAGATCGAGGAGGGCCTTCGCGACCCGCCCAGGTACATCCGAGAAGACCAGGTCGGCGAGGTTCTCGTTCGTGCGGCGCAGCCGGCGGGCCAGGGCCCGCAGCAGCTGGCGGGCGACGTCCGGACGGCCGCTGAGCCACGTGATCAGGTCCTCGTTGCCGAGCCCGATCAGGATCGTGTCGGCGACCGCGGTCGAGGTGGCGTTCCGGGGACCGGGATCGAACAGGGACAGCTCCCCGAACATCTCGCCGGGCCCGAGGATGGCGAGCAGGTTCTCACGGCCGTCACCCGAGGCCCGGCCGAGCTTCACCTTGCCCTCGACGATCACGTACAGGCGGTCGCCAGGGTCTCCCTCGTGGAAGAGGACTTCCGATCGGGCGACCTCGACGCGCGTCATGGATGCCTTCAGGGCGGCAGCGGCTTCGTCGTCGAGTGCCGCGAACAGGGGCGCCTGCCGTACGACGTCCTCGTCCACCGAGACCTCCTCATCCGCGCCGTCCAGCGCGGCGCCGTCACGAAGTCTGCCGCACGCCACGGCGCAGCGGCAGGCCGGGTCGGACGAATCGCCGGTCAGAGGGGTCGGATCGATCCTGTACGCGGTCCTGGACCGCGGATTGCGGTCGCAGGGTACAAATAGTCTAGTAGCCGCATCCTTCCACGACGTGCAGGTGTACGGCGGACGTCGGGCGAGTTCCCCGCCGCCTCGGGCGGGTGCGGTTCACGGCTCTCTCCGCGTCGAGCAGGGCCGCCAGCTCCAAGGTGGCGAGATCGGCCGACTCCCGCAGGGCGTTGGCGTACTCGTCGAGCTGGAGCTGGGCCTGCCTCAACCGTACGAGCACGGTGGCCTCGGGGAGGGCAGCCTGGCACACCGGCAGGCCGAGGATCTCGCGGAGACCGGGGGGCAGCGCGACGGTGGGGAAGGCGGTGTCACCGGTCGGCTCGTCGATCGCCGTCACCGCCGCGACGGCGAGATCGAGCCTGGCGGTGACGAGACGGCGCCAGTGGTCCACCTCGCGCAGCTGTGCCAGCAGGTCATGCCGCCGCCGGCGCTTCTCGTCCAGGGTGACCACCGCTCCTGCCGCGATCGCCATTCGCGTCCTCCTCCCGGTCCGTCGGTCCCGACCCTGCCTCTGTCCTGACCGCCTCTGCCCTGGCCGCCCCGGCCCTGACCTCTTCGCGATCGGATCGTCGCGCCGCCGACGGCGCTTGATATCGCCTCTCGGCGTACCACCCTTGCGGCGGAGCATGCTCACCCGTTCACCGGGCGATCCCCCGGACGCAGCCCTCGACGGGGCGGTGACCAGCCGCTTCGAGGGCCGGGACACGCGGGGATCCCGATGCCGACGTACGCTGTCCAGGTGATGACGGGTGCTCCGGACGCCGGGACCGTGAGCTCGGCGATCTCGTTGACCCGCCGGGCCCGGAAGATCTACCGCATCCTCTCCGAGCGGTATCCGGACGCGCGCTGCGAGCTCACCCACTCAAGCCCGCTGGAGTTGTTGATCGCCACGGTCCTGTCCGCCCAGACCACTGATGTCAGGGTCAACCAGGTCACACCCGTCCTGTTCGCCACGTACCGGACGGCCGAGGACTACGCCCGGGCGGACCGTGCCGAACTCGAACAGATCATCCAGTCGACCGGGTTCTTTCGCGCCAAGACCAACTCCTTGATCAGGATCGGTGACCGGCTCGTCACCGACTTCGGCGGCGAGGTGCCACGGCGTCTGGAGGAACTCGTCACCCTGCCGGGCGTGGGGCGCAAGACCGCCAACGTCGTGCTCGGCAATGCGTTCGGCGTTCCCGGGCTTCCCGTGGACACCCATGTCGGCCGTCTGTGCCGCCGGTTCGGCTGGACGACGGAGGACGACCCCGTCGCCGTCGAACGGGAGGTCACGGCCCTGTTCCCGCGCAAGGAGTGGACCATGGTGTCCCACCGGCTGATCTTCCATGGTCGCCGGACCTGCCACTCGCGCCGTCCGGCCTGCGGCGCCTGCCCTGTCGCGCGGCTCTGTCCCTCCTACGGCATCGGCGAGATCGATCCGGTCCGGGCGGCGACCCTCGTCCGTGACCGTCCCGCGGCCGGTCGGGAGCCCGGATGACGGCCTCGCCGCCGGTCCGTCCCCGCTGGGTCGACGATCTCGCGGGCGTCGTCACCGGCATGGGGGACCGCGGGCCGGGTCCGTACACCCCTCCGGTGGGACATTCGCGTCGCTCCGCCGTACTGATGGTGTTCGGATCCCTCCCGGAGCCCGCCGCTCCGGAGCAGGGCCGGTCCCCGGCGGGCGGAGGCTCCACGATGGGCGTCGGTGTCCCCCGTGCCGGTGCTCCCCCTGTTGATGTTCTGCTGACGGAACGCGCTCCGACCCTGCGCGAGCACGCCGGGCAGGTCTCCTTCCCCGGGGGGCGGATCGATCCCACCGACTCCGGGCCGGCCGGGGCGGCACTGCGCGAGGCCCAGGAGGAGACCGGCCTCGACCCGGACGGCGTGGAGGTGATCGCGGAGCTGCCCGACCTCTTTCTGCCGGTGAGTGACTTCGCGGTGACCCCCGTCCTCGCCTGGTGGCGCCGTCCCTCCCCGGTCTTCCCCGTCGACGCGGGTGAGGTGACCCACGTCGCGCGCGTGCCGGTGGCGGAGCTCGTCGATCCGCGCAACCGCTTCACCGCCGTGCACCCGCGCGGGTTCGCGGGGCCGGGATTCGGTGCGTCCGGGCTGTTCATCTGGGGTTTCACGGCGGGGCTGCTCGACCTTGTCCTCACCCTGGCCGGCTGGGCCGGTCCCTGGGACTCCAGCCTCGTCCGGGATGTCCCGGTACCGTCGGGCCCTGCGCCGGACGGGAGGACAGTCAAGTGATCGACGTCGTGCTGGGTCTGATCATCATCGGATATGCGATTTCCGGGTTCAGGCAGGGGCTGGCGGTCGGTCTGCTCTCGCTCGGGGGGTTCGTCGCCGGGGCCGTCATCGCGATGAAGCTCGTCCCGCCGCTGGCGAGCGGCCTGGACGTCGGGCTGCAACGCTCGTTCGTCGTCCTCGCCGCGGTGCTGTTGTTCGCGTGGCTCGGCCAGCTGGCGGGTGCGCTCGTCGGAGGCCGGCTGCGGGACCGGCTGACCCTCCCGACGGTGCAGGCCGCCGACCAGATGTTCGGGGCCCTCGCCGGGGTGCTCGCCGTCGCCCTCGTGCTCTGGTTCGTCGGCGGTGCCCTGCGGGCGAGCCCGTCGCCGTCGCTGGCCCGCGCCGTCGCCTCCTCACGGTTGCTCCGCGGAATCGACCAGGTGATGCCGCAACCGGTCGCGGTCCTGGCGGAGAGTTTCCGCGAGACCGTCGCCGGCAGCGAGTTCCCACGGGTCTTCGCCGGAGTGGCGCCCGAGGAGATCGTCCCGGTCCAGCAGCCCAACCCGCGGGCGATGTCCGCGAACGTCCTGACGAAGGCCCGGCGGAGCATTGTGAAGATCACCGGTGAGGCCCAGGCGTGCGGGCACAACATCGAGGGCAGCGGCGCGGTGATCGCACCTCAGCGGGTGGTGACCAACGCGCACGTCGTCGCGGGCATGCGGGCGCCGCTCGTGCAGGTGGACGGCCGGGGCCCGAAGTACAACGCCCGGGTCGTGCTGTTCGACCCCAAGAAGGACCTCGCCGTGCTCGCCGTTCCCCGGCTCGCGGCCCCGGCCCTGCGGCCCGGCACCAACCTCGACCGGGGCGCGGACGCCGTCGTGGCCGGGTTCCCGAAGAACGGATCGTTCCAGTCGGGACCGGCACGGGTGCGTTCCGTCCTGCGTGCGACCGGCGGGGACATCTACGGTGGCACCGGCGCCGTCCGGCAGGTGTACCAGCTCTACGCCAAGGTGGAGCAGGGCAACTCCGGCGGTCCCCTGCTCTCGACGAACGGATCGCTCGTCGGGGTCGTGTTCGCGAAGTCCCTGGACGACCCCCAGACCGGCTACGCCCTCACGTACGACGAGACCAGCGGCGCGATGGCACTCGGTGTCGCCAGCAACCAGGTGGTCTCGACGGGCGGCTGCGCCTCAGGGTGAGGGCGGCAGGCCGCGCAGCCAGTCGACGAGCAGGTCACCGACCGCGTCGGGGGCCTCCTCCGGGAGGAAGTGCCCGGCGTCGGCGACGATCTCGTAACGGCTCCCCGGGCCTGCCCACCGGCGGGAGGCCGCCGCCAGCTCGGGCAGGATCCACCGGTCCCGGGCCCCGTGGATCTGGAGGACGGGTACGTCCACCGGGTCCCGGACGGCGGCGGCGAACCGCCGTCCGTCGCGGCGTGGCAGGGACCGGACGGACCAGCGGTAGTACTCGACGGCGGTGTGGGCGACGAAGGGCAGTTGCATCGCCCGGGTGTACCGGCGAACGGCCTCGGGATCGGTCGTGCCGTCGCCGGACCAGTCGCGAAGGAGCTGCTCGACGCCGTCCCCGACACTGAGCCAGTGCTCCGGCGCCACCGGCAGCTGGAGGCCGAGCAGACGCCGTCCGGCCTTGAGCTGCTGGGTTCCCCCCGCCCGGCTGCGGGCGGCGAGCGGGTGCGCCGCCGCCAGGGCGGCGACGGCTCTCGTCACCCGCGGCTGGAGGGAGGGCATCGACCAGGCGATCCAGCCACCCCAGTCGTGCCCGACGATCACCGCCTGTGAGGCGCCCAGGGCCCGGACGACTCCGGCGACGTCCGCCGCCAGCGTCGGGGTGTCGTACCCGCGGGGCGGTTTGTCGGAGGCGCCGTACCCTCGCAGGTCCATGGCGACGGCGTGGAATCCGGCCTGCGCCAGGGCTGGCAGCTGGTGGCGCCACGCCCACCAGAACTGCGGGAAACCGTGCAGGAGCAGCACGAGCGGACCGGAGCCCGCCTCCGCGACGTGGAAACGGCCTCCGTTCGCCGCGACGAACCGGTGACGCCAGGCCCCCTCGACGAGGATCTCGGCGGCGTCCGCCCTCACCGACCGGAGGAGGGGGAGCCGGGCTTGACCGCCGCGATGGTCTGCTTCGTCGAGCGGATCGCCCGCTGCGGGGGAGAGATCCGTCCGGCGCGCGACCGGCCGACCATGGCGAGGACCCCCGCGAACAGGAGCAGGAGGACGGCGACGAGGAGGAAGGCGAGCCCCGGGTGCAGGCCGAGGGCCGTCAGCCCGTACGCGGCCGCGACGGTCAGAAGGATCGAGGCGAGGAAGGCGAAGTACCCCGCCGCCCCGAACAGGCCCCCGGCCACGGCCCCGTTCTTCGCGCTCTCGGCGATCTCGGCCTTGGCCAGGGCGATCTCGGCCCGGACGATCTCGGAGATGTCTCTCGTGGCCTCCGCGACCAGTTGCCCGACGGTTCGCTCCTCGCCCATGCCGCCACCCCTCCTTGCCGATGTTGCTCCGGGTCGAGACTACGGGGTGGAGGGGCCCGTCGCCCCGCTGGACGCGGCCTCTGTTGACGAGGCCCCGAGCCGGGCCCGGGCGATCGCCCGATAGTGCCGCTCCCTGTGCCGCAGGACGAGCGCTGCGAGGGAGGCGGCCAGCAGCGACGCCGTCAGCACGGCTGCCTTCGCATGATCGTGCTGCGGGCTGCCCGCCTCGAACGCGAGCTCGACCATCAGGAGGGATACGGTGAAGCCGATCCCCGTCAGGAAGGAGATCCCGAGGACGTCGCTCCACCTGAGTGACTCGTCGAGCTCGGCCCGGGTGAACCGGGCGATCAGCCAGGTCCCCCCGAAGACCCCTGTCACCTTGCCGGCGACGAGTCCGGCGATCACTCCCCAGACCACCTGGTCTCGGGCGATCCCGCCCAGGCCTTCACCGAGCACCCCCACTCCCGCCGCGGTCAGGGCGAACAGGGGAACGGCGACGCCCGCGGCGAACGGGCGGACGGCGTGCTCCAGGCGGCCGGCCGGATCGACGGTCTCACCCGTGCGGCGGACGGCGGGGACGGTGACGGCGAGCAGTACCCCCGCGACCGTCGCGTGGACCCCCGAAGCGTGGACCAGTGCCCAGGTGACGAGGGCCGGGAGGACGAGCATCCACGCCGGGGCCCGGCGCCGGGCGAGGACGGCGAACCCGGCGAGAGGGACGGTCGCGAGGCCGAGGGGGAGGAAGCCCAGATCGTCGGTGAAGACCACGGCGATGATGAGGATGGCGATGAGGTCGTCGACCACGGCCAGTGTCAGAAGGAAGGACCGCAGGGCCGTCGGCAGGTGGCTCCCCAGGACGGCGAGAACCGCCAGGGCGAACGCGATGTCGGTGGCGACGGGAACGGCCCACCCCGCCCTCGCGATCGGGTCACCCGCCGTCACCGCGAGGAAGACCCCGGCCGGGACCACGACTCCGGCCGTCGCGGCCCCGACCGGGAGCACTGCACGTGCTGGATCGCTGAGCTCACCCGTGAGGAACTCGCGTTTGAGTTCGAGCCCGGCGACGAAGAAGAAGATCGCGAGGAGGCCGTCGGCGGCCCACCGCGCGACGTCGAGGTCGAGGTGCAGCTCCGCCGGGCCGAAGGAGTAGGAGAGAAAGGCCTGGTAGGAGCCCTGCCAGGGGGAGTTGGCCCATGCCAGGGCCACGGCGGCAGCGGCGAGCAGGAGAACGCCGCCGACCTGCTCGGTACGCAGAAGGTCCGCCAGCCTGTGGTTCTCGTCCGGGGAGAGGGCTGCGAACAGACGGCGAAGACGAGAGGGCGAATCAGGAGCGGAGGAGAGCGGGCACACGTACCAGTCCGTTCGTCGGAGTCGATGGAGGCGCGCACGTCGCTACGCGCGCCTGCCGACCCGACTTCCCGGCTCTCCTCCACCGATCGTAACCGCTGCGGCGGTCGGCGCAATTCAGCGGACGGGTGCGGTGAGACCTTCGGAGATCAGGGCCATCACGGAGGAGTCCGCCAGGGTGGTCTGGTCGCCGACCTCACGGTTCTCGGCGATGTCGCGCAGCAGGCGGCGCATGATCTTGCTGGATCGGGTCTTGGGCGGTTCGTCCCTGATGTCGGCTGATCAGCGCCTCTGCGGAGAAGTCGCCGAAGACGAGCGAGTGGACGGGCGTCCGGCAGAACCGGAAATGATGACCGAGCGTGCTTGATGGTGACGAAGAGTCAGGTGTTGTGCGCGGCTCGGTGATTCTCCGTGCTGGACTATGGCGGACCTGGTGTGATCGAACGTAACGTTGTGCGCACGGAGAGGAACGGCCGCCGGGGCGGCCGGATCCTCCCGCCGGACCTCCACCGAATCTCCACAGGATCACCGGACCCCCTTCACCGGCCGAGGTCTACCGTGCCTGCCATGCCTGCCGACCCTGCTGATCACGGTTGCCCGCCGGGCCGTCCCGAGCAGGGCGGCCTCCGGTCCCGAAGGTTGCTCGTCGTCGAGGACGACCTGGCCATCGCGGACGCGGTCATGCGGCGGTTGCGGAGCGAGGGCTACCAGGTGGACGTCGCGCACGACGGTCTCGCGGCGGTCCGTGCCGCCGGGCGCACCCGGTACGACGCCGTCGTCCTCGACGTCATGCTGCCGGGTCTGGACGGTCTGGAGGTCTGCCGCCGGATCCAGCAGACCGAGCCGGTGCCGGTTCTCATGCTCACGGCCCGTGACGACGAGGCCGACCGTCTCGTCGGGTTGGCCGTCGGCGCCGACGACTACGTCACCAAGCCGTTCAGCCCGAGGGAACTCGTCGCCCGCATCGCCGCACTGCTGCGCCGGGTGGAGCGGGCCGCCGTCCTCGCCGAGCGGGAGCGCGCCCGGTCGGACGACGTCCCGCTGGTCGCCGGGGGACTCACCCTGGAGGTCGCCACCCGGCGGGTGAGCGTCGCGGACCAGGAGGTCCACCTCACCCGGACGGAATTCGACCTCCTCGCGGCCCTGGCGCGCTCCTGCGGCCGGGTCGTCGAGCGCGACCGGCTGCTCGCGGACGTGTGGGACTGGGATCCCGTCGCCGCCGCCCAGGTCGCCCACGGCGGGGCCTCCCGCGCCGTCGACAGCCACGTCAAGGCTCTCCGGCGCAAGATCGGTGCCGACCGGATCCGGACCGTGCACGGGGTCGGGTACGCCCTGGAGACGTTGCCGTGAGCCGTTGGTACCGGCCCGACCTGCGCCCGCTCGACCCGGTGAGTTCCATCAAGGCGAAGCTCGGGCTGCTCGTCACGGTCTGCGTGTCGGTGGCCGCCGCCATGACCTGGCTCTACCTGGTGATCCTCGGGTGGAGGGCACGGTACGGCCTGACCATCGCTGTGATCATCGCGCTCGGGATCAGCCAGATCCTCGCCCACGGGATGACCAGCCCGCTGCGCCAGATGACCGCCGCCGCCCGCGCGATGGCCGCCGGTCGCACACCCGGCCCGATCCGCACGACCAGCCGCGACGAGGTCGGCCAGCTCGCCCGGGCCTTCGTCGCGATGTCCCGTGACCTGACGACGGCGGACGCCCAGCGCCGGGACCTCCTGGCGAACGTCGCCCACGAGCTGCGGACGCCGGTCGCGGCCCTGCGCGCCCAGTTGGAGAACCTCGTCGACGGTGTGCGCGACGCGGACGACGACGCGTTGCACGAGGTGCTCGACCAGGTCGAACGGCTCGGGTTCCTCGTCGACGACCTCCTCGGGCTCGCCCGGGCCGAGGCCAGGGTCACGCCGTTGCACCGCTGCGAGGTGCCGATCGCCGAACTGGCCCGCGACGTCGCCCGCGAGGTGGGGGCCGTGCACCCCGGCCGGAAGATCGTGATAGATGCCCCGGACGGACTGACCGCGAACGCCGACCGCGCCCGGCTGCGCCAGGTGATCGTCAACCTGGTCGACAACGCGGCCCGGCACGCCCCGGAGGGCGGGCGAGTCGATGTCCGGTGCCGCATGGGCGACGACGGCGGTCTGGTGCTCGAGGTGACCGATGACGGTCCGGGGATCCCCGAGGAGGAGTGGGACGCGGTGTTCGAGCGCTTCCGCAGGCCCGCCGGGACGTCCCCTTCCGGCGTCTCGCCGTCCGGCGGGACCGGCCTCGGCCTCGCCATCGCCCGTTGGGCCGTCGCCCTGCACGGCGGCCGGATCGCCGTCGTCCCCGCGCCCAAAGGGTGCCGAATCCGAGTGGAGCTGCCCGCATGAGCACACCGTCCGCTTCGCCTTCCGGCCCCGCGGTCCCGCCCCCCAGCCCGTGGGCCGCTCCCCCCTCGCCCCGGCCCCTGTTCTCCGGGCGTTTCTGGCGGAGCCCACGTGCCGGGCTCCGGCCGGGGGTCCTCGCGGGTCTGGCGGGGGTCGCCGTCCTGGCCGGCAGCCTCCTCCTCGCGGAGTTCGGCATCCAGTGGCTGGTCCTGGCCATCGCGATGACGATCGCGGTGCTCGCGGCCCTGCCCGCCCGTACCCGGCTCCGCAACCGCTGGGACCGTGGGGTGCTCGCCCTCGTCCTCAACCTCGTCGCGGTGGCCGCCGTGCGGACGAGCGTCCCGATGACGCTGCTGTGCCTGCTCGCCGCCGCCGGGCTCGCGGCGGCCCTCGCGGCGGGGGCGTGGTCGTGGAGCGGTCTGGTCGTCACCCCGCTGCTCGTCCCGCTGAACGGCCTCCGCGCCCTGCCGTGGGCCGAACGCGGGCTGCGGAGGGCCAGGACGGTGTCGAGAAGCGGGCCCCTGATCCGTGGCCTCGTCGTCGCCGGCCTGCTGACCTGGGTGTGCGTCGCCCTGCTCGCCTCGGCCGACAGCGCCTTCGCCGGACTGCTCACCCTGGTGCCGCTGGACCGGGCGCCGGAGACGCTGATCGCCCGCTGCCTCCTGGGGCTCGTCGTCGCCCTCTTCACCCTCGCCCTCGCCTTCACGGCGGCCGCGCCGCCTCGCTGGCGGGAACTGACGGTGAGACGGGGGACCCGTCCGCCGGTCGAGTGGATGCTGCCGCTCGTCGCCGTGGACGTCGTCCTCGCCACGTTCCTCGCCGTCCAGACAGCCGTCCTGTTCGGCGCCTACCCGGACGAACTCGTCAGTGGCGACGCCACCCCCGCGGAACGTGCCCGCGAGGGGTTCGGACAGCTCGTCGTCCTCACCCTCGTCGTGGCCGCGTTGCTCACCTGGGCCGCGCGGGTCGCCGCCGACGCCGTCCGGGACCGCAGGCTTCTGGCGACGGCAGGCGGTGCGCTCGGGGTGCTGGTCCTCGTCGTCGTCGCCTCCGCGCTGCGGCGCCTGTGGCTGTACGAACAGGCCTTCGGATGGACCGTGATGCGGCTCGACGCCGGTGTGTTCGAGGTCTGGCTCGCCCTGGTGATAGCCGGGACGGGCTTGGCCTGGGTGCTGCGGCGGACCACGGTGATGGCTCGGGTCGTACCGGTGTCCGCCGGGATCGGCCTGCTCCTCCTCGCCCTCGCCGGACCGGACGCCCTCGTCGCGTCCTGGAACGTCGACCGCTGGCAGCGGACCGGGAAGATCGACGTCCAGTACCTCGGCGCTCTGTCGGACGACGCGGTGCCGGCCCTGAAGCGCTTGCCCGAGCCGCTGCGCACCTGTGTCCTCGCGGGACGGAGCGCGACGGCCCCCTGGTACGCGGCCAACGTCTCGCGGCTGAGGGCACGGAACGTCCTGGAGTCGCTGGGCGGGCCGATCCCCGAACGGCAGATCGACTGCTGACGGGGAGAGTCCTGGACGCGAAACCCCGGGATCAGCCGCGGGCCCCGACCTCGCGCAGCAACCAGGCGACGGCCTCCGCGGCGGACCAGCCGGCGGCGCTGCCTCCGTGGAGCCAGTGCTCGGCGTCGAGACGACGGGCACCCGCGAGATCGGCGCCGAGGATGACGAGGGGCACCTCGCCGTACCCGCTCCGGCGGCGCTGACCGAGCCCGACGTCGGCGAGGAGGGCGTTGCACAGGCAACGTGCCCCGGCGGCGTCCTCCGGCGCCCCGCCCTTGCGGAGGAAGACGTCGACGGGCTCGGCCGGGCAGCGGTAGCCGGTCGATCCGTTGCCGCGGCGGTACGGCGTCCGGAGGTATCCCAGGTCGCAGAGGCGGGGACGAAGGTCGTACACCTCGGGTTCGCTCAGGGTCCCCTTCAGCGAGGCGATCGTCAGGGGGAGCCCGTCGGGTGAGGCGGAGACGTCGGTGCGGACCCGGAGCGTCCCCGAGCGGAGCTCCTGGAGGAGACCTTCACGGACCGGCTCGTCGAGACCGGACTCCAGGCTGAGGGTGAAGAGGGTCCCGACCTGGACGCCGGAGGCCCCGGCGGCGAGGGCGGCCCGGACTCGCTCCGGCTCGCCGCATCCTCCGGCGAGCCAGAACGGCAGCCCGAGATCGGTGAGGGCCGCGAGCCCGTCGTCGCCGAGGGGACTTTCGACGACGAAACCGTCCGGACGGGTGCTCCGGGCGGGGCCGAGGTGGTCGAGGCTGTCGAGGTGATCGGTGAGGGCGTGGGACGGCACCGTCGCCAGGAAGGACGGACGGCGCAGGGGAGGGAGCCGATTCCCGCCGAGCGAGGCCGGGTCGAGGGCCGACGGGTGCGGAACACCGCCCGCGACGTCCACGTGGACGGTACCGGGACGCTGGGCGGACAGGTCGTCGAGGAGACGCGGGATCTGCCCGGAGATGCTCGTCCCCGCGAGGATGTGGTCGGCGCCGGCGAGCAGCGCGCCGTAGACGGAGGCGGGGACGGACAGCTGGATCTTCTCCGGACAGCTGATCCCGACCTGGCCGCTGTGTCCCTCCTTGGCGAGCCAGACCTCGACGAAGGTGCTGACGACCGTGAGCTCGTCCCCGCCCGCCGCCCGGCGCAGCGCGGGCCGGGGCAGAGGCAGATAGGGGACACCCCGGCGTCCTCCGGGGCGGAAGTAGCGGGCCAGGACCTGCTCGGCGACGGCGGGCAGCGGGAAGTCGTACAGCGCACGGCGGACATGACCGCCCGGGTCGCCGTCCTGGAGACGCCGTGACACGACCACGTCCAGCGCCGTGCCCGAGACCACCCCCAGCTGACCCGTCCGGGCGACGGCCTGGGCGAGCCTCCAGGACGACACGCCGACCCCCGTCCCTCCCTGGACGATGACGGGCTGACGGGTGGAACGGGACAGCATTGTGACCTCATGTAATCAGGCTGTTACCGGAAGTGGGTGACGCGCTGAGGAGGATGAAGCGGTCGTCCGAGGTTCTCAGCAGGCCTTCGGGGCCGCGCAGGTCGAAAGTCCTCCGGCGGCGATCGGAAAATGCCACGCTTCGTTACGACATTCTGTGGGCTCTCGTGAGTTTTTCCGGCGGGTGCGGGAGGAAGCCGATTCCTGGCGCCGTCCACGGCTGATGCCAGGAATTCGGGTACCGGTGCGGGGACGCCGAGGGATATCGCCGCGCTCAGTGACCTTGGTTCCTTGTGTGGTCCAGATCGAGCCCTTCGGGGGCGTGGAGACGCACCATGATCCTGTCTGTCGACGACGGCGCCGGGGCCCGGGTGCGCAGCGAGACGAGGATCATGACGGCGAACACCGCCCCGATCCGGAAACCGCTGACGGACGCCCGCAGCCGTCCCCGCAGAAGATCCTGGCTGATCACCCCCGCGACCGAGACGCTCAGGCCGCTGGACGTCGACAGGAACGCCGCGAAGGCCCCTCCCGTCACCAGCACCGACATCAGCTCCGACCAGGGAGTGGACAGCATCCGGCCCGGCAGGAGCAGCACGACCGCATCCGCGTGACCCGTGACCAGATCGGGGGCGTAGACGCGGCCCATCGCCCCGTAGAAGGGGTTGCGACTGTTGGTTGACTAGTTGGCATGAGTTGGCCTTGGTTGGATAGGGCTGGTGGTGTGAATCTGAAGGAGTGGGCGGAGCAGCAAGGGGTGTCGTATTGGACGGCTCTGCGGTGGTTCCATTCCGGCCGTCTGCCGGTGCCCGCGTACCAGGTCGACAGGCTCATCATGATCGGCACGCCGGACGTTGCGGAGCCGTCGGGCTCGAT
>JAUPKQ010000110.1 GCA_030837345.1 Actinomycetota bacterium | reverse complement strand
TGACCGGATCTGGTACGGCTGGGGCCTCTGACCGAGCTCCTGTGATGGGACCAGGGGCGGAGCCGAAGACCCGACGGCATGAAAACATTCCCGGGCGACAGAAAGATCGGAAATCTCGGAGGAAACGACCTCGACGCTTCCCCGAGCCGCTGGCGGTGTGCCGGTAGCAGCGTGCTCAGCACGGAACCAGCCGGTCGCGGTCCAGCCGCGCGACGCCGAACACCGTCGGGAAAGGGGCTTCGGGTAACGACGCCCTCGTCCGCGGTACCGGTTGCGTCATACGGTGTGATCGCCAGGGGCACCTCTGGATTCGCTGAGGTGAGGTCGTCGGGCCGACCTCGGTCACCTTCTCCGGCGGGGTGGACCCGGCGCTGGTGCTGCGCGGTGCGGTCACGATCCGCACGTCACACAGAAAGGTGATCATGAGCGTCAACCGCAGGGAAATCCTGAAACTTGTGGGCGCCGGAGGGGCCGCGCTCATCGGTGTACCCGCGCTGGCCCCGAGCCCGGCCCTGGCTGCGGAACCGGCTGCGCAACCGGCGGTGACACCGATCGCCTCGGCCACCTCCAGTGACGTGTCCTTCGTCGGGGCGTCGTCGTCCGGAACCCGCAAGAAGATGATCCAGGATGTTCTGGAGCCGTGGCGCGCGACGGTGGCGGCCGGGATCGTCGGCAAGACCGTCATCCTCAAGCCGAACCTGGTCGGACTGAGCTCGACCTCGGGCAGCGGAGACAAGGCCCTGCCGTGCACGCACGTCGACGCCCTGCGCGCCGTCCTGGACTTCCTGCGGTCGATAAGCCCCTCCGTAAAGATCATCATCGCCGACAGCAGCGCTGTCTCCAGCACGTCGAGCGTCTGGAGCGGAGCTGGCTACACCGCGTTGACCTCGGAGTACCCGGGGATCACCCTGCAGGACCTCAATGACGCCACGGCCATCCCCACCGTCACTCAGACGATCTGGAAGCCGGACTTGTCCGCTACCACCACCATCCCCATCAGCCGGGCGTTCGCCGACCCCCAGTACTTCGTGATCTCGGTGACCCGGCCGAAGACACACGACACGCTCGCGATGACAGGCACGACCAAGAACATTCTCATGGCCGCCCCGATGCGCTCCGCGACTGGCAGCAGTGCTGGTCCGAAGCGGCTCATGCACGGCGGGGGCACCGGCGCCAAACCGGCCGAGGCGAAGTGCCTGTCGTACAACGTCTTCCAGCTCGCCAATGTCCTCTACCCCAGCTACTCGCCGGGGCTCAGCGTGCTCGACGCCTGGGAAGGGATGGAGGGCGACGGGCCGGTCGGCGGCAAGAGCGTCCTGCAGTACTGCGCCGTGGCGGGCACCGACTCGCTGGCCGTAGACCGGCTCCAGGCCATGCTCATGGGTCTCTCCGACACGGCGACGGAGCCTGTGGACGCGTCACATCCCAGCTACACCGATATCCGGTACCTGAAGTGGATCTCCGACGCCGGGCTCGGGAACTATGATCTCAACAAGATCAATTTCATACTCGGCTCGCTCAACGCAGCCCGCGGTTACATCAAGAAGTACAAGATGCATTCCCGGTACGCCAGCGAGGTCGGCTGGACCGGGGAGGCGCCGGATGTCCTCGGGTCCAGCGGCAGTCACAACGTCCGGCTGCTGGATCCCCGGCCCTTCCTCCAGCCTCAGACCGGCGAGGTCCCGGCCGGCGACGCGAGCTTCACGTTTGCTCTGCCTGTCGGGTCGGGCGTCCGGTTGGGCATTCTCACCGCGCAGGGCACCGAGGTCCGCGAGCTGGTGAACACGAACCTCGGGGCAGGCCGCTACGTGGCTGCCTGGGACGGGCGCGACAGCCACGGCTCGCACGTTCCCGCCGGCAACTACCTGGTGCGGTTGGGTTTCACCGAGCGCGCGGCCGGTGCCCGGGAGCGGTCGGTGGAGGACCGGATCACCCTGCGCCGGTGACGACGCACCGTTGACCCACAAGCTCCTGGACGACGTCCGGGCGCGGCCACAGCGCGACGGACAGCCTCATCGTCAGGCGGGTGCCACTTCGAGCGCGGCCCGCCAGAGACGGTAGCCGTCCCGGTAGCTGGTCTTGCCCGCCGTTCCCGGGCTGACGTTGATGACGACGGAGTTGCTCTCGTCCGTCGAGAGGATCACGCCGTTCCCGCCGGCGGTCTCGATGACGCACTGCATGCGTCCCCGGTGGGAGCCTGACCGGTAGGTGGACGTGTGCCGCGGCGTGCTGCAGTCGCTGGAGTCGCTGGGCACATTCGCGTACAGGTTCTCGTCGAAGTTCGCGTTCATGCTCGCCGCGTCCGGATAGATCCGGAAGATCACCGTGCGGCCGGTGGACGGCTGGTCACACTCGACGTACGGGACGGCAGGGGTCGTGACCGTGACCGCGGGGCGGCACCCGCCGGTGCGCACGACCGCCGGGACACGCCGGAGGAAATCGGCGGCCACCTTGAGCTGGCCCTGGGCACCGGCCCCTGTGACGCGCGTCGACGACGCCGTCGGAACAGCGGACGACGCCGTCGGAGACCGTTCCTCGGCCGGGGACGACGCCGGGGTCGACGTGACGGTCTCGCCGGGGCTCGGAGCGGTGGACGACACGGTGTCCAGAGACACCGGTGACCGGTCCGAGCATCCCGCCAGACCAGCCGCTACGACGAGGCCGAGCCCGCCATACAGGTATCTGCTCCAACGACATGTTATGAAAACCACTGGATCCTCCTGGAATGTCGGGCAGCCGCCACACGGCGGAAGAATCCTGCCACTCCAAGGAGGGGCCTTCGGACGTGACATGAAAGAACCGACAGTCCGTCGTCCGGCATGCCCTTGTCGTTCGCCCTGACTGGCAGTCGCACCTCCCGGAACTATCGGGGCAGACGATGCGGGTAACACGGTTCGTGATTACGTCAGGTGACCTGAACATCGGACGCCAGGACCGCATGTCAGGCAATCTTGGCTCGCCGGCGAATGCCTTGAACTGAAATAGTTTCAGATCCGAAATTGTGGTACTGAAACCTTCCGGGAAGGCCGTTGACACGTTCCCGGTACGGACCAATCCTTGTCGGGCCGACCGCTCCCCAGCTGACGCGCCGCGCCTCGCGAGCCCGGTCCTCCAACCCACCTCACGCTCTCCCGGCGGCTTTTCCAGGCCGACGGTTTCTCAAGGATGAGGAGACGACATGTCCGGTACACCGGCCTCACCCCGCCGCGGGCGATCAGCCCGTGAGCATCCGCCCGCAGCCCGCCTCACGGTGAAGAGGTGCCTCGCGGCCCTCGCCGCCGTCCTGATGCTTCCCCTGGTGGCGGTCCTCTCCGTCGCGACGGCGCAGCCGGCTGCGGCGGCGTCGCTGACACGGGTGACGAGCTTCGGCAGTAACCCGACGAACCTGAACATGTACATCTACGTGCCGGACAAGGTCGCGGCCAAGCCCGCCTTGCTGGTCGCGGTCCACTACTGCACCGGGACGGCGCAGGCGGTCTTCACCGGCTACGCCGCCGACTTCGTGCGCGCCGCCGACCGGTATGGATACATCATCGTGTTCCCCGAGGCCACCCGCAGCGGCCAGTGCTTCGACGTCTACAGCCCGTCCGCCCTCAAACGCGGTGGAGGCAGCGACCCCGTCGGCATCATGTCGATGGTCGATTACGCCAAGCAGAAGTACAACGTCGACCCCGGTCGCATTTACACCACCGGGTTCTCCTCCGGCGCGATGATGACCAACGTTCTCGCCGCCCAGTACCCCGACGTGTTCGCCGCCGGATCGGCGTTCATGGGCGTGCCCGCCACCTGCTTCGCCACCACCGACGGCTCCACCTGGAACAACCAGTGCTCTGGCGGACAGATCAGCAAGACCGCCGCTGCCTGGGGTGACGCGGCCCGGGCGATGTACCCCGGTTACCAGGGCACGTACCCCCGCATGCAGCTGTGGCACGGCGAAACCGACACCACCCTCAATTACAAGAACTACGCCGAAGAGATCAAGCAGTGGACCAACCTGCGCGGCGTCAGCCAGACCCCCGTCAAGACCGACAAGCCTCAGTCCTCCTGGACCCGCACCCGCTACGGCACCGACACCGTCCAGGCCCCCGTCGAAGGCATCAGCGTCAGCGGCGTCGGTCACTCCCTGCCCCAGAACGGCATGGTCCAATACGCCATCGACTTCCTCGGCCTCGCCAGCACCACGGTGACGCCGACCGTGACGCCG
>JAUPKQ010000109.1 GCA_030837345.1 Actinomycetota bacterium | reverse complement strand
TCGGTGAGGTGCAACTGGTGTACCGGCCTACGGAGACGAAACCTTGGGGAGCCACCCCGGACCGCTGGCGGCAGGCCAGCACCCGGTGGGTCACGGCGACCCCGGTCGTGCTCGACCGTTTCCCTGACTCCCCGGACGCCGACGACGTCGAGCACGTCGTCCGGATCAGCCTGCGGACGGTGGGACTGCCCGACCCGATCGACGTCGAGACCAGTCGTCAGCCGCTCCTGCCCGGCGCCGTCCGGCTGAGACCCGCCGACCTGCCTCGCCGGGCGAGAGGCCGCCTGTTCCGGCATGTGGCGGTGACGTTCGACCGTCCGGTGGCCGGGCCGGTGCTCGTCGGCGCCGGTCGCTACCTCGGTGTCGGTCTGCTGGCCCCCGTCCGGGTGAGGAGAAACCATGCCTGACGACGACTTCTCGGCGTTCTACCGGGAGGTACACGGGTACGACCCGTTCAACTGGCAGAAGGACCTCACCCGTCAGGTCCTGGCCGAGGGCCGTTGGCCGGACCTGATCGACGTGCCGACCGGCCTGGGCAAGACGTCCCTGCTGGACATCGCGGTGTTCGTGACCGCAGCCTCCGGCCCGCGTGGCCAGGGAGCATCAGGCCCAGGACGACGCCGCTGCCTGTTCGTCGTCGACCGCCGCCTCGTCGTCGACGAGGCGTACGAGCACGCGAAGTCGTTGGCCGACGCCCTCGATCGAGCGACGGCGAAAGCCTCGGCAGGCGAGGACCAGGGCGTCACCGGCCGGGTTGCCGCTGGCCTGCGCCGGTACGCGCCGCACGCCCCGGGGCCGCTGTTGCCGGTCACCCGCATGAGAGGCGGGGTCACCTGGACGTCGGCGTGGCTCGACCGCCCGGACCGTCCCGGCATCGTGCTGGGCACCGTCGACCAGGTGGGCAGCCGCCTGCTGTTCCGTGGCTACGGAACCAGCCCGAGACGCTGGTCCATCGACGCGGCCCTGATCGGCACCGATGCCCTGCTGCTGGTCGACGAGGCCCACCTGGCGACCGCCCTGCTGACCACCGTCGAAGCGATCAGGGACAGAGACCACCCGGGGGTGCCGTCGCCCGGCCTGGAGGTCGTTCGGCTCTCCGCCACGGGCCGTGCGCGACGTCACCGCTATGCGCTCGACCTCGACGCCCACCGTGAGGGTGAGGCCGGTCGCCGGCTCACCGCCGCCAAGCGGCTCACCCTGCGGCAGACCACGGCGAAGGACTGCCCGCGTCTGATGGCGGCGACCGCCGTCGACGCGGTCACCAGCCTGCTCACGACGGGCTCTTCGACGGGCTTCGCCCCCACAGCCCTGGTCGTGTGCAACACCGTGGATCGTGCTCGCGCCGTCCACCAGCACCTCATCAAACTGGCCGGCGCCAAGGACACTCCCGACATCGCCCCTGAGCTGCTGATCGGCCGCTCCCGTCCGATCGACAGGACCGTGCTGTGCGAGGAGGTCAAGAACCGGTTCGGCACCGGTCGCGGACCCGGCGGGCGGCCCGCCGTCCTCGTCGCCACCCAGACGGTCGAGGTCGGCGTGAACCTGGACGTCGACGCCCTGGTCACGGAATCGGCATCCTGGGACGCTCTCGTCCAGCGCCTGGGCCGGGTCAACCGTCTGGGCCTGTTCGTCTCCCAACGATTCCCGGCTCGCAAGGCCGCGTCAGCGGTCGTCGTCCACGACGGTCAGCTGGATGGCCCCGTCTACGGAACTGCCCGGGACACCACGTGGACCGCCTTGACGGCGCTCGCCGCGAACGTTCCCTCGACCGGCCTCGACGTCTCGCCCCTGGCGTGCCGCGCGCTGTCCGACCAGCCGCCGCTGTCCGAGCCCGCCTGCCGGTTGGAGGACGCCGACGTGCCGGTCCTGCTGTCCCCCACCCTGGACGCCTGGGTCCGGACCGCTCCCCCGCCCCTGAACGACCCGCCGATCGGGCCGTTCCTGCACGGGTTCGCCGCCGGGCCCGCCGGAGTACAGGTGGCGTGGAGAGAGGGCCTGACCAGCGACGATCCCCTGGACGACCCCTTCGGCGACGACGAGGGCGCCGAACAGCCCTCGACCCATGCCGACGCTCTCCTCACCCAGCTGCCGCCTCGTGCTTCGGAACTGGTGGAGGTGCCGTTCCTCGCGGTCCGCCAATGGATGGCAGGGCAGAGCGCGGTCCCGGTCAGTGATGTCGAGAGCGCCGCGGACGGCGAGGCGAAGGCCCGCCAGGTCCGCGACCCGTTCCGGGTCCTGGCGCAGCGTTCGGTCCGTCCTCGCTCCGGCCCTGGCCGGGGCGGCCGTCGTGGGAGCCCGGATCAGGGGGCCGACACCACCGTCTGGCGATGGATCAACGCGGAGGAGCTGCGACCGGGCGATCTCGTCGTCGTCCCCGTCGAACGCGGAGGGCTGGACCGCTACGGGTGGGCCCCGGACGACCGGTCCCGGGTCCAGGACGCGTCCGAGGCCGCCACCTTCAGGCCAGGACGCGGTCGTCGCGACGGCGTGCTGCGCCTGGACCGCCGCCTTGCCGGTCGGCTCGGCCTGGACGGCGTCGCCGCCGAGGCCGTCACGGAGGCGGTCGGCGACGTCCTGACGTGGTTCGATCAGCCAGACCCGGACGACCGGCCCTCGGACGGACGACTGGCCGATTTCGCCTCGACCTTGCTCCTCCACCTGCCGGACTCCCCCGTCAGGAAGGTCGCCTGGGACAGGACGACCTGGAGCCACCTTCGACAGTGGGCCCAGGACAGCACCCTTCGGGTCGTCGACGTCCCGGACCCCGACACGATCAACGTGGTGGACAGCTACTCCTCGGCACCTCCGCCAACGCGGCTTCTTGTCGGATCGCTGCCGACAGACTCCCCCGTCAGCACCGACGGAACGCCGGTGCCCCTGGCGACGCACCACGCCGGGGTACGCCAGCGTGCCCGGCAGATCGCCGAGGCGCTCGCCCTGGATCCCGCGCTGATCAGGGTCATCGAGGACGCGGCGGGGTGGCACGATCTGGGCAAGTCCGAGGAACGGTTCCAGACGATGCTGCACGACGGGGACCCCTACCTCGCGGCGATCGCCCCCGAGCCACTGGCGAAGTCGGGCATGGACCCCGCGGACCAGCAGGCCTGGCTCAGGGCTCGGCAACGGAGCGGTCTGCCACGCGGTGCCCGGCATGAGGCATGGTCGATGGCCCTCGTTCGCGAGCATCTGCGCCACACGGAGAATCTGAGACCCGACACGCCCTATCAGGGAGATCTCGACCTGCTGCTCCACCTGGTGGCCAGCCATCACGGGCACGCTCGCCCGTTCCTGCCGCTCGTCACCGACCCCTCACCCCGCGCCGTCCAGGCTCGGATCGATGACGACGAGGTGTCGGTTCCCTCCGAGGACACCGTCCCGCTCGACCATCCGGCCCGGTTCGCCCGCCTCAACGACCGGTACGGCCGCTGGGGTCTGGCTCTGCTGGAGAGCATCGTTCGCTGCGCCGACACGACCGTCTCCGGGGAAGGATCATGACTGCTCTCGCCCTGCCGGCCCTCGACGGCCGGACCCCCCTCGGGTTCCTCGCCGCGCTCGGGATGCTCAGGCTCGTTGACCGGTACACCACTCACATCCCCCGCCTGGCGTGGTCGACGTCCGACGCCGTCGCCGTCCTGCACGACGCGCACCCGGACGTCGATGCCTTGGTCGCCGACCTCGTCACCGTGGTCACGGGTATCCCCGACGGCGCGGTCCTGCCCGGGCTGCCGGACGACTTTCCGCCCTTGCGCGGAGCCCCCGCACGGATGCGTTTCTCGCGCCCAGCCCTCCGCGAGTTCGTCGAGGACGTTGTCACAGCCGGGGACCACGAGGCCGAGTTCTGGCTGGCCTCTCTGGTGACGGATCTCGCTGTCGACGCCAGTGGAAATGGCGCGATCAGCCTGTTCGCGGCTCCCTCGGGACAACAGTCGATGCGCAGCATGCTCCAGTTCCCGCTGGAGTTCGTGCGGTCCCGGCCTGAGGTGCTTCGCGAGGCCCTGACCGGCTGGCGCCGTTACCCCGGTGTCAGCGGCGAGTACCTCGACCACCGGGTTCTGTTCGACGCCGTGGACGCAGCCGACGGCAAGTCCGCCGAGCGCGGTGTGCCGGGGGCGACCTGGCTGGCGCTGATGGCCTATCCGCTCCTGCTGACCACGGGCACCGGTACCCGTTCCTCCGGCGGCGGAGGGCAGGTGACCAGCACCGGCTGGCAGGACCTCGGCTCCCGCGAGGATCGCTGGCGCCTGGTGTATCCGCTGTGGTCGGCTCCCCTGGACATCCACGCCGTCCAGGCGCTGCTCTCCCACGAGATCCTTGGCCGCGCCGCTCCTGGCTCCCCACCGCCAGGGGCGGACCTGCTGAGCGTCTTCCGGATCTGTCACGCCCACCGGCGGAAGATCCCCGGGCGGACGTTCGCCGGAGTGCTGACGCCCACCGAGGCGCCACCGGTCAGGCGCCGCCGTACTTCCCGAGGAGCCCGACGATGACCTCCACCCGCCCGGACGTCGAAGGCCTGCCCGAGACGATCCCGGCCCGCATGGTCAACGAGTTCGTCTACTGCCCGAGGCTGTTCCACCTGGAATGGGTCCAAGGGAGGTTCGCCACCAGCGACGACGTCGAAGAGGGCCTGTACGTCCACCGCGTCGTCGACGAACCCGGCGGTGACCTGCCCGATGCCGACGACGACCTGGAACGCTTCGCCGGACGCACCTCCCGTTCCCTCTGGCTCACCTCCGCCGACCTGGGCGTCACAGCGAAACTCGACATCGTGGAGGTCGAGAAGGACGGCACCGTCGTTCCGGTGGACTACAAGAAGGGCTCCCCCGACCGCAACGGCAAACCCTGGCCTGCCGACGAGATCCAGTCCGTCCTCCAGGGCATGCTGCTGCGTGACGCTGGCTACCAGGTAGAACAGGTCGAGATCTGGTACGCCGAGCCGCGCCGCCGCGTCGTCATCCCCCTGGACGACGCCCGCGTCACCCGCACGCGGAAACTCCTCGCCCAGGCCTGGGAGGTCGCGGCGACCAAGATCGCCCCGCCTCCCCTCGTGGGCAGTCCCAAGTGTCCCGGCTGCTCCCTCGTCGGGCTCTGTCTTCCCGACGAGGTCCACGCCCTCGCCGTCCGTGAGCGCGAACCGGCCCGACCGCGCCGGGTGATGGCCGCCGACCCCGACAACCGCCCGGTCTACGTCATGGAACAGGGCGCCTTCGTCGGCGTCCGACGCGGACGTCTCGAAGTCTTCAAGGAACGCGAGCAACTCGGCAGCTACCGGCTCATCGACGTCAGCCAGCTCTGCCTGCACGGCAACGTGACCGTCACCCCGCAGGTGATGCGTGAATTGTTCGCCCGTGAGGTCCCGGTCTGCTGGTTCAGCTACGGCGGCTGGTTCTCCGGCATGGCCCAAGGGCTCCCCGGCAAGCACGTCGACCTGCGCCGCGGCCAGTACACCGCCCCGGCCGAAACCCTTCTGGCCGTCGCTGGCCGCATGGTCGAAGGAAAGATCCGGAACTGCCGAACTCTGTTGCGCCGCAACGCCAAGACCGACACCGGTCCGGTCGTCGATCAGCTCCGTGCCCTCGCCTCGTCCGCCCCCGCCGCCGAAGGTTTCCCCTCTCTTCTCGGGATCGAGGGCACCTCCGCTCGTCTCTACTTCTCCCGGTTCACCACCATGCTCGCTCCCGCCTCAGGCCTCGACATCGCCGCTTTCGACGCCCATGGACGAGCGCGCCGCCCACCACCCGATCCCGTCAACACCCTCTTGTCCTTCGTGTACGCCCTTCTTGTCAAAGACCTGACGGTCATTCTCAACAACGTCGGATTCGACCCCTTCTCGGGCGTCTACCACCGACCCCGCTACGGGCGTCCCGCTCTCGCTCTCGACCTCGCCGAGGAGTTCCGGCCCCTCATCGCCGACAGCACCGTCATCCAGCTCATCAACAACGCCGAGATCCGGCCCCGCCACATCACCCGCAGCGCCGGAGGCTGCCACCTGGACAAAGACGGACGACGCGCCGTCATCACCGCCTACGAGCGCCGCCTGTCGCAAGAGATCAAGCACCCCGTCTTCGGGTACCGCGTCAACTACCGGCGGGCTCTCGACGTCCAGGCCAGAATCCTCGCCGCCCACCTCACCGGGGAACTCCCCGAATACACGCCCTTCACCACCCGATAGCCACCCACCCGCCCACCCGCTCGACCATCCTCCGGACGACACCATGGCCCGACGACGGTTCCTCATCGCCTACGACATCCGCGAACCCCGACGCCTCCGCCGGGTCTGCAAGACCATGGAGGAATACGGCGAGCGCCTCCAATACTCTGTCTTCATCTGCGACCTCAGCCGATCCGAGCTCGTCCACTGCCGAGCTACCGTGGAGGGACACATGAAACTCACCGAGGACTCCATCGTCATCGTCGACCTCGGCGACCTCACCACCGCCCGTTTCACCTTCATCGGTCAACGCCGCGAACTACCCACCAACGACACCCGCATCGTCTGACGCGAGCGCTCCGATGCCCCCCACCCCACGCATGACCGCTCGCACCCAGGTCAACGCCCCTTTTCACCCCGAAACGATCTCCGAAGACCCCCGCCGACAGGGCCATCGGCGGCAGCGCTCGCAGAAGCCCCCAAACCCGCAGGTCACAGGCTACGATTTCCGCGAGCTCTCTTCCCGGTCTCCAAGACCGGGCTCCGTAGCGGCCGGCCCATGATCATGCATCGTTGCAGGTCAGAGGCACTCTTCCCGGTCTCCAAGACCGGGCTCCGTAGCGGCACCGACGTGCCGAGCTGGGTCACGTAGACGGGGGGGCCTCTTCCCGGTCTCCAAGACCGGGCTCCGTAGCGGCACCCACCACGCCGATCGGCACGTCGCGTGCCACTCCTCTTCCCGGTCTCCAAGACCGGGCTCCGTAGCGGCCGGAAACGAGGACCTGGAGGCTACCGCAGGCATCGCCCCTCTTCCCGGTCTCCAAGACCGGGCTCCGTAGCGGCT
>JAUPKQ010000108.1 GCA_030837345.1 Actinomycetota bacterium | reverse complement strand
TGCGCTGGTCCCCTGAACGGGCCCCGCAGGATCCTCCGTTCGCGAGCGAGTCCGTGCGGGGGAAGGACACCTCGCGACGGCAGAGTGGGAACCGGCCGCCCCTGGCGGCTCCGCGGAGGGTGGCTGCCGTCGCGGGCGCAGCGCGTCGTCGGCCGCCCTCCGACGGGACACCTGGGGGCCTGTCCTCGCGAAGACCTCGGAGCCGATCGTTCAGACGGTCGCCGGGGTGATGTCCCCGACCGCCGTGAGCCGGACGACGTCCGCTGCTCCCGGCGACGGCGACACCTCGACGCGCCCGGAAGACCGGCGCAGCGCGTCCAGGACCCGTCGCGCGGCCTCGGGCTCGTCATCGAAGTCCGGGCGGACCTCGTCCCCTGAGGGCGTCATGACACGGTCGAGCGCCTCCAGAAGCGCTCCGTCCAGCGACGGGAGATCGTCACCGACGGCGATCAACGGTGTACCGAGGTACGCCACCTCCTCCTCGACGGTGGACGAGTCGGTCACCACGACGGTCGCGGACCGCACCGTCGCCACGTAGTCCAGGTACTCCAGCGGAGGGATCACCCGGACCCCGCTTTCCCCGAGCCGTCGGCACAGGCCGTCGGGAGCGCCGTCCGGGTGACGCGGCAGGACGACGTCGGCACCCTCCTCCGCACAACGCCTCAGGGCGTCGGCCATCCGCGAGAGACGGTCGCAGTTCCTGTCCGCCGTCCGCAGGCAGGCGAGGACACGCCCTCTCCCCGGACCTCCCCGCCCAGGACCGTGGGCGGCCGGAGCGCCGAGGGCGAAGTCCCGAAGGGCGGACTCCCCGAAGGCGGAGCCGCCGCGGTTCAGCGACATCGCCCACCTCAGGGTGTCGAGACCGGTCGAGCCCGTGACGACGACCGTCGACGGGTCGATCCCCTCGGCGACGAGGTTGGCGGCGGCCACGGGTGTCGATGTCAGATGCCACCGGGCCAACGGGTCGATCAGGCGCTGGTTGGCCATCTCCGCGGCGGAGCGCGCCTCCGGAGAGCGGAACCCCGCCCCGAGATGCCCCACCAGGAATCCCTCCGAGAACGCGGCGAGGGCGGCACCGAAGGCACTCGCGCTGTCGCCGTGCACGAGGACGGCGACCGGCCGGCAGGCGACGAGAAGGTCACCGAGGCGTTCCACGGCCTCCGGGGGCAGGCTCCGCGGGGAACCGGCGGGCTCCGTCCCGGGCAGCGTGAGATCGACATCGGGCCGGACGCCGAGAGCGCGAAGCACCTGGTCCAGGATCGATCGCTGTTCCCCCGTCGAGATGACGAGGGGGTCGAAGCGGTTGCTCCGGCGCATGGCGCGGACGACGGGAGCGAGGGCGACGGCTTCGGAGCGCGTGCCGAGGACGACGGCCACCTCGACGGGATCTCCGGGAAGCCCGACCGTGTCGGCCCCGTTCACCGCGCCCGCCGTCCGCGTGGCCGGGGTACGGGTGCTCCGGACACGGACGACGGGAACACCGCCAGCGCGGACGCGATCCCGTTCCGCCTCCCGGACGGCCCGTCTCGTCAAGGGGAGGGACGCTGCTGCTTCGTCTCGGCGCACCCGGCCGCCCACGTGATCCCCTTCCTGACGCCCCCGCCGGCCCCGATCGCCCGCAAGCCAACCAAGTCCGCATTCGCTCGGGATTGCCTCTCCGCCGCTCCGCACAACCCCGGACGGAAACGGTGGATGTTGTCTCGACCGATCAGTGGAGTTCTCCGTACAACCCCGCACCGACCAGCAGTTTCTCCTAATGTGCAGGCTGTCAGTAATCATACGCACACGGTACGTATGTATCCCAGGCGGGCGATCGGGCCCAGAGAGGTGCCACGAGGATGCGCGTCGATCCCGGCAACATCTCGACCCGGCAGGAGTTCGCCTCCGCCCTCACCGCTCTCCGCGAAGCCGCCGGGCTGACGGTCCGGGAGGTGGCGAGGGCCTCCGGTCTCAGCCCGAGCACCGTGGGCGGGTACTTCAGCGGCCGTCACCTGCCCCCGCTGCGACCGGACGGCGGTCTCCGCCCGATCCTCACCGCCTGCGGAGTGCTCTCGGAGGAGGACCTCGCCGTCTGGCAACTCGCCCTGAGCCGGATCCGGCGCGGCCCCGGCCCCCGTCCTGGGGCTCTCCCCCCGCCCTACCTGGGACTCTCCCCCTACGGAGAGGAGGACGCGGGGTTCTTCTTCGGCAGGGACAAGGAGATCGAGGCCCTGACGACGGTCCTCGGCACCCCGGCCGGCGGCGGGCGCCGGCGTGGTCTCGTCACGCTGCTCGGTCCGACCGGATCGGGGAAGACCTCCCTGACACTCGCCGGAGTGGTACCCCGGCTGCGCGCCGCCGGCCATCCGGTGACCGTGCTCACCGCGGACCGCATCCCGCCCGGGGCGCTCGCCGCCGCCCGCCACCCCGAGGGGCACCACGGCCCGGGGTCCCCTCACCCCGTCCTGATCGTGGATCAGCTGGAGCGGTTGCCCTCACGGATCGAGAGAGGTGCCCTCGCCCACGAGCTGGCAGGGACCGCCGCGGGACCAGGCGGCCCGTCCGTGCTCGCCGTTCTGCGCAGTGAGGCCGCGGGGTCCTTCTCGCTCTACCTCGAACTCGCGGACGCGGTGCGCACACCCGCCCTGGTGCTGAGCGCCCCGGACGCCGGACAGATGCGTTCGATCGTCGCCGGGCCAGCCCGGACCACCGGGCTCGACGTGGATGACGATCTGGTCGACGCGGTCGTCACCGACGCGCTGCTGCTCGCGGGACGGGGTACCCAACCGCTGCCCCGCGTGTCGCACGCGCTTCTCGCCACCTGGCAGCACGGTCGGCGCACCCGCATGTCGCTCACCGACTACCGGGAGGTCGGCGGGGTTCCAGGCTCGATCGAGGCCGCGGCAGAGGAGATCCACCGTTCCCTCCCCGACTTCCCGCGGCGACGGCCGGCGTCCTCGCTGTGGAAGCGCGCATCCTCGACCGTCGTCGAACTCGCACGTCTCGCCCGCCTCGTCGACGCCGTCGGGCTCTCGGCCCTCAGACGGGGATCGCCCGCTCGCAGCTCGGGCAGACCCGAACCCCGGGCCGGTCGGTGAGACGTTCGACCGGAATGTCACCCGAGCACTGAAGGCAGCGCCCGAAGTCCCGATCCGCCATGAGCTGGAGCCGGTGCGCCGTCTCGGCGAGCGCCTGCCGGCAGCTGGCGATCTCGGCGACGTCGGACACTGCCATCCCCCGGGAGCGCCGTCTGGACAGCAGCCACGCGAGCTGCTGGGTCCGTGCTTCGTACTGCTCTTCGAACCGGACGAGCATCGCGTCGAGCTCTTCCGTCCTGGCTGTTGCAGTGATCACGCTCAACTCCGACTCAGGAGACGAGGGGCGCAAAGCACCCGATGACCGTCGTCGACGACGTTATGGGACTCTTAAGGTAAATCCAACCATCTGGACGAAACTTTCTCGACTGCATCGGCGTGTCGGAGTGTGTCGTCCCTCATTCACCTGTGTGATCATGCAAATCTTGGCCGCTCGCCTGTCAAGATCGGACCGCCAGCCCATGTTAAGAGCGCCTCTCGACGAGACCCGCAGAGGGCACCCGGCACCGCGCCCGCCACGAAGGGCGGGCGGCGGGTACAGAGGGAGGACGGCGGAGAAGACCGCAGGGACGAAAGAAGGCGGCGGGACGACGTCAGAAGCCGGAGATCGTCCCGCAGGTGCGGCACGAGCTGACGGCAGGGTCGGCCTCGAGCTCCTCCAGGGGAATCTCGAACCCACAGGTCTCGCAGATCCCGTAGCTGCCCTCGGCCAGACGGCGAAGGGCCTGCGCGACCTGGGCGATCCCACGACGGGCGTCCTCGACACGCGCGAGGTACGCCGTGTCGGGACCACGGCGACGAGCTGTCCGGGCCGACTGCCTGGCCCGTGAGGCAAGGAGCGCGGCGAGGCGCTCGGTGTGGTTCTCGTACTCCTGCTCCAGGCGTGCAGCCATCGCGGTACGAGCGGGGGTGAGTTCGGCACTGCGGGGAACTGTGATCACCAGGGACTCTCCTGATGGTGGATCGGGGTCTCGCCGGCTGTCCGGCTGGCTCAGTCTCAGAGGTACGTGAGCGGGCCTGGCGGTGCTCGTCTCGACGGTCCCCAGTCCCGCACCGGATGGTGCGCTGGGGCGCGTCGACGACAGATCAACACAAAACCGACCCCGGCAGCCAGAACAACAGCCACTGCCGGGAGGGCGTCATGATCGGGAAGGGTGGGCCGGGCAATGAGCGGGGTCGCGGAGATGAACTGGGCGACCGAGGTGGCCTTCGACGAGTCCACCGGCACGCACGAGACACCGGCGCTGAGACCTATGCTCAGCGCCGCAATCACGAGTGCGCAGCACGCGAGCCCGCCGAGAAGCGGACCGAGCGGGCGACGGCGACCGCCGGTGTTCACGAGACCACCGTAGGGGGCTATCTGTCCGAATGAAAC
This sequence comes from Actinomycetota bacterium, assembly GCA_030837345.1. Classification (GTDB taxonomy): domain Bacteria; phylum Actinomycetota; class Actinomycetes; order Actinomycetales; family Kineosporiaceae; genus JAUPKQ01. The sequence goes on along the minus strand of JAUPKQ010000108.1, from coordinate 340 downwards.
CCAACGTCACCCGTCTAGATGAGCGCGAGATACACTTTCAGTGGCGAAACGAAACCGGGAGTAAGCGGCTAGTGACCAAAGACCTAAGCCGGTGCGTGATGCTCGTCACGCGAGCCACTGAGAATTTCTCACCACTCACCCGGGTCATCCCTCGCCCATCAGCATGATCCGCCCGATTCCGCGTTACACGGCCTCCGGAGTCCCCTCACCACCTCCCCACCACGCGGCGGAACCACTCCTCCACAGGGGGGCCGCCGCACCGGAGCCTGAGGCACTCTCCGGCTCCTTCCCGGGGCGGACGTACGATCGCGTCATGTCAGGCGACCCGGCTGCCCGATCG
>JAUPKQ010000013.1 GCA_030837345.1 Actinomycetota bacterium | reverse complement strand
CTGAGAGCGAGAGTCGGAACAGGCCGCCGGAGGTGGCTCGCGGACCGGCCGCCCGCCGGTCAGGGGGTGAACGTGATGGTGGACGTCGTGAAGTCGGGGGAGTCCGTCCGGACCGTCCGGTGGGGTCCGGGCAGATCTGACGCCGGGATGGCGACGGCGGAGTACGCGATCGCGACCCTGGCGGCCTGTGGTTTCGCGGGATTGCTGGTCGTCCTGATGCGTAGTGACGAGGTCCGAGGGCTGCTGTTCGGCGTGATCCAGCGTGCGCTGTCCCTCAACTGACCGGGCCTTGCGGCCCCGGGGCGCCGGTGCCTCAGCAGGATCGCCGTCTCCCGTCGGCAACCGGGAGGAGACGGGCTCCGTCACGGCGGAGACCGCACTGGCCCTTCCCTCGGTGATGCTGGTTCTGGCGGCCCTGTTGGGGGTGGGACAGGTCGTCGTCGGGCAGATCCGCTGTGTCGACGCGGCCCGGGCCGGTGCCCGGGCCGCAGCCCGCGGTGAGTCGATCACTCAGGTACGTGGCATCGCCGGTGCGCTGGCGCCGCCAGGCGCCATCGTCGGACTCGTCCGGGCCGGAGGCCTGGTTCAGGTGGCCATCACAGGGTCCATGGGCCTGCCTGAACCATTCCCTCCCGTTCCCTGGCACTGTGAGGCCGTCTCTGTCGAGGAGTCGTCGTGAGGCGTGCGGCTCACCCGTATCCGCCCTGGTCACGGCCCGACGAGCGGGGCAGCGGAAGCGTCTTGGTCCTCGGGCTGATCGTCGTCGTCGTGGGGTTCCTCACCCTGTCAAGCATCCTCGGGACCGTGATCGTCACCAGGCACCGGGCCGGGGTGGCCGCCGACCTGGCGGCGTTGGCCGAGGCGTCCGCGGCCTTCCCCGGCGGATCCGCAGGTCAGGACTGTCGTCGCGCCCGAGTGATCGCCTCGGCTCATGGCGGGGTCCTGGCGTCCTGCGACTGGTTGAGGGACGGAAGCGTGGAGGTCGAGGTGCGGATCGCCGTTCCGGTTCCGATCCCGGCGCCGGGAACGGGTGGGGTCCAGCGATGGGTGTCGAACCGCGCCAGGGCGGGGCGGCGTCCGCTTGGCGCCTCGCTGAGCGGGGGCGTCCCAGCCCCGGGGCACCTCAAGGGATCAAGGTTCGCTTCGCTGCGGTGCCATCAGTTCTGTAGCAGTATGAGCGGGTCGGCGGCGATCCTGATGCGCTCCGGGCCCGCTCGGGCTTCGGGACGGGTCTGGCCTGCCGTCGCGTGGGGGAACCTCACGGTCACCGTTGATACTCGTGCCGTCCTGTGAAGGAGCAGCAGCACGCGGGTGCGCACCCAAGGATGATTGAATGCCGAGGCGTCCTCCCAACCCGTTTGGGGCCTCGTCCCAAGGAGGAGTCCAGTGGAACTGAGCGTCACGAGCCGTCAGGAAGGTGACCGCACAGTCATCTCTGTGCGGGGTGAGATCGACGTCTACACCGCTCCCAGCCTTCGCGAACGGCTGAACGAGCTGGTGGCTTCGGGCCACTACAACCTTGTCGTGGACATGGAGGGGGTCGAGTTCCTCGACTCCACCGGTCTCGGGGTGCTCGTCGGGGGGCTGAAGCGCGTGCGCTCCCACGACGGCATGTTGCGGCTGGTCTGCGTTCAGGAGAAGATCCTCAAGGTTTTCCGGATCACCGGACTGACCAAGGTCTTCCCGATCCACCCGACCCTTGAGGAAGCTCTGGCCGACACGTCGCCGGGCCCCGACGGCTCGGCCGGCTGAACGCGGCGGAGAGGACAGTCGAGCGTGCACACGGTCGCGCTGACCTTTCGGCCTGCGGCGGAGCACGTGCGGACTGCCCGTTTGGTCGCCGTCGCTGTGGCGAGGCGGGCAGGGCTGGACGAAGCAAGACTTGACGAGATCCGGCTCGCCGTCGGCGAGACATGTGCCCGCGCCGTACGGCGCTCAGCTGAGGCTGGGATCTCCGTGCCCGTGTCGGTCGGCATCGACGACGCCGGACCTGTTCTCGGGATCACCGTCACCGACCACGCCGCGCTCGTCGACGGTGACGACGAGGCCGTCGCCCTGGCGCTCGTCCGTGGCCTCGCGGACACCTTGAGCGTGGACGACGGGCCCGGAGGTAAGGGCGGGAGCGTCCACATGGGGTGGCGACGATGAACTTTCAGTCCGGGGGCGAGGTGAACGGCGCGTTTCCCGGGTATCGCGTTCCTCAGTGGGTAGGGTCACACGTACCCCGCTTTCGTCGGCGAATTCCCGGTCCGTAGACTCGCCCCGGCCTGATGGCCCTGTCGGATCGGCTGACTGGAGCCATCAACCTAAGAGCCCCTCCTGCGGCGGCTTGCTTCACCTGCTGCAGGTGGGGTGGAGAACGTCGAGGAGGACGGATGAACGCACTCACCACCGCCCTGGATAGTGGTCAGGGGGTGACTCTCGCTGGTTCAAACCTGACTCTTGTGGCGATTATTGCGGCAATCGCCGTCGCCGCTCTGGTCATGGCCTTCCTGTTCAGGAGCCAGGTTCTCGCGGCCGACGAGGGTACCGAGAACATGAAGACCATCGCCCGAGCCGTTCAGGAAGGTGCTGCGGCGTACCTCGGCCGGCAGTTTCGCACCCTGGCCTGGTTCGTGGTCATTGTCTTCCTCCTACTGTTCCTGCTCCCGGCGGACGACCAGTCCATCCGCATCGGGCGCAGCGTGTTCTTCGTGGTCGGTGCCGCCTTCTCGGCGAGCATCGGCTACTTGGGTATGAACCTCGCGGTCAAGGCCAACGTCCGGGTCGCGGCCGCCGCCCGGGACTCCGGGCGCGACGCAGGGATGCGCGTCGCGATCCGCACCGGTGGGGTCGTCGGCATGGCGACGGTCGGCCTCGGCCTGCTCGGCGCCTGCGTCGTCGTCCTCGTCTACAAGGGCGACGCTCCGGCGGTGCTTGAGGGCTTCGGCTTCGGAGCAGCCCTCCTGGCGATGTTCATGAGGGTCGGCGGTGGCATCTTCACCAAGGCGGCCGACGTCGGCGCCGACCTGGTCGGCAAGGTCGAGGTGGGGATCCCGGAGGACGACCCCCGGAACGCCGCGACCATCGCCGACAACGTGGGCGACAACGTCGGTGACTGCGCGGGCATGGCGGCGGACCTCTTCGAGTCCTACGCCGTGACCCTCGTCGCCGCCCTGATCCTGGGCAAGGCCGCCTTCGGCGACCAGGGCCTGGTCTTCCCGCTGCTCGTGCCGGGCATCGGCGCCGTCACCGCGGCCCTGGGCATCTTCGCCACCCGGCCCCGTCCGGGCGAGAACGGTTTGAAGGCCATCAACCGGGGCTTCTACATCGCGGCAGTGGTGTCCGCCATCCTCTGCGCCATCGCCTCCTACCTGTACCTCCCGTCTTCGTTCGCCGACCTCGACAACGAGAGTCCGGCGGTCTCCGGCCTCACCCGGGACCCACGGCTCCTCGCCATCGGCGCGGTCATCCTGGGCATCGTCCTCGCGGGCGTCATCCTCTGGTTGACCGGCTACTTCACCGGGACCGAGCACAAGCCCACCCGCAACGTCGCCGACACCGCCCTCACGGGTGCGGCGACCGTCGTGCTCTCCGGTATCGGCGTCGGCCTGGAGTCCGCCGTCTACACCACAGTGATCATCGGTGCCACGGTCTACGCGGCGTACCTCCTCGGCGGCGGTTCCGTCATCGTCTCGCTGTTCCTCATCGCCCTGGCTGGTTGCGGGTTGCTGACCACGGTGGGCGTCATCGTCACGATGGACACCTTCGGCCCGGTCAGCGACAACGCCCAGGGCATCGCTGAGATGTCCGGTGACGTCACCGGCGAAGGCGCCCAGATCCTGACCGAGCTCGACGCGGTCGGCAACACGACCAAGGCCATCACCAAGGGCATCGCGATCGCCACGGCTGTGCTCGCGGCGACCGCCCTGTTCGGGTCGTACAACGACTCTGTGATCGCGGCTCTCGAGAAGGCGGGTGCCGAGGCAGGCGAGGCCCTGGACGCCTACCAGATCGTCGCGCCGAACACTCTCGTCGGCCTGCTCCTGGGCGCGTCGGTCGTGTTCTTCTTCTCCGGCCTGGCGATCGACGCTGTGACCCGCGCCGCCGGTGCGATCGTCTTCGAGGTGCGGCGTCAGTTCCGCGAGAATCCCGGCATCATGGACGGCACCGTGAAGCCGGAGTACGGCAGGGTTGTCGACATCTGCACCCGTGACTCGCTCCGCGAGCTCGCTACCCCCGGCCTGCTCGCCGCGATGGCGCCGATCGCCGTCGGCTTCGGTCTCGGGATCGGTCCCCTCGCGGGCTACCTCGCCGGTGCGATCGGTACCGGTGTCCTGATGGCCGTGTTCCTGTCCAACTCCGGTGGATCGTGGGACAACGCGAAGAAGCTCGTCGAGGACGGTCTGCACGGCGGCAAGGGCAGCAGCGCCCACGCCGCGACCGTCATCGGTGACACCGTCGGTGACCCCTTCAAGGACACCGCCGGTCCCGCGATCAACCCATTGATCAAGGTCATGAACCTCGTGTCGGTGCTCATCGCCCCGGCCGTGGTCCAGCTGTCCTTCGGCGAGAGCGCCAGCCCGATGTGGCGGGCGATCATCGCCGGGCTCGCGATCGTGGTGATCGTCATCATGGTGACGATCTCCAAGCGGCGTGGGTCGACCATGCAGACCGGAGCCACGGAGGACACCGCGGTGGCGGCCTGATCTCTTCGTCTCCCACGGCGGCCCCGGGCACAACGCCCGGGGCCGCCGTCGTGCCGAGTCAGGACTGAGTCGGGCCGAGCCGGACCGACGATGACCTGGGCCGAGGTCCTCGTGCGGTCGTTCCGGCGTCCGTGGAGGCCGGGTCAGACCGCCGGTGACATGTTCGACCAGGTGCGCAAGGCATGCTCGACGACGGCGATGAGGGTCTGCTTCGCTGACTCTCGCTGCCTGGCGTCGCACACCAGGACCGGAACGTCCGGGCCGAGGGAGAGTGCCTCGCGGACCTCCTCCGGACGGTGCTGGACGATCCCGTCGAAGGCGTTGACCGCCACGACGAACGGCAGGTTCCGGGCCTCGAAGAAGTCGATCGGACCGAAGCAGTCCTCAAGCCTTCGGGTGTCGACCAGCACGACGGCGCCGATGGCGCCACGGACCAGGTCGTCCCACATGAACCAGAACCGGTTCTGGCCCGGGGAGCCGAAGAGGTAGAGGACCAGCTCGTCATCGATCGAGATGCGCCCGAAGTCCATGGCGACTGTCGTCGTCGTCTTTTGAGGGGTCGCGGAGAGATCGTCGACGCCCACGCTGGCGGAGGTCATGACGGCCTCCGTTCGCAATGGCACGATCTCGGAGACCGCACCGACGAACGTCGTCTTACCTGCACCGAAACCGCCCGAAACGACGATTTTCGTCGATCGGGTGGGCTTGCCCTCAGAGCCGTTGAAGGCCACTGAGCACCCTCCTCAGGAATGCTGGGTCTCGTTCGTCCCCAGTGCTGGAGGAGGTCCTCATGACCTCGATCAGCCCCAGGTCGACCATGTCGGCGATGATCACTCGGGCGACCCCGAGCGGCACCGCAAGCCGGGCCGCGATCTCCGCGACGGAGACGGTACCCGAGCAAAGCTCAATCACGCTGGCGTGTTCCGGGGTCAGCATCGGGCTTTGCCAAGCGTCCCGTCCGCTGACCGTGGTGGAGACCAGTGCTTCGAGCGCCAGATCACGTCCCGGCTTCGTCCGGCCACCTGTCCGTGAGTACGGTCGCACCAACGAAGGGCCGGGAGTCTGAGACTCGCTGTGCTCATGCGGATTATCCACGAACGCCTCACGGCCCGTCTCGGGCGGCGAGATCGGCCCCGGCAGAGGCGGGTCGAACGGTCGCAGCATGATGGTGGGTTGGGTGATCGGTCCCGATAGCGGCAACGGCTGGACCGGCCGTGGCACGATCGGAACACGCGGATCTACTGCCCCCCGGCCAGGTGGGTCGGCGAAAGGGAACCGGTCCCCGGCCAGGTGCTGATCCGCGCCCGGCCACGGCATCGCCGGGTCGGGTGATCGACGGGAGGAGGTCGTCCGGTCCCCGGACTGCTCCCCACGGTGCGAGGCGGCGTTCGAGATCGGCCTGGGGTCGACCGAGGACGGTCGGCCGAGGGCCGGGAGAACGGTGGTACCCGGATTCGAGGCGGGGCGGCCGTCGTCCGCGGGGGGCCCGTTGAACGGGCCCAGACCGGACGACGACTCGGAAGGGGCTCTGTCCCCGGGCTGACCGACACGGCCGAGCCCGGCCTGACCGGTCAGGCCCCGGGCGGTCGCCCGTCCGTTGCCTGTTCCCGGGCCGGGTGCACTCGGCCCGCCGCGGTCCCCCGGATCGCCGAGCCGGGGACGACCGCCGTCGGCGAGCGCTGGATCGGACCGTGCGCGGCCCTCCGCGGCAGGCATCTGCCGTCGCGGTCCTGGTTGTCTCTGCTCTGTCATCTATCGGCTTCCACACCTCAGACCGTGCCCTGCCAGCCGGAGGAACCCGACTGACGGAGCGCAGGGGACAGGTGCTCGCCGACACGTTCGACGAGGAGAGTCATCTCGTAGCCGACGAGTCCGATGTCCGACGTCGGGGAGGCCAGGACGGCCAACCACGAGCCGTCGGAGATCGTCATCAGCAGGAGGAACCCGCCCTGCATCTCCACCACTTGCTGAACGACAGCGCCTGCTGAGAAGCAGACAGCCGCGCCGTTGCTCAGGGCGCCGAGCCCGGAAGCAACGGCGGACAGCTGGTCCGCGCGGTCCCTGGGCAGGCCGGACGAGCTGGCCATGAGCAAGCCGTCAGCCGACACCACGGCTGCGTGTGCCACCCCCGGCACTCGCTGCGTGAAGCCGTCGACGAGCCACGCGATGTCCGTTCCGGTCCCGGTGCTCACTGGTCCCCTCCTTGGTCGGTGGGCCGTTGCCCACCGTCCTGTGGTCGCGACTCGGTTTCACCGAGCGTCGGTCGGATGGTGCTCTCACCCGGCAGGTGCCGGGCCCGCCGGGCGGACGTTAGTCCACGCTGGTAGCTGCCCAGCCTCCCACGGACCGCCTCGGCATCGGGCCGAGTCCCGGTGGGGCCGTCGGCCGCTGGGACAGATGGTGTCATTGACGGTGACCCCGTGGGAGTGTGACCCACGAGATTTCGTGCGGCAGGGGCAGCTTCTGCCGCGGATGACGGGAGCAGGTTGGCCCCCGGCTGGCGCCGGGGAAGGCCGGAGCCGGTGTTCCCGGCCACACTCGGGCCTGCGGCGGCACGGACGTTGACGTCGAGCCACTGCTGGTCACCCATGGCGGCCCAGCGGCCACCGCCCTTGTCACCGCCCTTGTTCCTGTCGGCTCGACCGGCCTGCAACGACTTGGCCAGAGAGTTGGCCGGTGCCGAGTCGCGGAGGTCGATCACCCGTGGGCCGCCGCTGGCTCCCGAGGGCTTGTCGGTGTCCTTCGAGAACCAGGCGGAGATCGAGTCGAAGATCGGGGTCGACAGGTCGACGTCGGAGTCCGGGACCCCGATCATCTCGATGTCGTCGTCCTTCGGCACGTACCCGCCGGGCATCATCCGCTCACCGGCCGCGGACGGCGGTGGTGCCGCGGCAGGCGGCGGTGCCGGTGCCCGGCCCATCGGCGGCCTGGCCGGCTGGGGCGTCGGCGGGCGGGGGGTGACCGGGCGGGGCGCCGCCGGAGGCCGGGGCGCCGCCGAGGGCGCGGACGGGCGGTTGGTGCCGGAGAAGGGGACCGACGGCCGCTGGACACCCCCGGGAAGCGTCGCGGGACCAGCTGGCGGGGCGGTCTGCGAAGGGGCCGGAGGGGCGGGAAGCGGGGCCCTGGCGGCCTGTGGGCCCGTCCCGGTGGCGGTGGCCGGACCGGTCTCGGCGAACAGTCCGGTGCCGGGGGTGGGCTGGCGTCCGCTGGCCTCGGCGCGAGCCCGGGCCGAGGCGGCTGCCGCTGTGGCCGCCGACGCACCGGCCTGTGGAGCCGTCGCTCCGGGCCGGAACGGCGGCCGGGTGGATCCTGGCCGGGAAGATACCGGACGGGACGTCCCACGGCCGTCGTCGGGCGGGAGAGCGTCGTCCGCGCGACCGGTGGCAGGCGATGTCGCCGCGCCGGGGGCGGACATCGCGGGTGACGCGGCCGCAGGCGCGCGGCCGATGTCGCCGATGGAGCGACGCGGCGTCGGACGCGGACGCGACGGGGTCTCCGAGGACGCGGCGTCCGTCTCCGCCTTGTCAGCGGCGCCGGGGCCGAACATCACGCTGGCGGCCGCGCCGTTGAGAGGCACCGGTCCCGACGGCGGCCCGACGAGCGGGGTACCGGCCAGGGCGTTGCCACGGGTGCGACGGGGCAGGTCACCGACCTGAGGAGCCTCGAAGCGAGGGGACGACGGCTCCGCCTGCGGCGCGGACGCGGGCTCGGGTCGAGGCGACCTGCCCGGCAGCGCCGTGCGACCCGAACGGGCGGAAGGCGGTGGGGGAGTCGTGGGAGGAGGCGGCGGAGGCGTCGAACCAGGTGCTGGTGGCGCACTCTGACCCGAGCCGAGCACGCCGAGGGGGTTGGCGGCGAGCGCCGCACCCGGACGGCGGGAGGGCAGGCGTCCCGAGCCGAGACCGGAGGAACCGGCCTGTTCGGACGTACCGTTCCGGTCGGGTTGTCCCTGCGCGCCGTCGGAGGTCCTCCCTGCGGGAGCCGGAGGTTCCGGATTCCGCGAGGGCGGTGGCGGCGGAGGGCTCTGGGTACGGGAAGAGGGTGATCCGGGGCCGTTCCCGCCCTGGCCACCGGGGGGAGGCGATCCCTGCCCGCCGTTGCCCGGGGAGGTGAGCCGCAGCGAGGGGTTCAGCCGCATGCCGCCTGTCGCCGCGGGCGACCGGGTCGGGAGCGGGGCCCCGGGCTGGGGCGGGCGCCCGGCGT
>JAUPKQ010000012.1 GCA_030837345.1 Actinomycetota bacterium | reverse complement strand
CGGACAGGTTGGCGTCGAGGAAGGCCGCGTTGCCCTGGCGCTGCTTGGTCCACCCGGCGAGCTTGCCGAGCTGGACACGGCCGATCGCGGCGTGGACGTCGGTCATCCGGCAGTTGAAACCAACGAGCTCGTTCTCGTAGCGGCGCTCCATGCCCTGGTTGCGCAGGAGCCTGACCCGCCGTGCGACGTCGTCGCTCGACGTCGAGACCAGACCACCCTCACCCGAGGTCATGTTCTTGGTCGGGTACAGGCTGAACATCGCGAACTCGCCGAAGGTGCCGACCGGACGCCCCTGCCAGCTGGCGGCGTGCGCCTGCGCGGCGTCCTCGAAGATCTTCAGGCCGTGCTTGTCGGCGACGGCCTGCAGCGCCGTCATGTTCGCCGGATGCCCGTACAGGTGGACCGGCATGATGCCGACGGTCTTGTCCGTCACGGCCGCCTCGACCGCGACCGGGTCGAGGCAGAAGTAGTCGGGCTCGATGTCGGCGAAGACCGGAGTCGCCCCCGTCAGGGCGACGGAGTTCGCGGTCGCGGCGAAGGTGAAGGAGGGAACGATCACCTCCTGGCCGGGGCCGACACCCGCGGCGAGCAGACCGAGGTGCTGGCCCGCCGTCCCGGAGTTGACGGCCACCACGTGCCGCCCGTCGAGGACCTCGCGGGAGAACTCCTGCTCGAAGGCCGCGACCTGCGGCCCTTGAGCGATCATGCCGCTGCGCAGGACGGCGTCAACGGCTGCACGTTCCTCGTCGCCGATGAGGACCTTGGCGGCCGGGATCATGTCGCTCATACCTGCGGAACCTCCGTGGGAGTCACTTCGCGAAGAGTGGGTTCGGCACCGTCCACGCCGGGCGTCTCGACATAACGCCGCCCCGACGTCGGGCACCGCCAGTACACGGCTCCGGTCGAACCGGACGAGCCACCAGCTCCGTCAGCGTCCGGCTCAAGAGGCACGCCGACATGACCGACCCATCGTATCCGCCGTGCGGGAACCCCTGCGACGAGAGCGAAATCGGGAACGTCCTTGACCACGACCGACCCGGCCGCGACAAGCGCCCACCGGCCGATGGTCACCGGGGCCACGCAGACCGACCTCGCCCCGACCGACGCACCCTGGCGGACCGTGACGCCCACAGGCTCCCAGTCGTCGCCGCGTTTGAGGACGCCCTCCGGGGTGACGGATCGTGGATAGTGATCGTTGGTGAAGACCACGGCCGGACCGACGAACACGCCGTCCTCAAGGACCGCCGGCTCGTACACCAAGGCGTAGTTCTGGAGCTTGCAGTTGTCACCCATGACGACGCCCTCGCCGACGTAGGCGCCCCGTCCGACGATGCAGTTCTCGCCGAGGACAGCGTGTTCACGCACCTGGGCGAGATGCCAGACGCTGCTGCCCTCCCCGATCTTCGCCTCGTCCGACACGTCCGCGCTGGGGTGGATGCGCGCCATGACCTTGCCTCGCCGCCTCTCGGGGACGCTCACGGACGGTACCGGCGTCACCGGCCCTTGATGGCACGTCAACCTATCGCACGCGCCCGGGCCTCTCGTCGGGCCCGGAGGATATCCACAGGGTCTGTGGATGACGGGCCCGACGGGAGGGGAGCGGCCTCCCGGCCACCACCCCTGCCCGTAGGCTGTGCGGGTGTCGACCGGCCGGCCCCCGCATCTGTTGTACGTCGCCTGGGGGTTCCCGCCCTCCCGAACCGGTGGTGTCCACCGCGCGCTCGCCACGGTCAACGCCTTCTCCCGGGACGGCTGGGACGTGACGGTCCTCACCGTCCCGCGCGAGGTGTTCCGGGACGTCACCGGCAGTGATCCCCGTCTGGAGTCCCTCGTCGACCCCCGGGTCGACGTCCGCCGGATCCCCTTCTCCTGGCCCGCCCAGCAGACGGACCTCCGCTCCTGGCCCCTCGTCCGGGCCCTCCTCCCCCGCGTCTGGGCGACGGTGCGCAAACGGCGCGATCTCCGGGCGTTTCCCGAAGTCGGTTACGGTCCGTGGCGGTTCGCCCTCGAACGGGCCGCGCTCGCCGTCCACGACACCCACCCCGTCGACCTCGTGGTCGCGACGACGAACCCGGAGGTCTCGGTGACGGCGGGCACACGGTTGCACGAGACGTCCGGCGTCCCCTACGTGGTGGACTACCGCGACGCCTGGTCGTTGCACACCTACTCGGGGCGGCGGCGGCACACCCCTGACTCCCCCGCCGGACGGGCGGAGGCCTCCAGCCTGGGCGGTGCCGCCGAGATCTGGCTGGTCAACGAGCCCCTCCGCCGCTGGCACGCGACGGCCTACCCCCATCTGGCCGACCGCATGCACGTCGTGATGAACGGGTACGACCAGGATCTTCCGCCCGAACTCTTCCGGGAGCCGGATCCCTCGGAGCCGCTGCGGTTCGGCTACCTGGGGACGATGACGCGCGTCGTCCCCCTCGCCGAGTTCGTCCAGGGCTGGCGCACGGCACGGCCCGGCTCCCCGGAGGTCGCCTCCGCGCACGCCGTTCTCCGGGGATACCTCGGCTACTACGCCACCCCGGACGAAACGCTCTCGGCGATCGTCGACGACGCGGCGGACGCCGGGGTGACCTATCGCGGCCCCGTCTCGAAGACGGACGTCGCGGCGACGTACGCGGGTTTCGACGTCCTGCTGTTCCTGCTCGGCGGGGGCGAGTACGTCACGTCCGGGAAGGTCTTCGAGTACATGTCGACGGGTTTGCCGATCGTGTCCGTCGTCACCCCCGGCTGTGCGGCGTCCGAGGTCCTCGCCGGGTACCCCCGCTGGCACCCGGCCGCCGATCTCTCCCCCGCGTCGATCGCGAAGGCTCTCGCCCGGGCCGCGGACGACGCCCGCTCACCCGGCTCCTCCGCCCTCGCCGCGGCCGCCCGCGCCCACGCCGGCCGGTACCGCCGTGACCGGCAGCTCCGGCCCCGCCTCGCGGCCCTGCGCGATCTCGTCGGCGCCCCGCCGGCGACGCCCTCCGCCGACCGACCTGACGCGGCCGGCCGACCTGCCCCGACGACGTTCGGGGAGTCCCGTTGACCGCCGGTTCGGTCGTGCTGGTGTCCCTCGGGGCGACACCTCCCGGGGAAGCCCTGCTCGCCGGCGTCCACAGGCTGCAGGAGACCGGACACCGGGTCACCCTGATCAGCCGGACCCCACCGGTGCGGGACCTCGCCGAGACCCTCGATCTACGGGTGCCCGTCGGACGCCCGGTGCTTCTCGGTGCGGGCGGCCAGCAGCGGATCAGCAAGATCGTCATGGATCCCCACCGGCTGCCCGGCGCGACACAGATCCTCCTGGACGGAACGACCCGGCGGCTGGTCACCTCCGCGGACGTCCTCGTCGCCGTCGACGCCGCCGCGTTGCCCGCCACCTGGCTGGCGGCCCGCGTCAACCGCCGGGCGATCGCCGTCAACGGTCTCCCCGCCGCCCTGGCCCGGCTCGACCGCTGATCTCACTGATCCTCAAGGATCGAGCGCACCAGCGCCTCGACACCACCCCGGATCCGGTCCTCGGGCCAGAGGCGGAGGTGCTCCAGCAGGTCACTCCGGACGGCGGCCAGCATCGCGTGAGCGAGGAACGCGGCCTCCGGGGCGTCCCGGACCTCGGCGACGATCGAGGCCAGGGTGGAGTGCCACCGGTCGTAGGACCGGTTGTCGTAGGGGCTCGTCCTCCCGGTGCCTTCGAGAGCCCGGGAGAGCGCCCTGTTCTCGGTCTTGAACCGGAGGATCACCAGGAGCAGATCGAGGGCACGCTCGGCCGGTGATCCCTCCGGCACGGGGGTCCAGGTGTTCTCCATCTCCTCGCTGCGGTGCTGATACAGCTCACGGATCAGTCCGGTCCGGTCACCGAACCGTCGGAACAGGGTTCCCTTGCCGACCCCGGCCGCCACCGCGACGGCGTCCATGGACACCTCGTCGGAGGACGTCGCGGCGTCGAACAACCGGCCGGCGGCCGCCAGCACGGCGTCCCGGTTGCGCTGTGCGTCCGCCCTCATTCCACCGAACCCCCTCGCCAAACGGACCGACGGTCCGTATATTCGGACCGACAGTCCGTATCGTACTTCCCCAGGGATGGACCATGCCTTCCGCACCTCCTGCATCTCCTGTGCCCTCCGGACGTCCCGCACCGTCTGACGTCTTCCGCTCCGCCGTCGACCTGCTGCTGGCGAAGGACATGGAGGGGTTCATCGCCCTGTTCACCGAGGACGGGGTGATGGAGTTCCCCTTCGCGCCCCCGGACCGCCCGCACGAGGTCGTCGGCACGTCGGCGCTGCGCGGCTACCTCATCGACTATCCGAGCCGTCTCGACATCCGTGAGATCAAGGACCTCAGGCTCCACGGGACGACGGACCCCGGCGTCGTCGTCGCGGAACTCACCGCGACCGGGTTCGTCACCGCGACCGGACAGCCCTACGAGCTGCGTTACGTCGCCGTCGTCACCTTCAGGGACGGGCGTATCGCGCGATACCGCGACTACTGGAATCCTCTCGCCGTCCAGGAGCTGCTCGCCGGGCCGGTGGCATCGTGACCGTCCTCGTCATCGGATCGACAGGGACGACGGGCCGCCTGGTCGCGGAGGGGCTCGCCCGGCGGGCCTACGAGGTCCGGGGCACGAGCCGGCATCCGTCGGCCGGTGAGTTCCGCTTCGACTGGTACGACACCAGCACGCATGAGGACGCGCTGCGCGGGGTCGACGCCGTCTACCTGGTCCCGCCGGTCGGCGAACCGGACCCGGCGCCGGTGATGTCGCCGTTCCTCGAACGGGCGCTCGGTTCCGGGGTCCGCCGGGCGGTACTGCTCAGTTCGTCGGCGACCGACGACGCCGCCGAGGGGCTGGGGCTGGTCCACCGGCGCCTCGCCGGGTCCTTCGACGAGTGGGCGGTACTGCGACCGTCGTGGTTCATGACGAACTTCACAGGACGCCACCCGCAGGCGATCAGCGCCCGGGAGAACGGGGAGATCGTCAGCGCGACCGGTGACGGCCGCGTCGCCTTCGTCGATCCGGCGGACATCGCGGACGTGGGGGTCCATGCCCTGACGGACGACGTCCCGCACAACACCGGCCACCTGATCACCGGTCCGGAGGCGCTGAGCTACCGGGAGGTCGCGGAGGTCATCACCGAGTTCCACGGGCACCCGGTGCGGCACCGCGCGCTGGATCCCGCGGAGCTCGTGACCTGGCTGACCGGAGCCGGCCTGTCCGTGAGGTTCGCGCGGATCCTCGCCGACCTGGACACGGAGATCGCGAACGGCGCCGAGAACCGGACGACGACCACGGTTCTGGACGTCACCGGTCGGATGCCCCGCTCCTTGAAGAGCTTCTGCGCCGGGCAGAGACCGTCGACTCGTCCACAGGCACGGTGATGAGGCTCCTTGTCCACAGGAAGGATCACTCGGATACCGGAGCAGGCGTGACCGTCGCAGGCTGACGTCATGCACATGATCGGAGTACCGGCCGTCGCTCACGAGCAGGACGGCGTGTTCACCGCGGAGCAGGCCAAGGCCTCGGGGTGGTCCCCCCGGCAGATCCGGCGCCGGCAGTCGGCCGGGGAGTGGCTCCTGGTCGCGGGGCGAGGGATCACCCGGTCCGGGCCGCTCGTTCCCGCTGGGCCCTTCCGCCCCCTGCCCCTCACACCCGCGTCCGCCGGGATCGGGTGGCCCCCGTCCGACCCCCGGTCCGGGCTGGGCTCGCCGGGCTCGGGGGTCTTCCCCGCCCGCATGCTCACCCGGGCAGCGCAACTCACCTGGCCCGAGGCCGTCGCCTGCCGGCGGACGGCGGCCTCGCTGCACGGCTTTCCCGTCCGCCCGGGGGCGACGGCCGAGGTACTGACCAACCGGCGACGCCACACGGGTCTGCGGCTGCGCGGATGGTCACCCGAAGGACTGGTCGCCGAGGAGGTGATCGATCTGCGAGGGCTGCGATCGACCGGTAGAGAACGCACCGCGGTCGACTGTCTGGCTCTCTTCCCTTTCGACGAAGCCCTCGACCTCTACCTCTGGGTGTGGGCAGGTCGAGAGCTGCCTCGCGCACGGATCATCGCGGCGGCCGGGGCACGGGTCGGCCGTCCCGGCAGCGTTCAACTCCGCCGTCTGCTCGTCGCGACCCGGCACGGCCCGGTGAGCGCCTCCGGGTACCGGCTGCACCGGCTCCTTCGAGCCTCCGGGATCACCGGCTGGGCCGAGGGAGGACCGGGCGGCCTGACCGATCCTGCCGCAGCGTCCGAGGTCACTTTTCCCACGGCCCGCGTCGTCGTGACGATGGTGGGTTCGTCAACCGGCGGTCTCTGGGGCCGGGCCTCTCCCGTCAGGGGAGGTCGGGGCCGCTACGAGTCCTTCGTGAACGACGGTTTCGTGGTGCTCCGCATCACCCCGGCGGATCTCGTCCACGACCCCGCGGCCGTCGCCCTGCGAATCAGGCACGTCCTGTCTCTGCGCCGGTGGCCAGGAGACGGCCGGGCGTTCAGCGTCCGGTCGGGCGGCCCGGCGCTGGTCACCGGTCCTCGTCAGGAACGGCCCCGGCTGCCGCCTACCGGCGTCTCGGCGAGAACGGCGACCTCCGCTGCGAGCACGTCATAGGGATTGGCGTCGCGCAGTTCGCGATCCGCCCACTCAAGCGCAGCCCGCCTCGCTTTGGCGAGCTCGGCCGGTGCCGCCGACCAGCCACGGAGCACTTCCGCGGCAGCAGTGGCCTCGGTGACGAGCGCACCGGCGAGGGAACCGTCGAGCAGCGCGGCAACCCTGGGCAACGGAGTCGCCAGCACGGCCAGTCCGGTGGCCAGGTACTCGTACAGTTTCGTCGGCACAGCGTCACGGAAGGCAGGCGTGTCCTGCGCAAGGATCATGCCTACCGAGGCGCTGGCGGCGATCTCCCACGAAGCACGAGGGGGTTTGCGACCGTGAAGAGTGATTCTTCCTGCGACGTCCGGGCGTTCCATCCGGTCCTTGACCCACTGCTGGTCCGCTGCCGCGACCGGCCCGACGACGTCCAGCCGCCAGCAGGGGGCGAGAGCGATCGCCTCGACCATCACGCGAAGGCCCCGGCTGGTCCGGACGTCCCCCACATACACGGCCCGGGGCGCCGGATCGTCGACCTGGGGCGAAGGAGTCGGCAGAAGAGCCGGATCGGGAACATTCCGAACCACCAGACGGCGGCGGCACCGGTTCCCCCGGGGCGGGACGTGGTCGTCGGCGACGACCGTGAGCGAGGCCCGGCCGGCGAGGCCCACGCAGGCGGCGGCAAGCCGTTGAAGGGCGCCCCTCAACCGGCCGGGCACCCACGCCCGGTCGGCCAAGAGGGCGACGTAGTCCTCATGCACATCCGCCACGAGCCGACGACGGCGCAGCAGACTCGCCACGACGCCAGCGGGCACGACGTCCGGATCAAGTGTCAGCAGGACCCGTCCCCGGGCGAGGAACGGCAGACGGACGGCGTGCACCGCCCTGAAAACCATCGAACGACGAGGCCAGGTCCGGATGTCGGCGCCCTCGGGGCCCGCGCCGACATCGCCGAGGCCGAGGACCTCCACCGTGAGGCCACGGCGCCGAAGCGCCGCGACCTCACGATGCATCCGGGCATCGGCGACATCATGACCGCTCGTGACGACAGAGACGTCGACCATCAGGCCCTCGGGCCGCTGCCCCCGCACGACTCAGAAGTCCTCGAGCGTGATGGCGTCCTCACCGACCTGCAGGAACTTCGTGTAGGCCGCGATGATCTCATCGGGCTCACCCCGCCTGATCAGCTTGCCCTTGTGCAGCCAGATCGCCTCGTCACAGAGTTCCTTGATGGTGCCCAGGGCATGGCTGACGACGAGCATCGTGCGAGCCTTCGAGACGAGTTCGGCCATCTTGTCGCTGGCCTTCTTCTTGAAGTGCGCGTCACCGGCGGACAACGCCTCGTCGATGATCAGGATGTCCGGATCCATGTTGACGGCGACCGCGAACGCCAGGCGGCTGTACATGCCTGAGCTGTACGTGCGCATCGGCATGTCCATGAAGTCCTCGATCTCCGCGAAAGCCGAGATCTCCGCGTACTTCTCCTTGATCTCAGCCCGTGAGAGACCTGCGGCGAGACCACCGAGGGTGACGTTCTCACGCCCGGAAAGCGCCGAGTTGAACCCGACTCCGAGGGCCAGCAAGGTGCTGACCCGTCCATTGACCTCGATCCGGCCCTGGGAGGGCGCGAGGATGCCCGCAACCGTCCGCATCAAGGTGGACTTACCGGCACCGTTGGCGCCGATCACCCCCATGACCTTGCCGTGGGGTACGTCGAAGCTGACGCCGTCCAGGGCCTCGAAGACCCGGACCGTACGCTCACGTCGGCCGAGCCTGACGATGGTGTTCTTGAGCGTCGGGTTCTTCTGGAGGTTCATCCGGTATTGGACATGGACGTCCTTGACCGAGATGGCGGCGCCCTGGCTGAGACTGGTCATGGTCGGAGAGACCTCAGAGGCGGACAGCGAACTCACGCTCCCTCGACATCATGAGCAAAGACCCTGCGACCAGAATCAGAGCAGACCATCCGAACCCGTAGGCGAGCAAGTCCCAGGACGGCGAGGTACCGCCCACGAGGACCTCGCCCTGTGCGCCGAGGATGCCGTACATGGGATTGATCGGGCTCCAGGTGAGCAGCAGCTGATACATCTGGCCGCCCTTCCCGGCACGTTCCTTGGCCATCTCGATCGTCCACAGCACCGGCGACAGGTAGAGCCAGATCCGGATGACGTACGGCAGGAAGCTCGCCGTGTCCCGGAAGTACACCTGGAGAGTGGCGAACAGATTCGCCAGCCCGAGGCCCATCATCGTCGCCATGATCAGGATCGGAATCAGCCAGAGCAGGTGGAATCCCACCTTCTGTCCGGTGATCAGATGGATCCCGAAGTACACGATCAATGTCGGCAGGAACCGCCGGAATGCCGTGTACACCGTCGACACCGTGAGCAACATCTTCGGGAACGACGTGTTCAGGATGAGTCGCCCACCCTGAGTCACCGCCGTCGTACCGGCGGACATCGACCCGGTGATGTAGTAGTAGAGGAACAACCCCGAGGTCAACAATGCGAAGAAGGCACCGGGGTCCGCCTTGCTCGCCCCCCCGCCGATGATGTCGACGAGGATGTAGTACACCCCGGACAGCAGCAAAGGATTGATCACGAGCCAGGCCTGACCGAACACGGTGTCGGTGTTGGCGGCATGCATGCTCGTGCGGGAGAGCTCGAAGGCGAAGGTACGGCGTCGCCACAACTCACGGAAGTACGGGACCAGCGGTGGCAGGCCCGCGCGGTGAGGTTCATAGACGTGACGCTCGCCGTTGTACTCGTCCTCGGCGGTGCTCGATCGGGCTTGGCTCACGGGTTCCTTCTTGACGTTCGCAGGTGGGCTAAGGATACCGACGCGATGGCGGCAACCTGCCGAGTTGACACATTGATCACCGTCCGGCTTTGGCCCCGGAGACCGGGAGCCGGGCGTAGAGATCCAACAGAACGGTGGCGTCCTTCTGCCAGGACAGCTCCGGTGCGGCTTCGTGCACCGCCGCCACGAGCTGCGGGTAGCGCCGGACCGCTGCCTCGACGGCTCTGGCGAGGCTTTCGGCGTCCCCCGGACGGTACAGTTCCCCGACCCCGTGACGACGAACCAAAGCCCCTAATTCACCCACATCCGTGGCGACTACCGGAATTCCGGCCCGCACGGCGTGAAAGAGCTTGTTCGGCATCGCGAGTCGATGATTGATCCAACGGTCACTGTGAGTCACCAAGGCGAGCCCAGCACTGGTGAGCAGCACATCGACCTCGTCCACCGGCAACGCCGGGCGAACGGTGGCCCGGCCGGGGTTGAAGCGGGCCAGCCAGGTGGTGTCGGCCGGTCCAATGAGCGTGATCGGCATGTCGATCCGCATGCTGGCCTCGGCGATGACCTCCAGCTCCCGGTAGGGCGCGATCCGGCCCGCGTACACGGCCCCGACGGGGGTCGGAGGCGCGGCCGGGAGCCGGTCAGGGATCGGGAACGTGTTCCGCACGACGGTGATATGCGTCCATCCGTAGCGGGCGCGCAACGTCTCGGCAACACCGTCCCCCACGGTGATGACAGCGGCCGCCCGGCTGCCGAGCCCGGCCTCGATCCGCGCCTCGCGCCGAGCCTGGGTCGGAGTCGGCCGCCCGACCCGGGGGCGTCCGCTCCAGAACTCGTGGCTGTCGTAGACGAACGGAACTCTTCGCGAGACCGCAAGCCTCGCGCCGACCTCCAGGGCGGTGAAGTCATGGGCGTGAACGACGTCGAACGTGCGATGTCCGGCATCCTCGGCGGCCGCGGCCGCCCATCGGGAAAACGCCTGGTTGCGGTGGGTTGGCAACATCATCCACCGTGCCGCCCTCACGGGGGGCGAAAGAGCCTTCCCCGACAGGGAGGCCGCTCCCTCGGCACGGAAGACCGAACTCGCCCCGGCCGAGGACCACGTCACTCCGTCCGGGGCGACGAAGTCCAGGGGGACCTGCTTACCGATCACATGCACCTCGTGGCCGGCGACCGCGAGAGTGGTCGCCTCCCGCAGGACCCGGGTGTCCGAGGCCAGCGAGGTCGCGACCAGCATCAGCACACGCATGAGTGCCCTCGCCCTTCTCGATCGACCGTCACTTCGGGGACGGACCCGACGCCGCCGGGTTCACCGCCGCACCAGCACCCGCAGTCCCGGGAGCAGCGACATCAGCCGGTCGAGGATCACGTGCCGCCAGCGACCGGGGGCTAGTGAGGAAACCGATTCCCCACGCCCAGTGCATGGTCCCCAGGACGGCGGGAAGCAGGAGCCGGGAACGGAGCGGCAGCCCTCGTCCGATCATCACGGACACGACGACGACCCCGGCGCCGTACCCCACCGGGACGACAAGGGTCCACGGGGTGAGGGGGGCCGCCACGAGGCCTGCCACGCACGCCGCCACGACCACAGGAGGAGCCAGATAGCGGGCATTCGCCGTCCCGGGATGCTGCCGCATGACGACGTGACGCCACCGGCCGTACTGGAGGTACTGCTTCCCGAGGGCCCGGAGCGACGCCCTCGGCCGGTAGGTGACGGACAGATCAGGGCTGAACCAGACGAGATCGCCACCGCTTCGGATGCGGTGGTTCAATTCCCAGTCCTGTGCCCGGATGAAACTCTCGTCGTAGCCGCCGAGCCGTTCGAGCACCTCCCGGCGAAAGACCCCGAGGTAGACGGTCTCGGCGGGTCCGGCCTGGCCCCCGGTGTGGAATCGCGCTCCCCCGACCCCGAACACAGAGGTCATCGCGGCCGCGACAGCCCGCTGGAAGTCGGTGACACCCTCCGCCGCCATCACCCCGCCGACGTTCGCCGCGCCCGTCTGCTCCAGGAGACGAACGGCGGTCCGGATGTACCCGGGAGCCAGCAGACCGTGCCCGTCGACCCGCACGACCACCGGGTACCGGGACGCCCGGATCGCGGCGTTGAGCGCGGAGGGAGTTCGCCCACTGGGGTTACGGACCGTGATCACTCGTGGATCCTGGGAAGCCAGGCTGGCAGCTACCTCATCCGTTCGGTCCTCGGAGGGACCGAGAGCCAGGACTATCTCCAGGGGACCCGGATAGTCCTGTTCGAGTATGCGGTGCACCGCCTCGCGGAGGTGCCGCTCCTCGTTCAGCACGGGGACGACGACCGACACCGCTGGCCAGTCGACCACGTCGGCCGTGGTGGGTACCCCCGCGGGTCCGGGGGACGTCGTCATCGGTTCGTCGAGCATCAGGGGATGACGGTAGCCGACCAGCAGGGGCCGGACCCACCAGGTCCGTCGAAAGGCCCCCCGCATTTCCGCCAGGTGGGACCACCTTTGCCACAGGATGTACCGTCCGTGTCCGCCCTCTCCGAATCAGTGATCGCCAGACGCTCCCTGATCACCGTGAACCGCTCGTCTCAGGCGACGCCGCAGACGGAACTGACGTCGGAAACCTCGGCCGGCGCCGACGCGGGCTGCGACGGGTTCGGCGAACGGGACATCCGGTCGGTCGGTCGGCTCGAGGTGGCGGTTCCCTTCGGGACGACCTTCATCTGGCTCGCGGAGGCGTCCTCGGAGGTCTTGACAGCGACCGCGACCTTGTGACGGATCAGCCTCAGGTCGGGGCGCGCGGGATTGATCAGCGGTGGCACGAACTGGACGCTGCTCGCCTTCTGGCCCTTCGCCCCAACGGCGAGATCCAGCAGGGTCCCGAGGTGGGTCGCGGGGATGTCGGTGCTGATGATGTTCTTGCCCGCGGCGGCGAGGCCCTGGAACTTCGCCAGAACCGTGCCCGGGTCGAGTTGCCGCAACATCGCGTCCATGACGCAGCGCTGTCGGGCCATGCGTTCGTAGTCGCTGGCGCCGTGGCGTGACCGTGCGTACCAGAGGGCGTGATACCCGTCGAGATGACGGTTTCCCGGCCGGATCCACCCGGTGATCCTCGACGTCCCGCCGCCGATGGGGATCGGCTGCCCGACGCGGACGTCGACACCGCCCATCGCATCGATCAAGTTGCTGAACCCGCGGAGGTCGATGAGCACGTAGTAGTTGACCGACAGCCCGGTGATCCCGGTGACTGCTTGTTTCATCGCCGCGGCCCCGGGGTCGGCCTCTCCCGGGAAGAGGTCCCGATGCTCCGAACCCCACGTGTACAGGCCGTTCAGCAGGCAGGAATCGCCGCACGACCAGCCTTCGGGCATGGCCTTCGCCGCGGGGGTGCCGGGTGGGAACGGAACGTCCTCCAGGTTGCGGGGCAGGCTGAACAGCACGGGACGCCCGGTCTCGGCGTCGATACTCACCAGCGTCAGCGAATCCGGTCTGACGCCGATCCTCCCGTTCCCGGCGTCGCCCCCCATCAGGAGCACGTTGAAACGTCCCTGGTGGGCAGCCGAGGCGGGCCCGGGGTGGAAGACGCCGTCGATGAAGTCGGCGCCGGCCCACACCCGCCGGCCCGTCGCGACAAGCGGCACGCTCGTCACCAGGACCATCATGAGAGTGAGGCAACTCACTGCCAGTCGTGCCCGCCGGGGGAGAAGATGCGGTCTGCTGAGGCGCCAGGCGTCGATGACCAGGAGCGGCCAGAGGACCGCCCCGACGAACAGGACGACGGCGACAGAGCTCAGCACGAACGTCGAGGTGACGATCGACAGCAGGGTCGCCCGGTCGGCCAGATAGGTCAGTCCGCCGAGGGCCGCGAGAGCGACGGCGCCGAGCCAGGTCCTCGTCACGAGGCGGCCGATCCGGACATTACCGGCCGTGAGCTGCGCCGATCCGGGGACGATCAGACTCATCGCCAGAAGCGTGACGGCTCGCCGGGTGCGGACGGCGGGAGGGGCCGACGGCGGTGTCCCCGGGACACGGACGGCGCGCCGTCCACCCCCGGTGTCCGACGACCCGACCACCTCTGGCGCCCTCCCCATGGGGAAAGTATCGCGAGCAGCACGGGTTCTCGCCGGGAGAAACGCTCCCGGCACGCCGGTCGGGCCGCCTCCGTCCCACCGATCAGACCGCCCCGTCCCACCGATCAGACCGCGACGATCCCTATGATCAATCCCGGCGTAGCACAACGTGACCATTCGGTGACCACTGTGGGAGAGTTGGTGCCATCAGAGACATGAAGATCGGTTGGTGACGCCGGTGGACGCATCCCACCCGCCGCCAGACCCCCGGCCTCAGCACGAGACGCCATCGTCGTCCCTGCGGCTCAGCCAGGCGTCGTTCAGGGCCGTGTTCGAGCAGGCTCCGGTGGCGGCGCTGGTCGCCCGGGTCGACGGTGGGGGACGCCGCCAGATCGTCCTCGCCAACCAGGCCCTCGCGACCTTGCTCGGCGAGTCCGTCGCGAGGCTCGTGGGCGGTGACCTCACCCGGTTCCTCCCGCGGGAGGACCTGTCCGCCGGACCGCTCCGGGACGGCGCGGCCAAGGGCGGCGCGGCCGGGGACGACGAGGCTGAGAACCATGAGGACGACGAGGGTTCGGGAGTCAGGCGCCTCCTGCGGCATGACGGGTCGATGGCGTGGGTCGAGACGCGCGTCGTCCCCGTGGAACTGCCCGGCGAGGAGGGGCCGCTGGTGCTGGCCTATCTCACCGACGTCACTGACCGGCATGAGGTCCTCGACCGCCTGATGCGGAGCGAGGAGTCCTTCCGGACGATGTTCGAGAACGCGCCGGTCGGTGTGGCGATCTCACGGTTGAACGCCGACGGGTCCCGGACCGTGGTACGCGCCAACCAGATGCTCGCCGACATGCTGGGGGTGGACATCCGGACGCTGCCCGGCTCGTACACCACAGCGTTCTTCGTCGACGACATGGACGAGTCCTCGGTGACGGCCAGGATGATGGATCTCTGGGCGGGCCGGATCCCGGAGGTCGCGGACCTTCGCCGCATGCGCCGGTCGGACGGCACGCTGCTGTGGGTCCGGGCCCGGGCCAACCGCATCGACCTGTCGGACGTCGACGGCCCGCTGCTGCTGGCGCTCATCCTGGATGTCACCGCCGAGCACGAGGCCAACGAGCGCAGACGCCGGTCTCTCGCCACCTTGGAGGCGACGCTCCTCCCCCACGACACCGTCACCGTCCCCGGGGTGCGGATCGCGGCCAGGTACCGGGCCGCGAGCACCGACAAACAGATCGGCGGCGACTGGTACGACAGCATCGCCCTGCCTGAGGGCGGGCTCGGCCTGGTCATCGGGGACGTCGAGGGGCACGATCTGACCGCGGCGTCCGTCATGGGCCTGGTGCGCAGCGCCGTCCACGCCTACGCGCTGGAAGGGCATCCTCCGAGCCTGGTTCTCGAACGGGCGAACGCCTTCCTGTCCAGCATCGGGACCGACCGGTTGGTCACCCTGGGCTACGTGCGGCTCCACCCGGGGAGCAGGGCGCTGACGGCGGCCGTCGCGGGACACCCGCCGCCCTGGATCCTGCCGCGGGACGGCACGGCCGCCTGTCCCCTGCAGTTGCCGGCCGGGTTGATCCTCGGAGCCCTGTCCGACGTCCGGTACCCCGAACGGACCGTCATCCTGCCCCCCGGGGTGGACCTCATCCTCTATACCGACGGGCTGGAGGACTACCCCGGGGCGGAGGAGGACAGGATCGAGACCGTGATGGCCGGTGCCCGGGACGCGGCGAGCGCCGGAGCCTCTGCCGAGGACGTCGCCGACGCGATCGTGTCGTCGGCGACGCCGTTCGACGACGTCGCCGTCCTGGTCGTCCGGCTCGACAGCGCCGATCGGCTGCACCAGTGAGCGTCTTCCCGTTCCCCAGGAGGTGATCGCGATCGCCGCTCAGGGGCGCGGTCCAGCCGCTGGACGACGGCAAGGTCACGGTGACGTCACTCTCGGCAATGCGGCATTGACGCTTGGTATCGTGACGGGATTCCACCCCGGTGAACGAGGAGGACCGTCGTGCAGGTGACCGGGGCGTGGCAGCTGGTCCGCCTCGCCGTCCGCCGAGACCGCGTCCTGCTCCCCACCTGGATCGCGGGGATCGTCCTCATGGTGGTGGTCTCGGCACCGAGCGTGCTGGGTCTGTACGACTCGGAGGGCGACCGTCTCACCTATGCCCGGGCCTGGGCGGGCAGCGTCGTCGCGCGGATGTTCAACGGTCCGGCCGCCGGGCCGGACACCGGAGCGATCGTCGTCGCCGAGACCTCGATGCTCCTGATCCTCCTCACCCCTTTGATGAGCATCTTCACCGTGGTGCGCCACACCCGGCAGAACGAGGAGACCGGACGGTCCGAGCTGCTCGGGTCGGCGATCGTCGGGCGGTACGCCGTGCTGACGGCGGCCCTGACGGTCACGTTCGCGGCGGATCTCGCGGTCGGCGCCGGTGTCGCCGCGGCGCTGGTCGCGGCGGGTCTCGCCGTCTCCGGTGCCGTGGTGACGGGAGCGGCCGTCGCGCTGGTGGGCATGTGCTTCGCCGCGGTCGCCGCCGTGTCGGCCCAGGTCGTCGGCACCGCCCGGGGCGCGAACGGGACCGCGAGCGCCGTCCTCGGTGTGGCCTTCCTGCTGCGGGCCGTCGGCGAGGGGCTCGGCACCGTCGATCCCGGTGGCCTGACGAGCTCGACGGCCTGGCCGTCGTGGCTCACGCCTCTCGGCTGGGTGGGTCAGGTGTTCCCTTTCACGAAGAACGATCCGCTCCCCCTGCTGCTCCTCTCCCTCGGGACCCTCGCGGGGCTGGTGGCGTCGGTCGAGCTCGTCGCGCGCCGGGACGTCGGGAGCGGCCTCGTCGCCCCGCGCCCGGGTCCGGCCGTCGCCTCCCGGGCGCTCCGTTCGCCCCTCGGCCTCGCCCGGAGGTTGCACCGAGGTGCCTTCGCCGGGTGGCTCGCGTCGTTCGTGACGGTGGGCATCGCGATGGGGGCCGTGACGGACCAGGTCGACGACATGATCGGCGGCAATCCCGAGGCCGCGGACCTCGTCACCCAGCTCGGTGGCAGCGACCTGCTCGTCGACGCCTATCTGACCGTGGTGATGGGGTATTTCGCCTTCTTCGCGGCGGGGTACGCCGTCCAGGGAACGATCCGGCTGCGCGTCGAGGAGGCGTTCGGGACCGCCGAACCCGTGCTCTCCGGAGCGGTGAGCCGCGTCCGCTGGGTGGCGAGCCACCTGGTGGTCGTCGTGTCCGGCACCGCGGCGCTGCTGCTGGCCAGCGGTCTGGCCGTCGGGATCAGCTACGGGCTCGTCACCGGCGACGTCGCCGCGGAGGTGCCGCGGCTGCTCGGGGCGGCGCTCGTGCAGCTTCCCGCGGTCCTCGTCCTCACGGCCGTGGTGCTGCTGGTGTTCGCCGTCGCACCGTCCGTCACGAGCGTCGCCGGCTGGGGTCTCCTCGTCGTCACCTTGCTGATGAACCAGCTCGGCGAGCTCCTGGATCTTCCCCGGGTCCTCCTCGACATCTCCCCGTTCTCGCACACCCCGCGGGTCCCGGCGGCGGCGGTGGACGGCGTCCCCCTGGTCGTCCTCTGCGCCGTCGCTCTCGCGGGGGGTGCCCTGGCCCTGGCGCTCCTGCGCCAGCGGGACATCCCCGCCTGAGGTTTCCCCGAGACGGCGGACTCTGCACGGAAGGTAGCGCGGTAGGTACGCTGCGATGGGTGATCGTCATATCGGCGGCCCGAGATCACCTGGACAGACCCAACCACTCGACGGGTTCGAGGTAGACGATGGACCGTGCCGTGACGACAGCGGCCTTCCGGCAAGCTGCCCTGGCGGAGTTCGGCCGGTTCGCCCTCCAGTCGCCGGACATCACCGGAACGGTCGGGCAGGCGCTCGACGTCGCCGGGGAGCTCCTGAAAGCCTCGGCCGGACTGGTGATCAAACGGCTGCACGGTCCGGCGGACTTCCTGGTGCTCGCCACCCGGGGTGAGATCGGGCTGACGCCCGGGGCGAGGTATGACGTTCCGCCCGAGTTCGAGCAGCTGCACGTCGACGGCGATCCCCTCGTCGTGGAGGACTGGCTCACCCGGACGCGACCCCGGCTGCTCCCCTACGTCGATCCCCTCGGGATGCGAGCCTTGTTGTCGGTGCCGCTCCTGGTGGAGGGCCGTCCGTGGGGCCGCCTGGTCGTGGTCTTCGACGAGCCGAGGACGATCCCCGACCCGGATGTCGACCTGGTCAGATCGGTCGCCCACATGCTGTCCGCCGCGCTGGCCCGGGACCGGGTGGAGAAGGCCCACGCGACGATGTCCGCCTTCGGCGAGTTCGCCCTCGCCACCCGCGACATCACGGCGACCTTCGAGAAGGTCCTCGACGTCATGATCGAGATCATGGACGCCCCGATGGGCGCGGTCCTCCGGCTCGGCGACGAGCCCGGCCTCTTCGAGGTCCTCGCCGGCCGGGGGCCCATCGCCTCCCTCACCGGGCTGCAGTACCAGGCGCCCCCGCGCGGGACCCCCATGCCCCGAGGGGACCAGCCGTTCGTCATCAGCGACTGGCACGCCCACCCACAGGCCTCCCAGGTCTCCTCCCTGCTGCGGCTGGGGGTGGCCGCGTCGGTCTCCGCCCCCCTCACGGTCGGGGGACGGACCTGGGGGCGTCTCATCGCCTACTTCGCCCGGCCCCGCCAGTCCGACGCCACGGACGTCGACCTGCTCCAGTCGATGGCCCACCTCCTCTCCTCGGCCCTCGAACGGAACGCGTCCGAGAAACGGCTGCGCGAGACGGCCGAGGCGTTCCAGAGGGCGCTGCTCCCGTCGACGATCCCGGATGTCCCCGGGATCGAGGCGACCTTCCGCTACCTGCCGGCGCACGGCGGCCAGGTCGGTGGTGACTGGTTCGACCTGCTCGTCCTCCCCGGGGGAAGCGCCGGGCTGGTGATGGGTGACGTCGAGGGCCACGACAGTTCCGCTGCTGCGATCATGGGCCAGATCAGGACCATCCTCCGCACCCACGCCAGTGAGGGGCACAGCCCCGGAGAGGTCCTGGGCCGGGCGAACCAGTTCGTCATCGGGCACACCGACCATCTGGTCACCTGCTGCTATCTCGAACTGAACGCCGACGAGCTCACCCTCACCGGGGCGAGTGCGGGCCATCCCCTGCCTCTGCTCGTCACTCCGGACGGCGAGGTCAGGCCGTTGTCCCTCGCCGCCGGTCCGCTGATGGGGCTGGACGAGGGAATCCGCTACTCCGAACGGACGGCGATGCTGCCGCCCCGCGCCACCCTGCTCCTGTTCACCGACGGGCTGGCCGACGACTCCCCCCTCGCCGTCCACCCGGACGCCGAGGCGTTCTCGGCCCTGGCGAGCGCGGCGGTCGGGCTGCCGATCGAACAGTACGCCGACCTCCTCGTCACCCCGCCGGACACGCCGGGCGCCCAGCAGGACGACGCCGCCTTGCTGATCGTGCGGCTGACCGGCCCGGTGCGCCCGCGCGTCCCGGGCCTTCGCGAGCAGGCTCGCCGCATGCTGCACCCGAGCCCGGAGAGCGCCCTCGCCGCCCGCCGGTTCGTCGGTGACGTCCTCGCGAGCTGGGACCTGGACCATCTGCAGGATTCCGCCGCCCTGGCGGTCTCCGAGCTCGTCACCAACTCGTTGATCCACACCACGAGCAGCATCTGGCTCACCCTGCGGCTGCGGGCCGAGCATCTGTGGATCGGGGTCTTCGACGACTCCGACCGGTTGCTGCGGCATCTTCCGGTGTCGCCGGACGACGTCTCGGGCCGGGGCCTGGCGATCGTCGAGTCGCTGGCGGACTCCTGGGGGGTGGAGGCCGCGACGCACGGCAGCGGCAAGACCGTCTGGCTGGAGCTCGCCCTGGGGACTCCAGGTCCTCCCGGCCGTGACGCCCCGGCGGGGTAGCCTGCCGCTGTGTTCATCTCGGTCATCGGGTGCGGGTACCTCGGAACGGTCCATGCCGCGTGCATGGCGGATCTGGGGCATCACGTCATCGGCGTCGACGTCGACGAATCCAAGATCAAAGAGCTGTCGGCGGGCCGCCCTCCCTTCTTCGAACCCGGCCTGCCGGCCCTCCTCGAACGGGCGATGGCGTCCGGGCGCCTGCGGTTCACCCACGACGTCGCGGAGCTCGCCCGCCCGGGCGGCGGCGAGCGGACTCCCTGGGTGCACTTCGTCTGCGTGGGAACCCCGCAGCGCAAGGGCGAATTCGCCGCGGACACCACCTATGTGGACGCCGCCGTCTCCGCGTTGCTGCCTCATCTGGCGCCCGGTGACCTGGTGGTCGGGAAGTCCACGGTGCCGGTCGGAACGGCCGAGCGCCTGTCCGCGCGGATCTCCGACCGGGTGCCCGGTGCGATGCTCGCGTGGAACCCGGAGTTCCTGCGTGAGGGACACGCCGTCACCGACACCCAGCGGCCCGACCGGATCGTCTACGGGATTCCCGCCGGCCCCGGTGCCGCCCGGAAGGCCCGGGATCTCCTCGACGCCGTCTACGCCGACGCCATCGCCGCGGGCGTCCCGGTGATAGCGACCGACTACCCGACGTCCGAACTCGTCAAGTCCGCGGCCAACGCCTTCCTCTCGACGAAGATCTCGTTCATCAACGCGATGGCCGAGGTCTGCGAGGCCGCGGGCGCCGACGTCACCGAGCTGGCGACCGCCATCGGCCACGACGAGCGGATCGGCCCGAAGTTCCTCAGCGCCGGGCTGGGATTCGGCGGCGGCTGCCTGCCCAAGGACATCCGCGCCTTCATGGCCCGGGCGGGCGAGCTGGGGGCCGACCAGGCCCTGACCTTCCTGCGGGAGGTGGACGCGATCAACATGCGCCGCCGGAGCCGGATGGTCGAGCTCGCCCGGGAGGTCCTCGGGGGGTCGTTCCTCGGCCGGAAGGTCGCCGTCCTCGGCGCGGCCTTCAAACCCGACAGCGACGACGTCCGTGACTCACCGGCCCTCAACGTCGCCGCCCAGATCAAGCTCCAGGGCGCGGACGTCGTCGTCACCGACCCCGCGGCCGTCGAGAACGCCCGGCGGACGTGGCCCGAACTCCAGTTCGCCTCCACCGTCGAGGAGGCGTGCGAGCGGGCTGACGCCGTCCTGCTGCTCACCGAGTGGCAGCTCTACCGCGACCTCGACCCGCACGTTCTCGGCACCCTGGTCCGGGGGCGGACGATGCTCGACGGCCGCAACGCCCTCGACCCGGCCGCCTGGCGCGCCGCCGGGTGGACCTACCGGGCCCTAGGCCGGCCCCGGGTCTGATCCCGACACCCTGCTCCACGCGGCCCACGCCGACGCGACCATGTCGTCGACGGAATGGGTGTTCGCCCAGCCGAGGTCACGGGCGGCGAGCTTGCCCGAGGCGACGATGCGGGCGGGGTCCCCGGGACGCCGGTCGGTGATCTCCGGCTCGAAGGGGATACCGGTCACCCGGGCGACGGCGTCCATGATCTGGAGCACGGAGAGCCCTGATCCCGAGCCCAGGTTGTAGACACGTTCGAGCTGGCGGCCCTCCTCCATCGCCGCGGCCGCGGCGACGTGGGCGCGGGCGATGTCGAGGACGTGCACGTAGTCGCGCACGCAGGAACCGTCCGGGGTGGGGTAGTCCGTGCCACGCACCTGGGGCACGCCGCCGGAGGTCAGCGCCTTCAGCACCAGGGGGAACAGGTTGTGGGGGCTGGTGTCGTAGAGCTCCGGGAACCCGGACCCGACGACGTTGAAGTACCGCAGCGAGGTGTGCCGCAGACCGTGGACGCGCCCGACGTCGCGCAGCAGCCACTCCCCGATCAGCTTGGTCTCCCCGTAGGGGGATTCCGGCAGCGTCGGCGTGGTCTCGGTGACGAGGTCGACGTCCGGGGTGCCGAACGTCGCGGCGCTGGACGAGAAGACGAACCGGGGCACCCCGGCGTCCAGCATGCGGTCGAGGAGGACCTGCATGGCGGTGACGTTCTGCTCGTACGTGTGGAGCGGCCGGTCGACGGACACCCCCGCGTACTTGAACCCGGCGAGGTGGACGACGCCGGTCACCGGCTCGCCGTCGGCGCCGCGCAGCGCCGCCTCCACCGCCTTCGGGTCGACCGCGGACCCCTCCACGAACCGGGCGCGTTCCGGCACGAACTCCCGGTGCCCGCTCGACAGGTCGTCGAGCACCACCACGTCACGCCCCGATTCGAGAAAGCAACGCGCAACATGTGATCCGATGTATCCGGCACCGCCGGTGACCAGCCACGTCATGGTGAGAGCCTAGTAGAGCGCCAAGGCGTCGATGGAGGCAGACTTGAGCTCATGCCCACCGCACACGAGCACCGAAACGACCCCGACGTCATCCGACGGCTGCTCACCACGCACGGCCGGTGGGCGGTCGTCGGCCTGTCCGGGAACTCCGGGCGGGTGGCCTATCGCATCGCCGGCTTCCTGAGGGCGACGCTGGGGCAGGAGATCGTCGCTGTCCATCCGAAGGCCGAGTCCGTGCTCGGTGCCCCCGGGTACGCCCGGCTCGCCGACGTCCCCGAAGGCATCGACGTCGTCGACGTCTTCGTCCGCAGCGAGCTCGCCGGCGCCGTCGTCGACGAGGCGATAGCGACCGGCGCCAAGGCCGTCTGGCTGCAACTCGGGGTGATCGACCAGGCCGCCGCCGCCCGCGCCCGCGAGGCCGGACTCGACGTCGTGATGGACACCTGTCCGGCCATCGAATCCCCGAAGCTGGGACTGATCTGACCGTGGCCGGCCGAGATCCCGATCCTGACCGCCCGGGCACCGTCTACCACTCCCGCCCCCGGTTGCTCCGCTTCCGCCGCCGTGGGCTCGGAGGCACCCCCGGGCAGCCTCCCCCTCCGCCGCCCGGGCAGGAGCACGCGCCGAGCGGGCCCGGATTCCGGCCCGAGGGCCAGGGATACCGGCCCGACGGCCAGGGACGAGGCCGGAGGCGGTGGCGTCCCCGGCCTCGCCTGGTCGCGGCCGTCGTCGTCCTCGTTCTCCTCGGATACCCCGCACTACTGGCTGTGACGGCAATCACCAGTCTGTCACGGATTCCCGCGCTTCCGGACTCCGGGCGACCGGCTGAGACGCCGGGCCGGACCTACCTCGTCGTCGGCAGCGACTCCCGTCAGGACCTCAGCCGCGACGAACGGGCGAAACTCGGAACGGGTAAGGCCGCCGGCACGCGCACGGACACGATCATGATCCTCCACGTCCCCTCCGGTGACGGCCCGAGCGTTCTCGTCAGCCTCCCCCGTGACTCCTACGTCCCGGTTCCGGGGAAGGGCAGACACAAGATCAACGCCGCGTACGCCC
The DNA here is from genome assembly GCA_030837345.1 of Actinomycetota bacterium. Lineage (GTDB taxonomy): Bacteria > Actinomycetota > Actinomycetes > Actinomycetales > Kineosporiaceae > JAUPKQ01. The sequence goes on along the minus strand of JAUPKQ010000012.1, from coordinate 10,339 downwards.
TGGGCGGGCCCAGCCTGCTCGTCCGGACGGTCGAGCAGGCGACAGGCCTGCGCGTCGACGAGTACGTCGAGACGGGTCTCGGCGGCTACGCCAACCTCGTCGACGCGATCGGCGGCGTCCGCCTCTGCGTCAAGCGCGCGATGAAGGACGAGAAGGCCCACATCGATCTCGCCCCGGGCTGCCAGGTGATGAACGGCGCCACCGCCCTCGGCTACGCGAGGGCCCGCTACAGCGATCCGAGAGGCGATCTCGGACGGGTGGAACGCCAGAGAGAGGTCCTGGCCGCCATCGCGAGCAAGACCCTCTCCCCAGCCGTCGTGGCCGTCCCCTGGCGTGCGCTCGCCGCCGCCGGGGCGGGCGGGAGGGCGCTGACCGTGGACGACGGGGCCTCCGCCCTCGGAGTCGCCCAGTTCGTCCTCGCCATGCGCGGCGTCTCCGGCGGTGACGGCCTGTCCCTCACCGTCCCGATCGCGGGGGACATCAGCACCTCGGACGGCGCCGCGCTCGCGTGGAACACCGCGAAGGCCAGGGCGCTCTTCACGGCGCTGGCGAACGACGACACCGAGGCGGTCCGGCCCCTGGCCGAGGCCGGGCGCCCGAAACGCTGACGACGCCGACGACGCTCAGGACGCTCAGGACGGCATGGCGGCCGTCGGCGAGCACACGAGCAACTGGGCTCCGGCGGTGCCCGAATCGTGCGAGTAGGCCAGATGGGTGTCGCTGTCCGACGGGTCTGGCTGGCGGGGGTTGAGCTGGTTCTGGAGAGCGACCCCGACACAGAACCGGAGGGACTTCACCGGGGAAGGAAGCGTGGCCTTCGCGGAATCCGATGCGGGATACGGGGTGCGTGACACGAGGGGCAGAGGAACCGTCACCTTTTCCGTCATCGACTCGCCGCCGACCAGCGCCACGCCGCGCACGAGGAATGGATCCGGCCCCTCGCCCTCATGAGCGAAGACCTGCTTGGAGAGCTGGACGACGCCGTCCTCGGCCGTGACGTAGACGGCGTTCGGATCGACTTTCGCCACGGCTACCGAATCCTTCGCGGGGATTCCGGTGAAGGCCACGACCATGTCCGCACCGTCGTTCATCAGGGTGTAGTCGATGGTGATCGCCTTGGCGGACGCCGAGATCCGGGCCGAGAGACGCATGTCACGGGCATTCGGGGTGGGGCCCTTCGGCGCCGCGGACGACACGCCCCCGCAGCCTGCGAGGGCGAGAACCAGAAGAACCGCCGCTCCCGGGGCGATCGATGACAGCGGCCGGAACGATCGAGACGACAACATTGTCGGTACCTGACCCTTTCGGTCCCGACGCACACGGAACGCGCATCCCGGTCCACGGTGACCGGTAGATACCCAGGACACCGGTTGGTTCCGGTTTCGCCCTGTGGTTCCGTCAGCGGCGGTGACGCTCTCGTCAAACGGTGAGCACGAACCTCCCCGAGATCGATCAGGCCCCCGAAGGCCCCGACCGGGTCCACGAGTCCCGGACGATACTCCCGATGCCGAGCACTGCGAAAGAGTTTCGCAGAGACAAACGCATGCCCCCGGTGGTCCCTCCGGCGAGAACGGAGGACCACCGAGGGCACACCACCCGGCCTGAGAGGATGCCGGGAGCCCTGCATCCGGTCCGACTCACGTCGGCCCGCGGCGGAGCCGATCGGGTGGTGACACCTCCGCGGAGGTGTCACCGGCACCACTCATGCGGCGAGCGGCTCGATCAACAACACCGATCATGTACCCGGACGACCTACTTCTTCGGGCATTCCTTCCAGGCGAAGTGGTACGTGGTGTCCAGCTCGCCGTCCACCGAGTCGATCGTGAAGAAGCTTGTCGTCTTCTTCACGTCGGAGGTTCCCGCGGACACCCTCAGCTCGGTGTTGATGTTGAAGTTCCGCAGCTCACCACAGGGGGCGAAGACCATCGCGCCGATGTCCGTCACGTCGGTCACCTGCCAGTTGTCCTCCAAGGGACCCTTGAAGGTGTGCGTGATGACCTGGTTGTCCTGGGACCCCTGGAAGTAGTACGCAGCCCTCTCGACCACGGAGGCACCGGCCTGCAAGGAGGCGAAACCTCGGTAGTCCACGGACGAGATCGCGTAGGTGAAACCCTGCGGAACATGGACGATCAGGTTGAGCTGGCAGTTCTTACGCCAGTCGGTGGGCTTCGCGCCGACACCGACCTGCGCAAGATAGTCACTGTAGGTGACAGTGAAGGCGGTGTTGTCCGGAGAGACCGCGACCGCTGCCGTCCCGCTCGGGCACCCCGAACCGATCACCGTCATCAGATCAATGACGATCTTGTCATCCGGGGGATCCGTCAGCACGACGCTGGTGCCGGAGGGCCCCATCAACATCGAACCGAGTAACGAAGCCACCGCTCCGGCCATACCCAATGCACTAAACATGACTGCCTCCTCATCTCAATTCCCGCGACGGATCTCTGAAAACCGGACCGCGGGTCAGGGACACTGCTTCCAGGAGAGGTTGTAGATCGTGCTGACGGAACCACTGGCGTACCGCATCGACAAGGCGCTGGTGGTCTTGGGGTCAGCTGATCCGTCATTCACCCGGAGTTCAGTGTTGATGTTGAGGAAACGGGTCTCCCCACAGGGGGCGTACACCATTTCCGCCATGTCGGTCTCGTCGCTGGCCTGCCACCGGCCTGAGAACGGACCAGTGAACTTGTGATCCGAGAACGAGTTGCTACTCGCACCCTGGAAGTAGTAGTTGGCGCGCTGCAGACCGGTGGCGCCGGTGGCCAGATGCCCCCACCCGGAGTAATCGGCCCGGGCGATCGCGTACGTGAAGCCCGAGGGGATGCCCAGCTGGACGGCGAGCTGGCAGTTCTTGCGGAAATCGACGTTGTCGGCCTCCGCACCCGCGGTCGCCACGTACTGGTTGTACGTGACCGCAAAACCTGTGTTGTCCGAGTTCGCCCTGACCGACGCGGTCCCGGCGGGGCACCCGGAGCCGTTCATCGTCACCACCTTGGCGGTGACCGCGTCGGAAGGAAGGGCCGCGGCATCTACCGTGGCCCCGGCCGTGGCACCGGAGGCCGTGGAAACGCCTCCGGCCATGACGGCGACTGTGACGGCCGAGATTAAGAGACCGACACGACGCATGCCTGTCAGACGTGTTGTCATGAGGTTTGTGCTCCCGTTCACCCAGAATGGCAGTGTCCTGCCGTTACCGGCCCTTGCCCATCAGTATCGGGTCACTGATGGTGTCTTCAGGCCGCATCGTCAACTTGGGCAGTCCGACGCCGAGCTGTGGCGGGAGCCTAAGGGACCGGATATCGGAACGGCAATGCCCACCGAAACCAGGGGAAACGACACGAAAGATCTTAGTGGCCTCAGGCAATTGCATTCGAGCATGTATCCGCCAAACCTGCAGTCCACAGCGATCCCGCAGGTGGGTCATGATCTCGCGGACCCGGGGACATCGCCCTCAGGCCTTCTTCTGAAAATTCTTCGAGAGGCTTCCACGATGAAACTCTCTCAACTCGACCGTTCTCGCCACGCACCACGGAGACTTACCGCCGATCGGCGACTTAGCCCTGTTCAGCTCTTGTTCCGAGCCTCGTCCGCGGCGATCTCCCTCATCTCCCCGGAGTGAATCCCAAGCCCGCGGCACCCGACCGCCGCACCCGCAGGCGTTCACCCTTCACGGTGGCCTGCTCGCGCAAAGAGTCCTGAAAAGCGAGCATCGCCGTCCGCAGCCGCGCCGACTCGTCGTCCGTCCCGGCCGCGAGCATCCGGACGGCGAGCAGCCCGGCGTTGCGGGCACCGGCCACGGAGACGGTGGCCACAGGCACCCCGGCCGGCATCTGCACGATCGACAGCAACGAGTCCATGCCGTCCAGATGGCGCAGCGGGACGGGAACCCCGATCACCGGAAGCGGGGTCACCGCGGCGAGCATGCCCGGAAGGTGGGCCGCCCCTCCGGCCCCAGCGACGATCACCTTCAGCCCCCGGTCGTGGGCCGACCGGCCGTACTCGATCATCTGCACCGGCATCCGGTGCGCGGAGACGACGTCGGCCTCGTACTCGACCCCGAACTCCTCCAGGGCCTTCGCGGCCTGCTCCATCACCGGCCAGTCGGAGTCCGACCCCATCACCACGCCCACCACCGGGCCGCCGCTCATGGTGTTCCCCTCACTCGTCGGTTCACTCGTCGATGATTCCCGTGATGAAGTCCGCCGCGTGACGGGCACGGGCCCGGACGTCGTCCAGGTCGTCGCCCGACACGGTCACGTGCCCGATCTTCCGGCCCGGACGGACTTCCTTGCCGTACAGGTGCACCTTGACCCCAGGATCCCGGGCCATGACGTGGAGGTAGGCGGAGTACAGCTCCGCATGCTCCCCTCCGAGGACGTTGACCATCACCGACCACGGCGCCCTCGGCCGGGGATCCCCCAGCGGGAGGTCGAGCACCGCCCGCAGATGCTGCTCGAACTGACCGGTCACCGCGCCGTCCATGCTCCAGTGACCGGAGTTGTGAGGCCGCATCGCCAGCTCGTTGACGACGACGGACGGCACCCCGTCCGGGCCGTCCACCTCGAACATCTCGACGGCGAGGACCCCGACGACGCCCAGCTCACCCGCGATCCGCAAGGCGATCTCCGTCGCCGCGACCGCCGTTTCCGGCGCGAGACCCGGCGCGGGGGCCACGACCTCACGGCAGACCCCGTCGGTCTGGAGGGTCTCGACGACCGGCCAGGCCGCCGCCTGACCGGACGGGCTGCGCGCCACGAGAGCGGCGAGCTCCCGCCGGAAGGAGACGAGCTCCTCGGCGAGCAGCACCGGAGCGTGATCGGCGTCCGGCCGGTGGGCGCGGTCGAGCCAGTCCTTCGCCTCGTCGAGCGAGTCCAGGACCAGGACGCCCTTGCCGTCGTATCCACCCCGCGGTGTCTTGAGCACCAGCGGCCAGCCCACCTCGTCGCCGAACTCCTCCAGCTCCGTGAGTTCCGTCACGAGCCGCCAGCGCGGACAGGGGACACCAAGTTCCGTCAAGCGGCTTCGCATGACCGCTTTGTCCGAAGCGTGTTCCAGGGCGTCGGCTCCGGGCCGGACGACGATCCCTTCGGCCTCGATCGATCTCAGCACCGGCGTCGGCACATGCTCGTGATCGAACGTGAGCACGTCACACGTGTGGGCGAAGGCGGTCACCCCGACGGCGTCATGCGGTTCCCCCACCTGGGTGTCGGGGATTACCTGAGCCGCGCTCGATGCCGAGTCCTCGGCCAACAGACGCAGACGAATGCCCAGGGCAATAGCAGCGGGTTGCGTCATCCGGGCCAGCTGGCCGCCGCCGACGATGCCGACGACCGGGAAGCCACCAGAAGGGCGCTCAAGATGGGGCACTGGCGCAGGTTACCCCGGCGACTGCGGGTAACCTCTTTCGGGACGGGGAGGGGCGCAGCTCACAGCCAGCCAGCGCCGAGGCGGTACCAGCCGCCGAGGGGAGCAGGATTCGACGTGGCCTTGAACAGGACGACGCGCCAGCAGTCAGTGACCCAGGACCGAGCGACGACGCCACTCCCAGCCCCAGCTCCAGCTTCGGTCCCAGCCCCAGCCCAAGCCGCGGCCCGAGCCACGGCCCCGGCCCCGGAGGCCACGTCGTCAGCGTGTGACCTCTCTCTTGAGATGACCACGGACGAGGCGCCGGCACGCCGGTCCAGGTTGCGCTGGACCAGGGCGCTCCGCGGAGCCGTTGACGTCGTCTACCGAGAAATGGTCAAGTTCGGTGCCGTCGGCGCCATCGCTTACGTCGTCGACCTCTATGTCTACAACGTGCTCCGCACCGGCGTCTGGCCGGCGACGGACGCGCCGCTCGCGCACAAACCCCTCCTCTCGAAGGTCATCTCGGTCGCCGTCGCCACCGTCGTCGCCTGGATCGGGAACCGCTACTGGACCTTCCGGCACCGGCGGCGAGCCGCGATCCAGGCCGAGTTCGTCCTGTTCGTCGTGATGAACGTGGGCGGCCTCCTGATCTCGGTCGGATGCCTGTGGTTCTCGCACTACGTCCTCGGCCTGCAGTCCGCCCTCGCCGACAACATCAGCGGGAGCGTCATCGGCCTCGCGCTGGGCACCCTCTTCCGCTTCTGGGCCTACCGGCAGTTCGTCTTCACGGAGATGCGTGAGACCGCCGCGGACGACGACCAGGTATCGCCGGGCGAGCAGAACGGGACACCGGTCACCGAAGAGCGCTGATCCGCCCCCGAAGCTGACGGATCTCCCGCAACTGCCACTCGTAGGTGGCGCCGAGCGCCAGCAGGGCGGTCCCGACAGCGCCGAGGACGACCCACCGCGGCAGCCCCGCGACCGTGCTGACCGCCCACGGCGCCAGCTGCACGACGGCGTGCGCCACCAGCACCAGACCGCCGAGGACGACGGGCGCCCGGCGTCGACCGACTCCCCCGGCGACGACGACGGCCGCCGCCACCCCCGTGAGCAGGAGGATCCGCGCCAGCCGGTGATCGTCCCCACCCGCCCGGGCTGCGAGCAGCAGGGACGGAACGAGCAACAGCGCGACGCCCGGGCCGAGGGCCCGCCACGACCCGAGGTCCGGCACACGGCGCTGGCCGAGGACGCCGACCGCGAGCAGCACCACCGAGGCGGGTACGGTCCACGCCTCGGGAACGGCGATCCCCGCCCGCCACCCCGCCCAGGCCGCCACGAGCGTCACGGCGCTCGCGGCTCGCCCCGTGGGCCACGTCAGCAGCGCCGCTCTCGGCCGGATCGCGCGGACGACGGCGAGCAGACCGCCGCCCAAGAGGAGCGCCGAGGCGCGGACGACCGTCACCTCGCTCGCTCCCGGTCCGGCCCCGTCCCCGGCGACGACCACCGCGAGCAGGCCCGGGAGAGCGGCTGCCACCACGGCGGGCAGGGCCGCGCAGCGCCGCCGGACCTGGAGCGTCTCCATCAGCGTCGCCCGGGCGGGTGCCGCCCCGGCGGGAGTCGCTCCGGTGGGTGTCCGCCAGACCAGCAGCCCCGCCGCGACCAGCAAGAAGGCGCCCGGAAGCGACCAGATCTCGACATCGGACCAGGCCACGGCATCGGACCACGCCACGCGGGAACCACCGGACCCACGACCCCACGAGGGACTGAGGACTGCGGTCAGCGGACGGAGGAGGGCGACCCCGGCCGCCAGGATCGTCGAGGCTGCGAAGGCGACGTCCCGGACGGCGTCCACGCGCCACGCCGTCACCGGCCCGCCCCCGGCGAGCACCAGCCCGGCGAGCACGAGTCCGGCCCCGGCGAGCACGAGCAGGGCCGCCGGGCGCCAGGCGGATCCCTCCTGGGAGGCGACGAGACTCGGGAGAAGAGCGAGTGTCAGCCCAGGGACCAGGTGCCGCCGGGAGTCCAGTCGCGGCCCGGAGTCCACGGAGCGGTCATGCCACGACCGGACGGCGGCGACGGCGAGCAGGACCATCGCCGGGGGAACCGTGTAGGCCTCGACCAGTTCGATCCCGGCGTCGAAGAGGCGCGCCCAGCTCGACAGCGTGAGCAGCACCCACCCGGCCCAGCCCCACCGTCTGCGGTCGGCCGGGACGGCCGCCGCGGTCGCACCGGCACCCAGAAGGAGCCAGAGCAGCCAGTTCCGGTGCGCGTCGACGGTGAGCACTCCGGCGAGGAGGACGAGGACCCCGGTGACGACGGCGCCGAGCTCCGCCGGGCGGCGCCGCACATCGTCCGGGAGCCGCAGGCCGAAGAGGGCGACGCCCGCCCCGCTCAGCATGACGACCCCGGCCGCGACGAGAGCGAGGGGCAGGTCCGGGAGGTCCGCGCGGAACGCGGCGCCCGCCGACGCCGAGGCCGCCGAGGCGAGCGGCGCCACGACGGCGGCGAACACCACCGGCGGCTCCGGCCCCGCGGGCGCGGTCGCCGGACGACGTGCCGCACCGCTCAGGGCGACCACGAGGACGGCGGTGAGCACGACCGCGAGGCGCCCGGGCTCGAACGGCGCGTCCAGCGAGGCCACCACCCCGACGGCGGTGACGCCCAGCCCCGCGAAGGCGGCGGCACGCCGTTCCGCCAGGCTGGTGCTGACGTCGTCCGAGGGCCCGAGGGGCACCGCGACGGCCGCGGCGGCGAGTACCCCCGCGACGACGGCCGCGACGACGAGGCGGTCGGGGAGGGGCCACCCGGCGATCCCGGCGACGGCCCCTGCCGCCGCCGCCGTACCGGCCACCGAGCCGCCGAGGCACCACGCCCTGGCCGGCCCGTGCGCGATGAGCCGGACGAGCAGGAGACCACCCACTCCGGCCAGGGTCGCGGGCACGCTCGTCTCGCGGACGGCCCAGGCGACGAGGACGCCGAGACCTCCCGCCACCCCGGACGTCACGCGACAGGCGCGCGCCACGACCGGCCGGCGTCCGCCCGCCTGCAGGGCCCCGAACGCCGACGCGACGGACACGACCATCAGGAGCGGGGCGACGAGGGGAACGGTCAGCCGGGGCGAGTACGGCGCGCCGACGGCGGCCAGTTCCGCGACGACGGCGGCGGCGGGAGCCCACCGGTGAGGGTGGGAGCATCCGAGCAGCGCCGCCGTGGCGATCAGGCCGATCACGCCCGCGAGATGCACGGTCACGGCTTCGGGCCCCGAACCGAGCGGACCCCCGCCACCGCGGATCCCGGTCAGGTCGGCGAGGATCGTCTCCGGTGACGCCGACCACGGGTCCGTGACCGCTACCACGACCACCGAGACGATCTGGAGCCCCGTCACGACCGCGGCGGGTGTCGTCACCAGGAGGGACACGGCCCTCGCGGCGGACGTCGTCCGCCGGTGGTCGAGCATCCGCAGGACCCCGGCCCGGCCCGCCCACCGCAGATGGGCCCAGGCGAGGCCGGACGACAGCGCCGGGGCGAGCGCCAGCCCCCACACGCTGCCGGGTTCGACCAGGTCGACGCAGAACAGGCCGAACTCGGCCGCCGCCAGCGCCGAGGCCGCCCCGCAGGTGGCGGACCACAGCTGTCCGGCGACCGTGGCCTTCGGCTCGGCGACGATCTGGAGCAGGGCGGCGACCGCGAGCAGGCCGAGGAGCGACGTCACGCTGCCGGGCAGGTCGACGAGGACGAGGTTCCCGGCGAACGCGGCGGCCCAGCCGGCGACCGCCACCACGCGAAGAACCTGCCGCTCGGCCTGCCATGAGTGAGGTGCCCGGTGCCGGACGACCGTCGCGACGACGGCGCCGACCAGACCGAGGCACACCGAGCGGCAGGTGGCCTCGAACCCGTCACCGGCCAGCCAGATCCCGAGAAGGACGGGAACGACCGGTCCGACGACCGACGCCGCGACGGACCCGGCCCGGACCCCGCCGGCGATCCCCCAGCCGAGAAGCACCACGGCGATCACGGTGGCGGCCAGGGCACCGTACGCCGCGCCGTCCACCCGGTCCGCCCCGAACAGGCCCGTCTCCCGGACCGCCCAGGCATCCGCGAGAACGAGGACGACGGCCACGCCGCCGATCGCCTCCGCCGTCTCGGCCAGGTGGGGACGCAGCCAGACGGCGGCGGACATCGCGGCACCGGTGATCACCGCGATGACCAGGGCGCGGGTGCCGAGCGACAGCCGGTCCCACGACACGACGAGGAACAGCACCCCCGCCACCGCCAGCAGCAACGCCCCCAGCGCCACGAAAGCGCCCTGGACGCCGATCCGGGCGAGGAGGGACCGCCGCAGGGACACCCCGGCGGGCCCGGGCCCTCTCAGGATCTCCGGTCCCCGCACCGGTTCCGGTCCCCGCGAGATCTCCGGTCCCCGCGAGGTCCCCGGTCCCCGCACCGGTTCCGGTCCCCGCGAGGTCCCCGGTCCCCGCGCCCGGGCGTCGGCCTCCAACTCCAGGCGCTCCAGCAGGGCCTCACGTTCGGTGAGGAGAGTTGCTGCTCTCGTCGACACATCCCACAACTGCCGGGCGAGGGAGCCGGAGAGATCGACGCCGCAGGTGCCGCACCGTGGGGCGGTCAGCGATGATCCGCAGGCCGGGCAGCGCGCGAGGTCGGTCAGGGCCGCCCGTTCCGCGTGGCGCCGTTCCCTCCGCCGGATCCGTGCCTCGGGGTCCACAACGCCCTCCTCCTCGGATCACGGCAGGTTATCGGCGGTGGAGGACCGCTCCCCCGCTGACACGACCGTGTCGCGGAGCCGGTGAGCCTTTCCGAGTATCAGGATGCGTCGACCTGATCGACAGGGGTGGGTGATCGACAGTTGGAGACCGGGTCGTGAACCCGCTTCGCAGACAGCAGGGAATCAGCGTGTGCAATCACCGTCGTGATGACGACGACAACTGCGCACACTGGCTCCCCGCACCCTGAAGGGCCAGGGCCAAGGGCTGGG
>JAUPKQ010000107.1 GCA_030837345.1 Actinomycetota bacterium | reverse complement strand
GTGTGCTCTTCCGATCTCCCGGGCCGCCGCGACCGCGACGGTCACCGGCCGACGGCCTTCTTCGCGGCCTGGACGGCGGCCGCCCAGCCCTGCTCCGGCGTCCGGCCCTGCTGCTCGACCTGGACGATGCCCGTGCTCGTGATCGCGTTGTCGACCACCCGCTCCTTCAGGCCGTGCGTCTGCGGGCCGAGGGCCTTGGCCGAGGCGGCGAAGAGCTCACCCACCGGGGCGTTCGAGAAGTAGGCGTTCGTGTTCGAGGCGACCTTCGGGTCCGCCGCGGCCTGGGGGCTGGAGGGGAACGACCCTTGCTTGACGAAGAGGGTGACCTGCTGCTCGGGGGCGGTCAGCCACCGCACGAGCTCCGCGGCCTCTTTCTGGTGCTTCGACGAGGCCGGGACCCCCAGGTAGGAGCCTCCCCAGTTGCCCCCGCCGCCCGGCATGGCCGCGACGTCCCACCGTCCGGCGGCCTTGTCCCCGGCCTGGCCCTTGATGTACCCGAGCATCCAGGCAGGGCAGGCGATCGTGGCGAACGACCCCGTGGAGAACGCCTGGTTCCACGGTGGCGTGAACTGGCCGAGCCGGGCGGAGAGGCTCTTGCCGACCGTCGCCATCGCGAGATTCCAGGACGTCCTGACCGCCGGGCTCGTCTCGTGCACGAGGGCGCCCGAGGCGTCGTAGTACCGGTCGGTGTGCTGGCCGAGGGAGGCTGAGTAGACGCTGCCGGCGCTGTCGACCCACGCGGATCCCTTGGGTGCCTTGGCCGTGAACCGCTCACCGAGGGCGAGGTAGGCGTCCCAGGTCGGCCAGGCGGCGGCCAGCTGGGTCCGGTCGGTGGGCAGGCCGGCGGCGGCGAGGAGGTCCTTGCGGTAGCACATCGCCATCGGACCGGTGTCCGTGCCGAGGCCGAGCACCTTGCCGTCCGCGGTCGTCCCGCCGGACCAGGTGAAGGGGTAGAAGGAGTCCTTGACGGCGTCCGCGCCGAACGTCCGCAGGTCGGTCCACTTGGCGGGCGCTCCCCGGGTCACCTCGACGCTGCGCCCGACCTCGAAACCCTGGACGTCGGCCAGGCCGCCCCCGGCGGCGAGCTTGGTCTGCAGCGCCGACCAGTAGTTCTCCTCCTTCTCGGTGGCGGAGTACTTGATCGTGATGTTCGGGTGCTGCTTCATGTACTCGTCGAAGAGTCCCGCCTCGGCGTACCCGAACGTGCCGAACAGGCCCACCGAGACGGTGGTCTTGCCGCCTCCGGAGCCGTCCGTCCCTCCGCCCCCGCACGCCGTGACGAGGGTTGCCGTGACGAGGGTTGTCGTCACGAGGGATAAGGCGGCGAACCTGGTGGTCGCTCGGGCCGGGATGCGTGACATGGGGTCCTCCTTGACCGGGTGGGCCGTCCCGACCGGCGGACGCCAGGGACGGGAAACGGCCGGGAGAGCGCTCTCTCAGCACGGGTACCTTGGTGGGAGAGCGCTCTCTCCGTCAAGTCACGGTGTGGTAACGCCCCTGGTGGGTGCGTCGGTGGGCGAGGCTCCGCCCAGAGGCTGATCGGATACAGTCCGGACGGGAGCTGCCGTACCGTCGGTCCGGAGGGCGGCCGGCTCCCGGCGGAGGGGGCGTGGACATGAGCGGGCGGCCGACCCTGGAACGGGTCGCGGAACGGGCCGGGGTGTCCCGGGCCACCGTCTCGCGGGTGGTCAACGGCGCCGAGACGGTCGATCCCGTCCTGCGGGAGAAGGTCCGGCGCGCGGTCGCCGAACTGGGCTACGTGCCCAACCGCAGCGCCCGCACCCTGGTGACCCGGCGGACCGACCTGATCGCCCTCGTCGCCGCCGAGAGCGAGCAGAGGGTCTTCGGCGACCCGTTCTTCACCGACATCATCCGCGGGGTGAGCCAGGAACTGGCGGGCGCCGACGTCCAGCTGGTGCTCATGCTGGCGAAGAGCGAGCAGGACTACACCCGGATCGAGCGCTACCTCGTCCCCGGGCACGTCGACGGCGCCCTGCTGATCTCCCAGCACAGCGGGGACGCCCTCCCTGGGCGCCTGCTCGACGCGGGGGTCCCGGTCGTCACCGGGGGCCGGCCTCCCGACGGCAGCCGCGACGTCCCGCACGTGGACCACGACAACGTCACCGGCGCCGAACTCGCCACCCGCCACCTGATCGCGACGGGCCGTGTCCGCATCGGCACGATCACCGGACCGGCGGACATGTCCGCCGGGGTGGACCGTCTGACGGGGTTCCGGCGGGCGGCCGGGGACACGGTGCCGGCGGACCGGATCGAACCGGGCGAGTTCACCCACGCGAGCGGGGTGGCGGCAACCGAACGGCTTCTGGAGCGGGCCCCGGACGTCGACGGCCTGTTCGTCGCGTCGGACCTGATGGCGCTCGGGTGCCTCACCGCGCTGCGCCGGGCGGGCCGAAGCGTCCCGGACGACGTCGCGGTCGTCGGTTTCGACGATATCGCCGCCGCCGCCGAGGCCGAGCCCGCGCTGACCACCGTCCACCAGGAGACCTTCGACCAGGGCCGGGTGATGGCCCGGATGCTCCTCGCGCGCATCGGCCGGATCCCGGCGACGGACGCTGGGCGATTCACCGAGGGGGCGTCCCGGGTCATCCTGCCCGTGCGGCTGGTGATCCGCGACTCCGCCTGATCGGCATCCGTCGCGTCCGCGTCCGCCTCCGCTTCTGCCTCCGCCGTGGCGGGCGGCAGGGCCGGACGGGACCGCTCCCCGGCGCGCGGGACGGTGCTGACGGATCTTTTGCGGCGAACGGCTCAAGGCCGGGCGGTGGTGCCCCGATACACGGAGGTGTCATCGCGCCGCGACCAGTCACCCGACCAGGCGGCACCGGCTTTCTCCCAAGGAGCAGCATGCTCACTCGACCCCACCGGACTCCTGGCGACCGGGATGAGGGCTTCACGCTCGTCGAGCTTCTCGTCGTCATGGTCATCATCGGAATCCTCTCGGCGATCGCGGTCCCCGTCTTCCTGAATCAGCGTCAGAAGGCGCAGGACACGGCGACCAAATCGGACGTCTCGAACGCCGGGCAGCAGCTCGCCACCTACTACGTCGACAACGACAAGCAGCTGACCGCCGCCGTCGACGCCGCGACGCACACCCTGACGTTCCAGGACGGCGCGACGAACGTCCTCACGGTGAAGATCTCCGACGGCACGGCGGCACCCGGCGCCGGGACCGTCCTGAACTATGTCGCGGGCGCGGGCACGACCTGCCCGAACGCCACGGGGTGGTCCATCCACCTGTACAACAAGAGTGGTGACAAGAAGGACTGGTGGTACTCCTCGCAGGGTGGCCTGAGCAGCGGGACCACCGCTCCCACCCTCACCTGTACCTGATGATTCCTCCCGCGCTGAGCGGGACCCTCGCGATCCCGTAGCGGATCGACGGGCGGGGGAAGGCCGACCGGCCTTCCCCCGCCCCTCACGCGTGGGCCGTCCCCCGGCGGACGGTCCCGAGCGATACGGTCACAGCTGTGCTGGTGACGCTCTGTACGGTTCTCGGACTGGCCGTCGGGTCCTTCCTGACGGTCGTCGTCGAGCGCGTCCCGGCGGGCGAGCCGGTTCTCCGCCCGGTGGCGCGCTGCTCCTCGTGCAAGGCCGCGGTCGCCCCCCGGGACGCCGTCCCCCTGCTGGGCCGGTGGCGCCTGCGCGGGAGGGCCCGCTGCTGCGGCGCCCCCCTGCCGCGCCGCGACCTGTTCGTCGAGGTCGCCACGGCGGTCGCCTTCGGGGCCGTCGCCTTCTGGAACGGCCCGACCCGGCTCCTGCCGGCCCTGCTCTACCTCGCCGCGGTGTCGATCGCCCTGGCGGTGATCGACATCGACACCCTCCGCCTGCCTTTCGCCATCGTCGCGCCCTCCTACCCGGTGGCCCTGGTGCTGCTCGGCGGGGCCGCGGCGATCGGCGCGGACCGCGCCGCCGCCGTCCGCATGCTCGCCGGGGCGGCGATCTGGTGGGGTCTCTACCGGCTCCTGCACGCCATCTACCCGAACGGGATGGGGTACGGCGACGTCCGGTTGTCGGGGGTTCTGGGCCTGTTCACCGGCTATGTCGGCTGGCCCCACGTGGCCGTCGGGCTGCTCGCCGGGTTCGTCGTCGGCGGGATCGCCGGGCTGGCGTTCATCGCGATCGGACGCCGCAAGCTCGGCAGCAGCATCCCCTACGGGCCCTACCTGCTCACCGGGGCCTGGATCGGGCTGGTCGCGGGGGAACCCGTCGCCGACTGGTACCTCCGCTCCGTCGGGCTCTGATCCCGCTCCGGTCCCGCCACGCCGGGCAGACACCGTCCGGAACTCAAGCCGCCCCCCGGAGCGCCCGATCAGGTGAACGGGGCCGTGGTGGCTCCGAAGGATCGGGCGGTGACGCCGGTGGCCGGGAACGGGTCCGGCGGCCCGCCGCGAAGGGAGCGCCAGATGGCGGGACGTACGGCCATCGGGCTCGACGTCGGCACCTCCGTGGTGCGTGCCGTCGAGCTCTCGTTCGGCCGTGGCGGGATCACGTTGGAGCGGTTCGGCCAGGTTGTCCTCCCCGACGGCGCGGTCCGCGACGGGCAGGTCGTCGATCCCGTTCCCGTCGCGGCGAGCCTGCGCCAGCTGTGGTCGGCGACCGGGCTGTCACACAAGCGCGTCGTCCTGGGGGTGGCGAACCAGCAGGTGATCGTCCGCAAGGTCGACCTGCCCGCGATGGACCCCGCCGAGCTCCGGCGCAGCCTGCCGTTCCTCGTGGCGGACATCCTCCCGATGGACGTCGGCCAGTCGGTGCTGGACTTCTTCCCCCTGGAGGAGGCGACCGACGAGGAGGGCGCCCCGATCCTGCGCGGGCTGCTCGTCGCGGCGTCCCGCGAGACGGTGCTGGCGAACGTCACCTGCGTCGAACAGGCGGGGATGAGCGTCCAGGCGGTCGACCTGACGTCGTTCGCGGTGCTCCGTGCCCTGGGCAAGCAAACCGGTCCGGATGTCGACACCGAGGCGCTGATCGACATCGGGGCCCGGATCACCAACATCGTCGTGCACCGCGGTGGCGTACCGATCTTCGTGCGGATCCTCCTCATGGGAGGCCAGGACGTCACGGACGCCCTCGCGGAGTGGCTGGACGTCCCGCCCACGCGGGCCGAGGCGCTGAAACAGCAGATCGCCCAGTCGGGCGGCGTCGGCAGCGCGAAGGACCTCGACCAGCTTCTCGTGGCCGTCACCGGGCAGACGCAGGACTTCGTCGACGAGGTCAGCGGCTCCCTCGACTACTTCGCGGCGTCCAACCCCGGGGTGCGCCTCCAGCGCATCCTCCTGTCCGGCGGAGGGTCCCGGCTGGAGGGGCTGCGGGACCGTCTCGCCGCCGAGACCCGTCTCCCGGTCCTCGCCGGGGATCCCATGGCCAACCTCCGCATCGGTCGCACCGGCCTGGACCCGGCCCAGCTGGACTTCGTCCGGCCTCTCGCCGCCGTCCCCGTCGGACTCGCCCTGGGAGCTTTCGGATGAAGACGCACTTCCAGTCCGCCCCCGCCGAGCCGGGGCCGCTGCCCGTGACGGACGGACCTCCGCCGTCGCTGGCCCCGCCGTCGCTGGCCCCGCCGCCGTCGCCGGGTCCGCCGTCCGGTCCGCCGTCCTACACCCC
>JAUPKQ010000106.1 GCA_030837345.1 Actinomycetota bacterium | reverse complement strand
GCACCGAGGGCGAGGGCGTCCGCCGGCACCGGGACGTCCGCCGGCACCGGGGCGTCCGCCGGCACCGGGGCGTCCGGCGCCGGGGGGAGGTCGCCCTGGTCCGTCGCACCGGTGGTCTCGATCGGTTTGCCCCCACGGGTCCGGCGGCGCTGGCGCGTCCGGCGCGGACGGCTCTCGGCGTCCGGCGCCGAGGCTGTGTCGCCCCGGTCGTCCTCGCGGTCGCGGTCGTGTCCGCCCCGGGCGTGGGAACCGCCGCGGGCGGAGGACGCGCCGCGACGGCTCGTGCCGCGCCGTCCGGAGCCGGTCTCCCCGAGGTCCTCCAGCCGCTCGGCGTCCAGGCCCTCCCTCGTCCGGGAGGAACGCGGGAGACGGCCCCTGGTGTTGTCCGGGATCTCCAGGTCGGTGAACAGGTGGGGGGAGGAGGAGTAGGTCTCCGGCGGGTCGGGCATCCCCAGGTCGAGGATCGTGCTGATGAGGTTCCACCGCGACAGTTCGTCCCAGTCGACGAAGGTGATCGCGGTGCCCTTGTTCCCGGCCCGTGCGGTGCGCCCGATGCGGTGCAGGTAGGTCTTCTCGTCCTCGGGGCACTGATAGTTGATCACGTGGGTGACGTCGTCGACGTCGATGCCCCGGGCCGCGACGTCCGTGGCGACCAGGACGTCGACCTTGCCGTTGCGGAAGGCCCGCAGAGCCTGTTCCCGGGCGCCCTGGCCGAGGTCCCCGTGGATGGCGGCGACGGCGAATCCGCGCTCGCCGAGCTCGTCGGCGACCTTGGCGACCGTCCGCTTGGTCCGCGCGAAGATCATGGTGAGTCCCCGGCCGGAGGACTGGAGGATGCGGGCGATCATCTCGGTCTTGTCCATCGCGTGAGCGCGGTACGCGAACTGCTTGACGGCCTTGACGGTCGCCCCCGTGTCCTCGGGGTCGGCGGCGCGGATGTGGGTCGGCTGGGTCATGTACCGGCGGGCGAGCGCGACGACCGCGCCGGGCATGGTGGCCGAGAACAGCATGGTCTGGCGACCGGCTGGGGTCATGCCGAGCAGGCGCTCGACGTCCGGAAGAAAGCCGAGGTCGAGCATCTCGTCGGCCTCGTCGAGGACGACCATCCGGGCGTGGGCCAGCGACAGGTGCCCCTGCGCGGCGAGGTCGATCAAGCGTCCGGGGGTGCCGACGACGATCTCAACCCCACGTTTGAGCGCCGCGATCTGCGGCTCGTAGGCGCGCCCGCCGTACACGGTGAGGACCCGGGCACTCAGGTGCTTCGCGGCGGCACCGAGATCACCGGCCACCTGGACGGCGAGCTCACGGGTGGGGACGACGACGAGCGCCTGCGGTTTGCCGGGAGCCTCGGCGGAGTCGAAACCCGGGTCGGCGGGGCCGGTGACACGCTGCAGGAGCGGGACGCCGAACCCCAGGGTCTTGCCGGTGCCGGTCTTGGCCTGGCCGATGATGTCGTGGCCGGAGAGGGCGACGGGGAGGGTCATCGCCTGGATGGGGAAGGGGTGGGTGATGCCCACCGAGGTCAGCGCGGTGACGATCGCGTCGCGCACCCCGAGATCGGCGAACGTCCGCACCTCCTCGACGGGGGCGAGGTCGTCGGGCTGGACGTCGTCGGCGTGGACGGCGTCGGGTTGGTCATGGGGGATCGTCGGGGAGGTCGAGGGCATGATGTCGGTATCGGGCACGAACTGCCTTCTGCTCGGGCGCGGGGCCTCGTACCGCCGGCGCCAAGGAGCGCCGTTGCGGGGGCCGCTCACGGCGGTCGGAGCCGATCGGCCACCCGACCGGTCATCCCTTGTCATCGCGATCCTACCTGGGGTGTCAGTCGATACCCTTCGAACATGAGTGACGTGACCGGTTCGGCGGGCGCCTCATCGCCCGCGGACGCCGCCGGCGATGAGTTCAGGGGCGAGGTCGTCGACTTGCTCGGGGTGCTGGCCTACGGCGAACTGACCGCTTTCTCCCGCTTGGGGGCGGATGCGGATCTCGCTCCGACTCTGTCGGCGAAGGCCGAGATGGCCGGTCTGGCGGTGGTCCGTTTCCGCCACTTCGAGCGTTTGGGACGCAGACTCACCGAATTGGGCGTCGAACCGCAGACCGCCATGGAGCCTTTCGTGACGGCGATCGACGCCTTCCACGAACGGACCGCTCCGTCGACGTGGCTGGAGGGCCTGGTGAAGGCCTACGTCGGTGACGGCATCTCGTCCGACTTCTACCGGGAGATCAGCGCCTACGTCGATCCCGAGACCCAGGAACTCGTCCGTGAGGTGCTCGCGGACGACGGACGGGCCGACTTCGTCGTCCGGGAGGTCAGAGCGGCGATCGAGGCGGATCCGCGGGTGGCCGGGCGGCTCGCCCTGCGGGGACGACGGCTCGTCGGTGAGGCCCTGAGCCAGGCCCAGCGGGTTGCGGCCGATCGCGACTCTCTCGCGTCCCTGCTGGTCGGCTCCGTGGACAGGCCGGGGGCCGACCTGGCCGAGCTGATGAGGATGTTCGGGCGTCTCACCGAGGAGCACACCCGGCGCATGGACCGCCTGGGACTCATGGCCTGAGACCCCCCGCGACCTGAGGTCGCGTCCCGCGGGACGCCTCAGGGGACGCCGGGGCGGGCCCGGACGGTCCACGCACCGGACAGTGAAGGGTTCAGACCGTTCCGAATCCGACCCGGCGCTCGATCTGCGGGCCGATCTCCACGTAACCGATCAGTGAACCCGGCACCATGATCAGCCGGCCCTTCTCGTCCGTCAGTTCGAGGACCGAGCCGCTCGTGACGGCTTCGCGGACGTCCTTCGCGACGTCGTCCGGTGATGACTCGGACTCCAGCACGACCTGTCCGGCGATGTCCCGAACCCCAATCTTGACCTCCACGCAGCGCCTCCTCGGCTCGTTCCCGTGGTCCGTGATGGCGGATCGGCGGTATCCCGACGCCACGTCACCGCTCGTCCGAGCAGGCTAACCCAGCAGATCCTCTTCGTCCGGGCGAGCACCTGCCGTCGCGTTGCGCCCGTGGCGAACGGTGGCGGGGTCCGGGGCCTCGGCCTTGGGGAAGCCCCGGACGCCCCGCCAGGCGAGTTGCGCCACCAGGGCGTCGGCGGTCTCCCGCGGCACCCTGCGGCCGGTGTCGAGCCAGTACCGCGCCGTGATGTGGGCCATACCGGCGAGCGCGACGCCGAGGAGCTCGGCCTCCTCCTCGGGGATCCCGGTGTCCTCGCTGATCACTGAGGCGATCGCCGCGGCGCATCCGGCGGAGACGGTGTCGACGAGATCGCGGACCTCGGGATCGTTCCGCAGATCGGACTCGAAGACGAGCCGGAACGCCTCGCTCTTGGTGTCGATGAAGGCGAAGTAGGCCGCCATGGTCGCCGCGACCCGCAGCTTGTTGTCCGGGGTGGACTGGAGCGCCGTCTGGACCGACGACAGCAGCTCGTTGCTGTGCTGCTGCACCAGAGCGAGATACAGGTCACGTTTGCTCAGGAAGTGCTGGTAGAGGACCGGTTTGCTGACACCGGCGCGTTCGGCGATGTCATCCATCGCGGTGGCGTGGTATCCCTGGGCTACGAATACCTCGCGGGCGGCGCCCAGCAGTTGCTGTCGCCGCGCGCTGCGGGGCAGGCGCGTGCTCCGGGCTCGGGTGGCGGGCGTGGTCACGCGGCTCCCTGGGACGGCGGTCGTTCCGTCAGGGTACTCACAGGTTTACGGAACGACCTGAATGTGTTGCTCAACGTGTCGCAGAATCGACACGCCGTTACCGGTTCTTGTATGTTGACCGATTGGTGGGGAGTCTGCCGGAGTGTCGCCCTCTCCTCGTACTCAAGGTGCTCATCGCTTCAGGCCCCGGGACGCCGCCCCGGAGGTCCCGGCGTCGGCCGGGACGTCGGCGCCGACCGGATCCGGTCCGGTCCGGGTGGGGGGAACTCCGGGGTGGGCCGTGTCGCTCGGGGTGCTCGCCGTCCTGGGCGCGGTGCTCGTCGCCGGGGCCGCGGTGATCAGATCCGGTGGTGGAGCGACCGGGGAAGCGGCCTCCCCGCCGCCGGGGTCCGTGGCGACGGGATCTCCCTGGAGCGTCGTCACTCCCCGCTCCGGGGCGTCCGACGAGCAGCGGACGCTGTCCCCGTCACCGTCGTCGGTGCCGTCCCCATCTGTGCCGTCAGCGTCGGTGCTGTCCCCATCTGCGCCGTCAGCGTCGGTGTCGTCCCCGCCGGCGCCTCTGACGGCAGCGGCGACGCCGTCGGACGCCGTCCCCCAGGACGACCGTGACGCCGGGGTCATCACCCGGACGATCGTCCCCGCCGGGACGGGACGGCTCCTCGTCGTCCCCGGGTCCGTGCCCGCTCCCAGGCCGTCAGCTCCCCGGATGACCGTGCGCATCGAGATCGAGGAGGGGATCGGCGCCGACGGACCCGCCTTCGCGAACTTCGTCATGGCCACCCTGAACGACCAGCGCAGCTGGGGGCGCGGCGGCAAACTGAGCTTCGCCCGGACGGACGGTGACCCCGACTTCCGGGTGATCCTGGCCAGCCCGAAGACGTCGGCCTCGGTGTGCCTGCCCGTCCGCACCGGCGGCACCCTGTCCTGCGGGGGGCCGGGCAAAGCCGTCATCACGATGTTCCGCTACCTGAACGGGATCCCGGACTACCAGGGAGACCGCACCGGCTACCGGCACTACGTCATCAACCACGAGGTCGGGCACGTCCTCGGGCACGGCCACGCCTACTGCGACCCCGGACACACCGCTCCGGTGATGTTCCAGCAGACCAAGGGACTGCGCGGTTGTCTCCCCAACCCCTGGCCGTTCCCCGCCACCTCGTGAGACGGGGACCTGCCGGACGACGGCACGCGACCTGGCCCGCACGCGACCTGGCCCGCACGCGACCTGGCCCGCACGTAACCTGACCGGTATGGAGCCGCTGGTCCCTCCGGGCCCCCCGTTGTCCCCCGAGGCCCTCGCCCGGTACGGCCGTCACCTGGTCCTCCCAGGGGTCGGCCCCGACGGACAGCGACGCCTGGCGAACGCCCGGGTTCTCGTCGTCGGAGCCGGTGGCCTCGGCAGTCCCGCCTTGCTCTACCTCGCGGCGGCCGGGGTGGGAACCCTCGGGATCGTCGACGACGACGTCGTCGACGTCTCCAACCTGCACCGCCAGGTGATCCACGGCGAGGCGGACGTCGGACGCCTCAAGGTGGACAGCGCGGCGGACCGGATCGCGGAGATCAATCCCCTCGTCACCGTGCGCCGCCACGCCGTCCGCCTGGACTCCACGAACGCGACCGGGATCCTCCGCGACTACGACCTCGTGCTCGACGGCACGGACAACTTCCCCACCCGGTATCTCGTCAGCGACGCCTGCGAGATGCTGGGGCTGCCCGAGGTGTGGGGCTCCCTCTTCCGGTTCGACGGACAGGTGAGCGTCTTCTGGGCAGGCCACGGCCCGACCTACCGTGATCTGTTCCCTGCCCCGCCTCCTCCCGGATCGGTTCCGTCGTGTGCGGAAGGAGGTGTGCTCGGCGTCCTGTGCGCGGCGATCGGCTCGATGATGGCCACCGAGGCGGTCAAACTCGTCTGCGGCCTTGGGGAACCGCTCCTGGGACGGCTCGTCGTCTTCGACGCCCTCCGGACCGTGTGGCGGGAGATCGTGTTCCGCCCCGGCCCGGGACGACCCCCCGTCACCGCCCTCGTCGACGACGAAACCTCCTGCGGGGTGTCCGGAGCGAGGTCCGCCCGGGCGCTCGCCGTGCTGACGGCGTCTGCTCCGGACGACACCGCCGCCGACGACACCGCCGCCGACGTCGCCGCAGCCGGCGGCGCGATCGGATACCTGACCCCACACCCACCCTGCGCGAGACGAGCACCTGGCTGGAGACCGTCCTCACCGACGTTCACGACGTAGATGCGGCCCTGGCCGTCGCCCGGATCGAGGCCCTCGGTCTGTGGCGACGCCACCACGAGACCGTGTTCGCCCATAACGCCGAGATCCAGAAAGTGGTCGCCCACCCCCACGCGCGAGGTCGAGGACTCGGCCTGGCCATCGCCCTCTACGAACGGCTTGGGTTCACCATCTGGGGACGCCGGCCCAACGTCGTCGAAGTCCGCAACCACCGCTTCGATGAAGTCCGGATGTCTCTGACCCTCGGCCGTCCCCCAGGTGTGATCCTCCACGGATCCCTCCCCGAAGGAGCCGGATCGTCGCTCTTAAGGAGCGGGAGCGACGCGCTGGCCTGCGGTCAAGGGTGTTGACCTGAGATGGAGCGGTGAGCGCGCGCATCATCCCGGCCCCCGAGCCCGGCTCCTGAGCCCGGCGCCCGGCCTCGGTAGCCGGGTTCTGTGGGACGCCACGAGGCGTGACACATGGGCCTGGGCCGGCCGCCGACGCCGTTGTCCACGTGGGGCGTTCGATCCCGTAGATCAGTCTGGCGTTGGTGATCGCGGCGCGCCAAGTCTCCGTCCGTGACGGTCCGGACCCGTTGTGTCTGGTCGCCGAGGTGTATCTGGTCGCCGAGCGGGATGGTGATGGTTGTCCGTGCGCAGGCTGCGGTATCGGATGATCGAAAGTCGTGGATCGGGCACCTGACCCGCTACGCAGACCAGGGGGAATCATTGTGTGCAATCACCGTCGCGAAAACGACAGCAACTGCACACAGTGATTCCTCAAGGCCGGGACGACGGGTTGTTCACCCGGTATCAGCATGAGGGGCGCGGCTCCGGGGAGTGATCAAGGGGCACGGCCCTTTGATCATCGCTTCGCCCCGGACCCTGAATCAGATGATCACGAACCTCGATCACGCAACGCCATCAACCGTTACGCGGAAAGGCTCACTGATTCTCCCTGGTCTGCCTGTCGGATCTGCTACCCGATCCTCGACTCGTCATCGTCAGGTACCGGAGACGGTGTCAGCCGGTCGCCGCTCTCGCCCTGACGGTGATGTCACCCACTCCGGAATCCAGGATGATCTTGCGAGGAGCCGCGTCGTCCTGCCGGACGTCGACCGCGGTCTCACCGGTGCCGCTGTGGGTGTCGACGGCGTAGGAGGTGCCGGTCGGGACGATGACGTCGATCTCGCCCGCACCGGTGTGGACGGTGACACCGGCCGGTGTCTCCCGGAGCTCGATCTTGACGTCGCCGACCCCGCTCCGCGCCTCGACCCGTCCGCCCGGCGTGCCGCCGCTGACGGTCACCTGGCCCCCGCCGGTCCTCACCTTGACGTTCGACGCGGCGACGTCGGTCAGGACGACGTCGCCGGGACCCGTCTCCACCGAGACGGTGCCTCCGGCCGGCTCCGCCGATCCCGGGGCGGGCGCGGACGGGGGCCGGTCACCCGACAGGGTCACCTCTCCCGTACCGGTCTTGACCAACACATTCGTCGAGGACGACTCGGCGAGGGAGATGTCCCCGACGCCCGTCGTCACGGACACGGCACCGCTGATGCCCGAGGTGCTGACCTCGCCCGTCCCCGTCGTGACGTCGAGCGCCGTCCCGGCGGGGACGGTGACGGTGAAGTCGGTGTTGCACGAGCTGAACCCGTTACGAGGGCATGACGCGCCGAGGGTGAGTACCCCGGACCGCTCCTGGACGGTCACCGAAGGTTCGGAGAACACCCACTGGATCTTCCGGGTGACGGTGGTGGGAGCCCCGGGTTCACCGGCCTTGATCCGGATGTCCCCGGTGCCCGTGTCCGCTACGAGCCGGGTGACCTGCCCCGGGACGGTTGTTGTCGTCGTCCGTGACTGCCGCAGGAGGTGGATCACCACGCTCGCGGTCCCCGCGAGGAGGATCCCGACGGCCAGCAGCACTCCGAACGTGCGAAGGAGCACGATGCCGCCGCCTCTCGCCGTCGGCGCGGGCGGCTGGAAGCCAGGTGGCTGGAAGGCGAGCTCCTGGGTTCCGTACGCGGGCACCCCCGGTTCGGGGGAGGTGTTGGCCATGTCAGGGCTCCTCGTGCCGGTCCATCCAGCGGAGGACCGCCAGGACCCGTCGGTGATCGGTTTCGGTCGGGGGGAGGTCGAGCTTGCTGAAGATGCTGGAGACGTGTTTCTCGACGGCGCCTTCCGTGACGACGAGGGCGGCGGCGATCGCCGTGTTCGACCGGCCCTCGGCCATCAGCTGGAGGACCTCGGTCTCGCGGGGCGTCAGACGCTCCAGGGGGTCGCGGCGCCGCGCCCGGGAGAGCAGTTGCGAGACGACCTCCGGGTCGAGCGCCGTGCCGCCGGCCGCGACGCGCTTCAGCGCGTCGATGAAGTCGGCGACATCCGCGACGCGGTCCTTCAGGAGGTAGCCGACCCCGTGGGAGCGGCCGGCGACCAGCTCCGTCGCGTAGTTCTCCTCCACGTACTGGCTGAGCACGAGGACGGCGATGTCCGGGTGTTCCGAACGGATCACCAGGGCCGCGCGCACGCCCTCGTCGGTGAACGTCGGGGGCATCCGGACGTCGACGATCACCAGGTCCGGGCGGTGGACACCCACCGAGCGGAGGAAGCTCTCGGCGTCACCGCAGGCGTCGACGACGTCGAACCCGGAGTCGACGAGCAGCCGGATCAGCCCCTCCCGGAGGAGGACGGAGTCCTCGGCGAGCACCACCCGCAGGGGGCGCTGGGCGCCGGCCGGTGTGGTGGCGGGACGGGGTGAGGCGTTCACGTCTGGCTCCTCGGGGTCGTGACGGGCACCGTGCCCGAGGCGCGGGGGTCTGACGCCGCACGGTCGGGCAGGGTGATCTGCAGTCGGGTTCCCGCGCCGGGCGGGCTGTCGATGGTCAGGGTTCCATCGACGGCGGCCAGACGCTGACGCAACCCTGACAGCCCGGTGCCGCGGGCGGGGTCGACGCCCCCGCGCCCGTTGTCCGCGACGCGGACCCGGATCCCCTCGGCGCCCCGGCTGACGTCCACGGTGACGGAACGGGCCTCGGCGTGCTTGGCGACGTTCGTCAGCGCCTCCGAGACGCAGAAGTAGGCGATCGACTCGATGGTGGGGGACGGCCGGGTGGCGAGTTCCACGCGCACCGTCACGGGGACCGGCGACCGGGCGGCCAGGGCGGAGAGGGCCGCGTCCAGGCCCCGGTCGGTGAGGACCGGCGGGTGGATCCCGCGGGCGACCTGCCGCATCTCGACGATCGCCTCCTTGGCCGCCGTGTGCGCCTTGGCGAGGAGCTGGCGTGCGGATTCGGGGTCGTCGTCCAGTTTCTGCTGGGCCATGCCGAGATCCATCGCCAGGGCGACGAGTCGCTGCTGGGGCCCGTCGTGGAGGTCGCGTTCGATCCGGCGGCGCTCCAGCTCGACCGAGTCGACGGTCATCTCACGGGTCTGCCGGAGGGTTTCGACCCGTTCGGTCAGCTCCGCGACGCGCCGCTGGTCGTCGCGCGGGCCGAGGAACCAGCGGGCGAGGGCGAGGTCGACCCCGACGAGACCCCGGGCGACCAGCGGCAGCACGAGCAGCCCGCCGATCCCGAGGAAGGTCAGGGGGAGGGAGGCCGTGAAGGAGCGGTCGAAGGGAAGGGCGATCTTCGAGCCGGGCATCGCCGTGTGGTAGAAGGGAAGCGCCGAGAGGGCGAGCGACAGGCTCGTCAGCACCGTCATCACCGTGCCGACGATGAGCCCCCAGAAGGCCATCAGGGTGAGATGGGCGGTGGCCCGCCAGGGCCGGGGATCCAGCAGGAGACGTCGCCACAGAGGGGCCGCCGGGTCAGGGCGGTTCCCCGGCGGGATGTGGACCCCGACGAACGCCTCGACGCGCGCCCGTTCGACCATGCCGACGAAGGCGGCGGCGACCAGGCTGGGCACGAGGATCACGATTCCCGCGCCCGCGGCCGGAAGGCTCATCAACCCGATGATCATCATCAGGAGAAGGACGAGATAGGGAATGGCGAGGAGGAGGTCGAGCACGAGCTGGACGACGGCGGCCCATCCCCACAGCCAGGTCCGCACGAGCATCGGGATTCTGGACGGCGACAGCGTGAGGGCGGGAGCGGACGGGAGGGGTGGGCTCACGGGCCCCACCGTAAGCACTGGGGGGTGTCCTTGAGGATACGGGCGGCGCCCCTGAACGGGGTGGGGGAAGCCCCCCTCCGGCCCCTGGTGGAGACACCGTGACCGGCCTGTCCACGGGTGTGCGGGATGCTGGGGATGTGTCCGATCCTCACGCCATACCCGACTTCGCCGCCGACGTCCTCGACGTCCTCGATCGTGTGCCCCCGGGCCAGGTGGTGACCTACGGGGACGTCGCGGAGTTCCTCGGACGCGGCGGACCCCGGCAGGTGGGGGCGGTGATGGCCACCTGGGGAGGTGCCGTCGCCTGGTGGCGGGTGGTCAAGGCCGACGGGTCACCACCTCCCGGCCACGAGGACGAGGCCCTGCGCCGGTATCTCGCCGAAGGGACACCTCTGCGGCCGGGAACCCGCCGGGTCGATCTCTCCCTCGCCCGGTGGGCGGGTCCCGCCACCTCGGGGACGGCGGACGGGTGACCGGGCGGAGAGTCCGTCGGACGGACGGGTGCCGGACGACTGTGGTGGGATGCCGGTATGCCCGTCAGCGCCCCCGCCGAACCAGGGGTCCGGCTCGTGGCGCCGCGGCAGCGGCCCGCCGTCCGGCCGGCCACGCTCGACCCCGTGCAGAGGGCCCTGGCCGCACGGCGTAGCGGGAGCGGGCCCGTCGTCCTGCTCGGGGCCCCGGGCTCGGGCAAGACCACCGCCGTCGTCGAGGCCGTCGCCGAGCGCGTCCGGCGGGACGGCGTCCCTCCGGACGGCGTCCTGGTCCTGGCGGCCTCCCGCACCGCCGCCGCGGAGCTCCGCGACAGGATCTGCGCGCGCCTTTCCCGGACCGTTCGCGAGCCGCTGGCCCGTACCCCGCACTCGTACGCCTTCGGGTTGCTGCGGCGGGCACGGGTGATGGACGGCGATCCACCGCCCCGGCTGATCTCCGGTCCGGAGCAGGACCTCGTGCTGGCCGAGTTGCTCGCCGGCCACGAGGCGGGGCTCGTCCCCGCCCCACCGTGGCCGCCGTCGACGGGCCCGGAGGTCCGCCGTCTGCGGGGGTTCCGCGACGAACTGCGTGACCTGATGATGCGCGCCGTCGAACGGGGCCTGGACCCCGACCGTCTCGCCCGGCTCGGTGAGCTGCACGACCGGCCGGACTGGGTGGCCGCCGCCGACGTCTTCGCCGAGTACCAGGACGTCACCGCGCTCTCCACTCCCGGCGCCCACGACCCCGCCGGGATCGTCGACGCGGCCGCCGGGCTCCTCGCGACCGACCCGGAACTCCTCGCCGCCGAGCACGGCCGGTGGCGTCTCGTGGCGGTGGACGACGCCCAGGAGACGACGGCGGCCACGCACCGGCTCCTCGACCAGCTGGTCGGGGGAGGCCGGGACCTCCTGCTCGCGGGCGATCCCGACTCCGCGACCCAGACTTTCCGGGGTGCCCGGCCCCGTCTGCTCGCCGAGGCGCCGGAGCGGTGGCCGAAGGCGGACGGCGCGCCCGCCGACGTCCTCGTCCTGCCGACGGTCCACCGCCAGGCCGGGCGCCTGCGGGCCGTGACCGTCCGTGTGGCGGAGCGCATCGGGAGCGCGGGAGCCGTCGCCCAGCGACGGGCGGGCCAGGCGCGGGGGACTCCCCCGGAAGACTCCCCGGACGCGCCCCCCGGGGACGTGGGGGCCGAGGGGGCCGCGCGGGACGAGGGGGACGCCGGGGGTGCTCCCGGCGCGGGCACGGTGGAGGTCCACCTGCTGGGGTCGGCCTCGGCCGAGGCGACCTTCGTCGCGGGCCGGCTGCGGTGGTTGCATCTCACCCAGGGGCTGCCGTGGTCGGCGATGGCCGTCGTCGTCCGGTCGGCGCACGGGACCGATCCGCTGCGCCGTGCCCTCGTCGCCGCCGGGGTCCCGGTCGCGTTGCCGCCCGCGGAGGTTCCCGTCCGCGACGAACCCGCCGTCGTCCCGGTCCGGCTGGCGCTGCGCGTGGCGCTCGACCCGGCCGGGCTCACCCCCGAGGTGGCCGTCGACCTGCTCACCGGTCCCCTCGGTGGCGTCGACGCGGTCGGCCTGCGCCGCCTGCGCCAGGCGCTCCGGGGGATCGAGCTCGCGGACGGCGGCGCGCGCGGCAGCGACGAACTGCTGGTGGCGGCGCTCACGGAGCCGGGCACGCTCGTCCTGCTCGACCAGTTCGTGTCCCGGGGCGCGACGCGGGTCGCCGCGGTGCTCGACGAGGGAAGGCGAGCCGTCGCCGAGCCCGGCGCCACCGCGGAGACGGCGCTGTGGCGTCTCTGGCAGGCGACCGGGCTCGCGGACGCCTGGCGGCGGGCCGCGTTGGCGGGCGGTTCGGGCGGGACGCGCGCCGACCGCGACCTCGACAGATCGGAAG
>JAUPKQ010000105.1 GCA_030837345.1 Actinomycetota bacterium | reverse complement strand
TCGCGACGTCGGCGCCGTCGCCGCGGGCCCCGGACGCCGCAGGCCGCGACGTCCGCGACGCCAGCGCCCGAGGCTGCGTCGGAGGTGCCCGCCGGTAGCTGAGCCCGTTTCCGGCTGCGATCTGGCGGGGGAAGGGGCACTCTAGGGTCGATGAACGACTCCACGAACGCAGAGTCGTCACCACGGCGCCGGGGCCCCCACCAGGACCCGGGCGAGAGCCTGTTCGCCCCGGACAGCCTGTCGTGGCGGCTCCACGCGGATCCCCTGATCGGGCTGGCCTCGTTGCGGGCCCTGCTCCTGCAGGCCCTGCATCCCGTGGTCGCCGACGCGCTCGACCAGCACTCGAGCTACGGGAACGACCCCTGGGCCCGGCTGGAGCGGCTGACGGAGTACCTGGGCGTCACCACCTACGGCGCCGCCACAGCGGCGATGCTCCACGGGTCCCGGGTGCGGGCGGTCCACGCGAGGATCACCGGCCGCACCGGGGACGGCGTCACGTACCAGGCAGACGATCCCCAGCTCCTCGCGTGGATGCACTGTTGCCTCGTCGCGTCCGTTCTGGAGATCGTCACCCGGGGCGGGGCCGGTCTGAGCGGGGCCGAGCAGGACGCCTACGTCGCCGAGCAGGTGCGCTCGGCGATGCTCGTCGGCCTCGAGCCCGACGAGGTCCCGCACGACCGTGCCGGGCTGCACGACTACTACCGGGTGATCCGGCCGCTGCTCTCCAGATCGCCGTGCGCGCGACAGGCGGTCGAGCTCGTCGTGGACCCCGGCTCCGCCGATCCCCCGACACGGTTCCCGGGACGCCGCGCGGGGCTCCCCGCCTGGGCTCCCGTCGCGGGTCTGGCCTACGCCGCCCTGCCTCCCTGGGCCCGGCGCCTCTACGCGATCGACGACCCGCCCGGGCCAGCCGGTCTCCCGGACGCCGCGACGACCACCGCTCTGCGGGCCCTCCGGGCCGCCGCCGTCACCCCCTGAACCGTCCGGCCGGCCCTGTGGCAGCCCGGTCAGCGGAAGGGCCGGATGTCCAGCTCGACGGTGACGAGCCAGTCCCCGGAGTTGATGTTCGCTCCTGTCGCGGCATGGGTCCGCACCAGGGTCCCGGTCCGTCCCGGGCGCAGCTCCCACAGCGAACCGTCATCCAGACGGGCGACGGCGAGCGCGTCGCTGGCCCCGAATCGGGCCCCGGGTTCCAGCTGCCACTCAAGATCCGTGGCGTGCCCGCCGGGGAGGTCCCACCGCAGGGGTGTCTCCTTGTCGGTCGCGACCCGCGCCCGCACGTGACGGCGTTCGATGGACCGGGCGAACCTGGCCGCGCCTTCGGCCGCGGCCCGCTGCTGGTCGACCGTGTGACGCACCGGACGGTGGAACGTGTCCGTCACGACGTCCTCGGTGATGGGGAGCCTGCTTCCCCCTCCGGACAGTACGACCGCCGCCAGTTCGGTCATCCGGACCCCGCGGGTGTTGAGCATGGCGCGGAAGGAGTCGACGGACTTGAGGAGCGACGGTGCGATGATCTTCGTCAGCTCCCCCGCCGTCAGTTCGACGGGGACCTCATCGGGGCCGATCAGCTCGATGGCGCTCGGGTGGACGCTCAGCTGGTGCTTCATGGCACGGGCGCGGTCCTCCAGCGCCCGCCGGCTCCGGGCCGTCCGCATCCGCTGCGCCGGGTCGTCACTGTGACGGGTGTAGTCGCTCCACGTGCGCCCGGCCCGGGCGAGCAACTCGGTCATGATGAGCCGATCGATCTCCGCACCGCTGCACTCGGTCCGTTCGTCGTGTCCGAGGAGCTCCACGGTGCCGTTCTTCAGGACGCTGATGAGGGCCGCCGTCGTGCTCCCGGCACCGAAATCGATCACCAGGCCCAGGTCGCCGATCGCGAACGATCCGCCGATGATCGGGGCCTCCACGGTCGCCAGCGGCTCGTAGAGGAGCTCGACCGTCGTGAACCCGGCCCTGGCGGCGGCCTCCAGCAGAGCATCGCGACGAGGATCCCCCGCACGGTACGACGCCGGAACAGTGATCACAGCCCGCGTCGCCTCGACCCCGCCCACGCGCTCGGCCTGCTCGCGCATCTCCGCGAGCAGCCAGCCCGCAAGTTCCGCGGCGGTGAACGACCCCTCACCGAGCACGAGTTTCCCCGGCTCCCCGAGGAACTGCTTGAGTCTTCCCAGGTGTTTGTCGGGATGGACCCTGCCGAACCCCTCCGCCGCCGCTCCCACCCGGGGAGAGGTGCCGTCGTAGGCGACCGACGTCGGCCAGACGGACCCTCCGGCGTGGGGGTCCTCCACGAGGATGTCCCGTTCGCTCGTGACCAGCACGGCGCTCGACCCGCTCGTTCCCACGTCGATCGCGAGTGTCGGGCGGCGCACGACGTTCTCGTTGCGCCTCAGATTGGCATCGGGTTTGCGAAGGGGGGCGTCGATCCGCCGGGGCATACTCGTCGTCCTGGGGGTCAGGGAACGTCCGGAAGGGTCTGCCCGGCGACCGTGGAAGAGACCAGAGTTCACCGGTCCTCCCTCGTCCTGGCCAGTACCCCATGGGTGGTGGTCGCACCGGCCACCACGAGGGACGTCGTCCCCCCTGCCGGGGAACTGAACCGGTCCCGCGAGACGTCACCCGGCTCGCCCCGGTCCGATCAGGTGGCACCCGGACGGGTGGCACCCGGACGGGTGACGACCGGACCGGTGGGACCGAGGATCAGACAGGTGTCCCAGGAGTCGCGGCCCGGCCCTCGGGGCAGTGACGGCGGTAGTCGCACCACCCGCAGAGTCTCGACGGCCGGGGAGGGAAGACGTCGTCGCCGGTCCGCCCGGACGCGTGCGCCGCGTCGGCCCGGGAACAGTCGTACGCGATCGACTCGGCCTCGTCGATCTTCCGGGCGAGGGAGGACGGCGTGTGGTCGTGCGCGACGACCTCGCCGGTCGGCACGTGGTGAAGCTCGACCCGGGAACACTCGCGCCGCAGGGTCCGGGACGCCGCGACCGCGTAGAGGGCGAGCGCGAGACTGCCACGGACGTCGTCCGGACCGGGCGGACGGCGACCGGTCTTGTAGTCGACGATCGCCAGACGCCCGTCGGGGCGGAGGTCGATGCGGTCTACGCGCCCGGACACGGCGAGCCTGGCCGTGGGGGCCGCGACGGTCCGCTCGACGCCGATCGGCTCGTCGGCGGGATCGACGCGCAGGAGGTACTCCTCGACCCAGATCGCGGCGCGTTCCCGGGCGGCGAGGGCCTCCTCGGCGTCCGGGAAACCATCGGTGATCCACCGTTTGCGGACCAGGTCGATCCCCCGGGCGGGCAGGCGCTGGGCGAAGGGCAGGCCCCACCAGTCGGCGAGCGCCGAGTGGACGGCCGAACCGATGCTGTTGTGGGCCCACGGCGGGCCCTTCGGCGGGGCGGGCCGGTCGAGGTAGCCGAACCGGTAGCGCCGGGGACAGTCCAGCCAGGTACCCAGCCGGGTCGGCGTGCACGGGTACAGCCGGGTGGGCATGCCCGGCAGCAGCCCCTGATCCCCGCCCGGCGTGCGTCGTCCCACGGGACGACTCTGCCACGAGGCGCGGAGATCCGCGGGGTTCAGGGACGGATCACGCCCGTCCCGGTGGCGGCCCGCTCGATCGAGGCCAGCACGTCCGGGGCAGTGAGGTTCTCACCGATCGCGTTCGGTTTCCCGCCACCGTGGTAGTCGCTCGACCCCGTGACGACGAGCCCGAGGTCGGCGGCGAGCGCCCGCGCGTGGTCGCGCTGGTGGGGCAGGTGGTCCCGATGGTCGGCCTCGAGCCCGGCGAGTCCTGCCCGGGCCAGGGCTGCGACGCAGTCGTCGGCGATGACCCGCCCGCGCCGGGAGGCGAACGGGTGGGCCATCACCGGCACGCCGCCGGCGTCACGCACCAGCCGGACGACGTCCCGCGCGTCCGCGGAGTAGTGGCCGACGTAGTAGGGCGAACCGGAGGCGAGAATCCCGCGGAAGGCCTCGTCACGGTCGACGGCATGGCCTCGGGCGACGAGGGCGTCGGCGAGGTGCGGGCGGCCGACGGTGGCACCTCCTGCCACCTGGGCAGCAACGTCGTCCCAGGTCAGCTCGTAGTCGGCGGAGATCCGCTCGACCATGAGCCGTGCCCGACGCTGACGGTCGCCACGGATCCGGTCGAACTCGGCCAGAAGGCCCGGATGCGCCGGGTCGGGAAGGTAGGCGAGCAGGTGGACGGTGATGCCGTCCGCCCGGCAGGAGATCTCCACCCCCGGCACGAGAACGACGCCGTGGCGCCGGGCCGCCTCGGCGGCCTCGTCCCAGCCAGCGGTCGTGTCGTGGTCGGTGAGCGCGACCACGTCGAGTCCGGCGGCGGCCGCGGCCGCGACGACCTCGGCGGGGCTCCCGGTCCCGTCGGAGGCGTTCGAGTGCGTGTGGAGGTCGATCCGGCCGGTCCCCCGGGACCCGGCACGCGGGGAGGTCACGTCACGCGATCCTCGGGGAGAGGGCTCCGTGGGGCAACTCCGGCAGGGGGGCGAGGTGCCTGATGTCGCGCAGTTCGAACTGGTCGAGCAGGACGCCGAGGGCGGTCCGCGGCCAGGCGATCGCCCAGAACCACACGCCCGCGGCCTCCCCGACGTAGGCGGCGACGTCGTCCGTCTCGACGGCCCAGAGGGGGGTGTCGTGACCGCCGACCGTCAGCTTGAGGTGCGGGCTGCCCTGGCCGACGGTCTCCCCCGGGTCGACGCCGGCGAGCCCGGCGAGGTGGGCCGCCAGGCCGACGCCGGGTTGCTCGGCCACGAGCAGCAGATCGGCGACGCATCCGTCCTGCGCGTCGACGAACAGAGGGTTGGGGCCGGAGCAGGCGAGCACCGTCGCCACCGGCCCGGTGTGCTCGTCCCCCGCGACGCGCACCCCGGACAGCAGCCAGTCCGCGGGCAGCGGCCACGGCAGCCAGATCGGCACCTGGGACCGCAGGGCCAGCTGGCGCAGAGCGTCGTCGGACCCCGTCACCGCGGGGTGCAACGGCGCGACGCCCCCGTGGACGGAGCAAGTCCACGAATCGGACCAGAGCCCCGGGGGACGCACGTCGCTGCCGCACCGCGGACAGGTGAGAGTGGAGCTCACCCCACGACGTTGCGCCCCCACCCGCGCACAGGTCAAGGGAATCGCCGCCGGGGGGAACGCAAACCCACCCCTTGGGGGATGCCCGGGAGCGATCCGGGTCAGAGCCATCCGGCGGCCGAGAGATCGTCCGCGCAGGACGCCGCGTCGCGGAACAGCATCGCCGGCCACCCGGCGGCCCTCGCGGCTTCGACGTTGTCCTCGCGGTCGTCCAGGAAGAGCAGCCGGGCCGGATCGAGATCGAGCAGCCGGACCGCGACCGCGAAGATCTCAGGATCGGGCTTGACGAGGTGGAGCCGGCAGGAGAACACTCCCTCGTCGAACACCGGGGCGAGCACGGTGTCGAGATGGTCCGAGTAGGCCCCCGGCATGTTGGACAGGTACACGGAACGGTGCCCGGCCGCGCCCGTCCGCTTGATCAGCGACACGGTGTCCTCGCGGAGCGACAGGTGCGTCGGGACGGCGTCGAGCACCTGCCGGGCCTCCTCCACCGGGATCCCCGCACCGGCGGCCATGTGGACGGCGACCTCGTCGACCCCGATCACCCCACGGTCGAATTCCGACCAGAAACCACCGGGGGCGAAGTCGCCGAACAGGGCGAGATCGGTGAGCGATCGTCCGATCGCCTCCCGGACCAGCTGGATCGGCTCCCAGTGCAGGACCACCCCGCCGAGATCCCAGACGAGAGTGCGCCCGGTGCCAGTGCCCGTGCCGGTCCCCGCGTCGTCCATCGGCCCACCCGTCGTCTTCGTCACCACGATCGAACGCTACCGTCCCCCCGCTGCGGGGCGCCGTCCGGTTCACGCCTTCGGTCCCGGCCCGCAGGATGACACGATGGAGGAATGAACGCCGCGCAGGGCACCGACCAGCCGGGCACCACGACCACACCGGACACGACGACCACACCGGGCACCACGACCGAACCGGACACCGATCACCGGCAGCGGCCGACATCACCGGCCTTCCGGGCCTTCATCGCGGACGGGTGGGGTCCCCGCCCGGCGGAGCTCCCCGACGCGCTGCCCTCCGCCGTCCACGCCGCGAGGCGACGGGTCACGCTGTCAGGTGCGTTCCCCGGGGAACGTCTCGTGGTCCCCGCCGGGGCCCTCCAGCCCCGGAGCAACGACACCGATCACCCGTTCCGGCCGAACTCGGCCTTCGCCTATCTGACGGGCCTCGGCACCGACAGGGAGCCCGACGCCGTCCTGGTCCTCGAACCGGAGACGGGCGGTGGCCACCTGGCCGTCCTGTACTTCCGGCCGCGTGCCGAGCAGGACTCGGAGGAGTTCTACGCGAACGCCCGCTACGGCGAGCTGTGGGTGGGCGTCCGGCAGAGTCTCGCCGAGATCTCCGCCGAGACCGGTCTGCCGGCCCGTCACCTGGACGAGGTCGCCGACGCCGTCGTCAAGGGCCTCGGCCCCGAGGGTCACGGCATTCCGGTCCGTGTGATCCGTGGCGCCGACCCGGCCGTCGACGCCACGGTCGACGCGGCCCGCGCCTCGGCGTCGATCGACGCTGAGGCGTCGTCCGAGGCGGACGCCGCGCTGCTGCGGACCCTCTCGGAGCTGCGCCTGGTCAAGGACGAGTACGAGATCGGGCAGTTGCGGCTCGCCACCGAGGTCACGGCCCGTGGTTTCGCGGACATCGTCCGGTCCCTCCCCCGGGCCGTCGTCCACGCCCGGGGCGAGCGCGTCGTCGAGAGAGCCTTCGGGGGCCGCGCCCGCGAGGAGGGCAACGGGATCGGCTACGACACGATCGCCGCGTCCGGGAACCACGCGTGCACGCTCCACTGGAGCCGGAACGACGGCCCGGTCCGCGAGGGCGACCTGATCCTCATCGACGCCGGGGTGGAGGTCAACAGCCTCTACACCGCGGACATCACCCGGACGCTCCCGGTCGACGGCACGTTCACCGATGCCCAGCGTCAGGTCTACGAGGCCGTTCTTGAGGCCGCCGACGCCGCCTTCACCGTCGCCCGGCCCGGGTCGAGGTTCCGGGACGTGCACGAGGCGGCGATGGCGGTGATCGCCGAGAAGCTGCACGGCTGGGGTCTCCTCCCCGGGACCGTCAAGGAGTCGCTGGACACCTCCGGCCAGTTCCACCGCCGCTGGATGGTCCACAGCACGAGCCACCACCTCGGGCTCGACGTCCACGACTGCGCCCAGGCCCGCAAGGACCACTACTTCGATGCCGAACTGGTTCCCGGCATGGTCTTCACGATCGAACCGGGCCTGTACTTCCGGGCCGACGACCTCCTCGTGCCGGAGGCTTTCCGGGGGATCGGCGTCCGGATCGAGGACGACGTCCTCGTCACCGCCGACGGCTGCGAGAACCTGTCCGGCATGCTCCCCCGCACGGTCCCCGGGATCGAGGCGTGGATGGCCTCGTTGAACGGGGAGCCCACCGAGACCCCGGCCGAGACCCCCAGCGGCACCTCCGGCCCGGCCTCCGACCGGAACGGGTGACCGTGAACAAGCCCTGGGGTTCCCTGACGGACGTCCCCGGTGTCGCCGTCGGGCAGGCACAACGCACCGGGGACGGCTGGCTGACCGGTGTGACCGTCGTCCTGCCACCACCGGGAACGGTGGGAGCCGTCGACGTCCGCGGTGGCGCCCCCGCGACCCACGAGACCGACGCTCTCGACCCGACGGCCCTCGTCCCGACGGTGGACGCCGTCTGCCTCAGCGGGGGCAGCGCCTTCGGCCTGGCGGCGGCCGGAGGGGTCCAGGCCTGGTGCGAGGAGCACGGGCGGGGTTTCGGCGTCGGCCCGGAAGCCGACCGGCGCTCCCTCGTCGTCCCGATCGTCCCCGCCGCGGCGATCTTCGACCTGCTCCGGGGCGGTGACCGCGGGGCCCGTCCCGACGCGACGCTCGGGTACGCGGCGGTCGCCGCGGCGTCGTCCGCGCCCGTCGCCGTCGGAGCGGTGGGAGCCGGGACGGGTGCCCTCGTCGCCGGGGGACGGCTCAAGGGCGGCGTCGGGACGGCGTCCGTCCGTATCGCCGTCGCGTCGGGGTCGGTGGTGGTCGGCGCCCTGGCGGTGGTCAACGCCGCCGGTTCACCCGTCACCCCGGACGGCGATCTGCTCGGCGCCTCGGCGATCCCGGCCGGTCTCCCCCGGCCGTGCGCTCCCTCCGGCGACGAGGCCGCCGCCCTGGCGGCCCACCTCGCCCAGGGAACCGGCGCGGACCCCCGCCCGCGCACGAACACCACTCTCGCCGTCGTCGCCACCGACGCGCGACTCGACACCACCGCGACCTGGCGCCTCGCCGCGACCGGACACGACGGCCTCGCCCGCTCCCTGCGCCCCGTCCACACCATGCTCGACGGGGACGCCGTCTTCGGGCTCGCGACGGGAACGGTCCCGCTGGAGCCGGAGGAGACCGCCGTGGTCGAGGCCGCCGCCGCGGACGCCGTGCTGCTGGCCGTCCTCGACGCCGTCCTCTCCTCCCGGACGACCCGGACCCCTGTTCTCGATCTCCCCGGCTACCTGGATCTCTGTCCCTCGGCTTCGCTCTGACGCCGCCGTCCGGGGTCACTCGGGCCCGGCGCGCTCCCGCTGCTCTCGTTCGGCGCGCTCCTGGCGTTCACGCTCGACCCTGGCCCGGCGCTGACGCTCGATCGCCTCACCGTAGGTGAGGCCCGGCTCGGGATCGGTGTCCGGCGAGATCGCCCCCGAAGGGACCGGCGACCCCTCCGGGCCACTCGCCTGCGGGACCGTGGCCTGCGGGGCCCCGGGAGCCGGGGGCGTCGTCTCCCGGGCGAAGGTCCCCTGCGGCGGCCACCCCCACGACGGCGACGAACCGGTGGTCCGCGCCTCACCGTGGCCGATGCCCCCGGGGAGCCTCTGCAACAGCTGGCGGGCCGCCCCGACGTGTTCGTCGAAGCACAGGACGGCGTACTCGCTCGCCACGATCTGGCTCGCCGACGTGAAGTCGCGGCGCCCTCCGGTCAGGGCGTACGAGAAGATGCTGAACATCACCCCGGCGGCGGCGCCGAACAGCGGCCCGGCGACCACGGCCCCTTCGGTGCCCCCGAAGAGACTGAGCACGATCCCGAAGATCAGGCCGAACCAGGCGCCGGAGGCCGCACCGGCGAGGGCGACCCGTGGATAGGTGAGGCGGCCCGTCACGCGCTCGACCATCTGGAGCCCGGTCCCGACGATCGTCACCTCCTTGACCGGGAACTCGTTGTCGGAGAGGAAATCGACCGCCCGCTGGGCCTCCAGGTAGGTGTCGTAGCGCGCGACGGGCTCGCCCTTGGGCAGCGTGGGCATCACCAGCCGCCCGGTCTGTTGACCCGACAGAGGACCGAGTTTCGACATGCCCCCATCCTCCCGCACGATGACGGGGAACGCGCTGCCCAGGCACCGGGAGAACACCTGGTGGGCGCCCT
>JAUPKQ010000104.1 GCA_030837345.1 Actinomycetota bacterium | reverse complement strand
TCCCGTTTGCCCCAGCACTGTTTCATCTTTTGCAGGGTGGTGCGCCACCGGGCGTCGTAGGCGCCTGTCGCGGCCTTCGCCCAGCTCTCGCCCTTGTCCCGTTCGAGCGCGCCGATCGCGATATCGATGGGTTTGTCCCACTGAGCCCAGTCCTCGCAGAAGGACCGCAGACGGACCATGCGCTCGTTGTTGTCGTCCCAGGTGCCCGCGACGGTCATCGGCTCGCCGCGCCAGCGGGCGAAGCTGCCGTCAGCGACGTTCTGGCCTCCGGCGCCCGACAGCCAGCGGCCGGCGACGGTGGTGCCGCCCGCCGCGTCCTGCGCCGGCGTCGGGCTCGTCGACGGGGCCGAATCCGCCTGGCCGGAGCCGGTGTTGCCGAAGGTCAGAGGAGTGGCGTCCTGGTCCTCGTGGGCGAGCCCACTGAAGCTCATGAGGAACAGGGCCACGACCGCTCCAGCACAGCGGAGGAGCCACCTCTGGCCTGCCATGATCGACGCTCTCGCCTCTCCTTGGGAGAACTCAGCAACTGCCGAGTGTGTCACCGGCTCGATCGCTGATTCCGGCACCTTGGAACATTTGAGGTTCCGATATCGAACTTCTGTGCTTCTCTTGCCGCTTGATCAGGCCTGGAGGATCTCGGCGACACGTTCCGCCGCGTGCCCGTCACCGAACGGCTCGGCGCGTGTCCCGGAGGGAGCCGGTCGTACCGCCAGGGTGTCCAGCCCGGCGAGGTCGGCGGCGAGGACGTTCCAGCCGTCCTCCAGGGTCTCCGTCCACTCCGTCTCGGTGCGGACCGTCGTGCACGGGACGCCGAGCAGGAAGGCCTCCTTCTGGAGGCCGCCGGAGTCGGTGACCACTCCGGCGGCGCCGAGGACGGCACGCACCAGCGCCGGATACGGGAGAGGGTCGGTGACGTGCACGGATCCGCGGGCCAGGTCGATGCCGCCCTCCGCCGCCCGGGCTCGCAGCCGGGGGTGGGCGAGCAGGGCGACCGGCACCGGAACGGCGGACAGTGCCTTGACGATCGCGTCGAGCCGGGCCGGGTCGTCCGTGTTGTCCGCCCGGTGGATCGTGGCGACGACGTACGGGGCCGTGGGGTCGATCCCGGCCGGGAGCTGGGGCGACGCCCCGGCGACGGCGTCCCGGACGAGGAAGCACACATCGGTCATCACGTCTCCGACCAGGCGGGCCCGCCCGGAGAGCCCCTCGGTCGCGAGATGCCCCATCGCGACCTCGGTCGGGGCGAGCAGGAGATCCGCGGCGTGGTCGGTGAGCACCCGGTTGTGTTCCTCGGGCATCCGCCGGTTGAAGGACCGCAGGCCCGCCTCGAGATGGGCGACGGGCAGGTGCAGTTTCACCGCGGCGAGCGTGCCGGCGAGGGTCGAGTTGGTGTCGCCGTAGACGAGGGTCCAGTCCGGCCGGTGGGTGTCGAGGACGCCCTCCAGCGCGGCGAGCATGCTGCCGGTCTGGACTCCGTGCGTCCCGCTGCCCACTCCGAGGTGGACATCAGGGTCGGGGATCCTCAGATCGGAGAAGAAGGCCTCAGACATCAGCACGTCGTAGTGCTGGCCCGTGTGGGCGATGACATGCTCCACGCCGGCCGCGGCGAACGCGGCGGCGACCGGGGCGAGCTTGACGAACTGGGGGCGGGCGCCGACGACGCTGAGCACCTTCACCCGGCCAGCCTAGAGTCTCACGGCGTTCCGGAGGATCCGGTCGGGAGGTTCCCGGGCGTTCGGGCGTCACCCTGACGGCGTGGGCGTTGCTCCGTTCGGCCTACAGGAACCCCCGTGCCCTGCCGATGAGCCCGTCATGCGTCGCGCCGTGAACTCAGCTCTCCTGACCGTCGCCGCCGTTCCCGCTCTCCTCGCCGTCCCGGTGGTGGGTCCGCTGCCCGAGCAGCCGCACCCGGTGGCCCCCACCGTCGTGTCCGTGCCGCTGAGCGGCGTCGACCCGCAGGCCCTGGCCGAGGGCGCCTCCGCCGTCGCGGGGGCCTCCGACGTGGTCTCCGGGGACGTCTCCGGGGACGTCTCCCGGGGCGCCTCCGCCGTCGCGGCTGCCTCCGTGGCGGTTCGTCCCGCCATCCTCACCCCGAGGCGGACGACGGCGCCCTTCGATCTCGTGGCGGTCACCTGGCAGGAGCCGGCTGACCCTGGCACACGGGTCCGGGTCCGCATTCGTGAGAAGGGGACCTGGTCGCCCTGGCAGCGCCTGGAGACCGACGACGAGGGCCCCGACGACGGCAGCGCCGAGGCCCGCGCGGCGTCCGGGGCGAGGGACGGCACGGCACCTCTGCTCACCGACGGGGCGGACGGCGTCCAGGTCCGCGTCGACACCCCCGGGGGGAAGGCCCTCCCCGGGCTCGCGGTCGACCTCGTCGACGCGGGACGGTCGACCGCCGACAGCGCGACGGCGTACCGGGGATCGGCGGCCGAGGCCGCGACCCCCCGGCCGGGCATCGTCACGCGCGCCCAGTGGGGGGCCGACGAGCGGCTGGTCAAGGCCGAGCCCGTCGTCAACCAGAAGGTCAAGACCCTGGTGCTGCACCACACCGCGACGACGAACTCGTACACCCGGGCGACGGCATCCGCCCAGGTGCGGGCGGTCTACGCCTTCCACACGAAACGTCGGGGCTGGAACGACATTGGTTA
This sequence comes from Actinomycetota bacterium, assembly GCA_030837345.1. GTDB lineage: Bacteria > Actinomycetota > Actinomycetes > Actinomycetales > Kineosporiaceae > JAUPKQ01. Next base: position 765 of record JAUPKQ010000104.1, on the reverse strand, counting down.
CAACTTCCTCGTCGACCGCTTCGGAACGGTCTACGAGGGGCGCCGGGGGAGCCTGAGCTCGCCGGTGACGGGAGCCCACACGGGTGGTTTCAACGGGTCCAGCCTGGGGGTCTCGGTGCTGGGGACCTACACGGCGACGAACGTTCCGGCCGCGACGGTCCGGGCCCTCGCCGGCCTCCTGTCCTGGCAGACCGCGCAGTACGGGATCAACCCGAGGGGAACGGCGTCGGTCGTCTCGGTCGGTCACACCGGTTCGCGGTTCAAGGCCGGGGCGACGGCGCGGGTCGCGGGCATCGTCGGCCACCGGGACCTGGGGTACACCGAATGCCCCGGCAAGGGTCTCCAGGGACGTCTCGCGGGTCTGAGGTCGACCGCCGCCGCGCGCATGGTGCCCGGCCTGACCGACCCCCGGCTCAGCCCGCCGGCCGTCCCCGCCGGAACCGGCTCGATCACCTTCGGCGCGGCCATCCCCACCCGGCAGCGATGGGCTCTCACCGTCACGCCGTTCTGCGGCGGGGCGACGGTCCGGACCGTCAGCGGGACGTCGAGCGACCGCATCACCGGCACCTGGGACCTCAAGGATTCCGCGGGGGACCCCGTTCCGCCGGGTGTCTACACGGTCACCGTGGCGACGAGCTCCCCGGTCGGCTCGGTCCCCGCCTGGCAGAGGTACGTCGAGGTCGTCCAGACCCCGGACACGGCCGTGCCCCCCGCCGCCCCGGATCCCAGTCCGGGCCCGAGCGTGAGTCCGGGCCCGAGCGTGAG
>JAUPKQ010000103.1 GCA_030837345.1 Actinomycetota bacterium | reverse complement strand
ACAATTGTGTCGGATCCAGCCGACGGAACGACGACCCGAGCTGATTGTCGATCGCGGGCGACCTCCGGGAGGCTGGTCAGCTGCGGGAGGAGCGGCTCGAACCCCGCACGGAGGAGGGCCGGAGCCCGGCGAATGCCCGGGCGCCGACGGCTGCGGTGGCACCGAGGACCGCCCCGGCGAGGAGCGTCGTCCGGTCGGCGGCACGGGCGGAGTAGGTGGGTTCCGGCGCGGAGTAGGTGGGCTCGGGCGCGGAGCAGGTGGGAGGTCTGCCGACGGGGGTCTCCGTGCCGGCCTCGACGACGGTCAGCTCCAGGCGCCCGCGGTCGTGCATGGTGGTGGCGGCCCAGGCGGCGGCGAGGAGGGTGAGCCGGGCCGCGAGGTTCATCCAGATCAGCAGGCCCACGAGGACGCCGAACGTCGCGACGACGCGGTTGCCCGACACGAAGCCGAGGAGCACGCCGCCGCCGAGCTTGAGCAGTCCGAGCCCGCCCGCGCCGGCCAGCGCCCCACCGAGGACGTCGTCCAGATCCGGCCGGACGCCCGACAGGACGCGGAACAGCACCAGGAACAGCATGATGTCGATCACGAAGAGGCCCAGCGTGGTCAGCACGCTGATCGTGACCCCGGTCAGGGGGGTCCGTCCGAGGCCCATCCAGTCGAGGACCGGTCCGGTCGCGGCGGTCACCAGGATGCTCCCGACGGCCGAGCAGAGCACGCTGAGCCCGAAGACGACAAGGATCCCGAGATCGGTGACCTTCGACGCGACCGGTCCCGGACCGTGCCGCACACCGAACACGGCGCTGACGCCGTCCCGCAGGGCACCGATCCAGCCGAGACCCGCGAACAGCAGGACCACGAAACCGATCAGGCCGACCCCGGTGAGGAGGTCGGGCCTCACGATCTCGTCGATGCGCCAGATCCCCTCCTCCCCCGGGCGGACGGCGATCACGGTGGTCCCGAAGGTGGCGTTGAGGCTGTCGGCGACCCGCTGCTGGAGGTCCGCGCGACCTCCCATCACCGTGCCGAGCACCGTGAACCCGAGGGCGAGCGCCGGGAACAACGAGAAGAGCGCGAAGTACGCGACCCCGCCCGCGAGCACAGTGCCCCGGACGTCGCCGTAACGCTGCCAGGCCCGCCGGGCACGCCCGGTCCGGAGCCTCTCCAGCAGCGGTCGAAGACGGTTCACGACTCCGGGCCGGTGCCGAAGGCGAAGCGCTGCTTCGGGCGCCAGATCCCGTCCGCGCCGTGCTCGTAGAGCACGAACGAGTCGGCCCGGAAGGTCGCGGAGAACTCGGAGAGCTCCTTGAACGCCCGGTCGAGGGCCTCGTCGTCCAGGTGGTGGGCGACCGTGACGTGGGGGTGGAAGGGGAAGGTCAGTTCGCGGCGGAGAGGCCCGGTGCGGACGCGGCGCTGGACGACGTCACAGCCCTCACCGCCGACGGCGATCTTGACGAACACCACCGGGGAGACGGGCCGGAACGTGTCGGTGCCCTCGAGCCGGACCTCGAACGACGCGAGGGATCCGGCGACGGCCCGCAGATGACCGGCGATCTCGTCGACCCGGGCCCGCGGTACCGAGGTCGGGGGCAGGAGGGTGACGTGCGTCGGGATCGTCCGGGCCTGGAGGTCACCGAATCCCTCGCGGGCCGCCTGGAGGTACCCGGCCCAGGGCTCGGGGATGTCGAGGACGACGCCGATCGTCACCTCCGAGCTGTCGACGGGGTCGAGCTCGTGGAACCGGAGCACCGGGATGCTCATCGTCTGCGGGCCCTGACCACCGTACGGAGGGACCGGGGACGAGAACGCGGGAGGTTCCGGGAGATCAATGCCCATCACCGGGGTGGGCGGCAGCGAGGCTCTCCCGCGGTCACGGCCGGAGCCGCCCGCCGCGGAACGCGTGGGGGTCACGGCTCATCGCCTGCCCGGGAGGAAACCGACCTTGTCGAAGACGTCGGCCAGACGGACCGACGCCAGTTCCCGGGCCCGGGCCGCGCCGTCCGCGAGCACATCGTCAAGCGCCGTCGGATCGGTCATCAACTCGCCGACCTTCGCCTGGAAGGGTTCGACGAATTCGGTGAACGCCTCGGCGACCTCCTTCTTCAGGTCGCCGTATCCCGACCCGGCGAAGCGCTCCTCCAGCTCGGGCATCCCGGCGCCGGTGAGGACCGAGAGGATCGTCAGGAGGTTCGACACCCCCGGCTTCTTCTCGGGGTCGTACACGACCTCACGACCGGTGTCGGTGACGGCGGAACGGATCTTCTTGACCGAGGCCTTGACCGGGTCGAGCAGGTCCAGGCAGCCGGAGCCGCCGAGACTCTTACTCATCTTCTTGTCGGGGTTCTGAAGGTCGACGATCTTCGCCGTCGCCTTGACGATGTGCGGCTCGGGGACGACGAAGGTCCGCCCGAAGCGGGAGTTGAACCGCTGCGCGAGGTCACGGGTGAGTTCGAGGTGCTGACGCTGGTCCTCGCCGACCGGCACGCGCTCGGCGTCGTAGAGAAGGATGTCGGCGGCCTGGAGGACCGGGTACGTCAGCAGACCGACCGAGTAGCTCTCGCCGCCCTCCCGCTGGGACTTGTCCTTGAACTGCGTCATCCGGTTCGCCTCGCCGAATCCCGTCAGGCACTGAAGGACCCAGGCGAGCTGCGCGTGTTCGGGAACCTGGCTCTGCACGAAGAGGATCGACTCCGCCGGGTCGATGCCCGCGGCGATGAACTGCGCGGCGGTCACCCGGGTGCGCCGGCGCAGGAGCCGCGGGTCGTGCGGGACGGTGATCGCGTGCTGGTCGACGACGCTGTAGACGGCTTGGTGCGTCGTCGCCAGCGAGACCCAGTTCGTCAGCGCGCCGAGGTAGTTGCCCAGGTGGAGCGAGTCGGCTGTGGGCTGCATCCCGGAGAAGAGCCTGGGCCGTCCCGCCGTCGACGTGACCGGCGTGAGTGACATGAGCGTCATTCTGACACCTGCTCAAGGATGGTGTGTTCCACCTTCTCCGATCACCCTGCGATCATGCTGTGATCACCCGGCGCGAGTCACCCGGATCAGCGGGCCCGAAGATGCAGAAGCACACCGTGCTCGGGGTCGAGCGGCGGAGCCGCCAGCCCGATCGTCTCCAGGACCGAGCCGCGTGCCCGGGTCCCGCCGTCCCGCCACCACGGAGGCAGGCCGGGCCCGCCGCCGTCCGCACCGGCCGACGAACCGGCGGCCGCACCGACCGCTTCGTCCCGCCGGTCGACGTCGTACGTGCGGCCCGGTTCGAGACCGGGCAACCGCAACCGGCCCGGTCCGGCGTCGGCGGAGGTGGCGAGCCTGACGTACGCGAACACGGCTTCCGACCGGTCGGGGGCGACGACCCCGTGCAGCAGGGCGCCGGGATCGGGGTGCTCGGCGTGGACGACGTCACCGGAGTGCAGCAGCGGACGCAGTTCCCGGTAGAGGGCGCTCCACGACCGCAGCGCCACGACCTCCTCGTCCGTGCAGGCGGTGACGTCCCACTCCAGCCCGGCGTGCCCGAACAGCGCCGTCAGGGTGCGGAACCCGAGCGAGTGCACGCGGCGGGTCGTGTGCGAGGACGGCGGGCCGACGTGGGTACCGACCAGTTCGGGCGGGAGCAGCAGGCCGGTCCATCGCTGGACCGCCGTCCGTTCGAGCGCGTCGTTGCAGTCGGACGCCCACACCCTGTCGGTGTGCGCGAGCATCCCGAGGTCGACCCTCGCGCCTCCGGAGGAGCACGACTCGATCTCGAGTCCGCGGTGCCGGGCACGGAGCTCGTCGAGCAGGAGGTAGACGGCGCGCGTCTGGCTGTGGACGCCGGGCCGCGCCACGCCGTCCGGACCGACGTGGAGCGGTTCGAGCAGGTCACGGTTGTGATCCCACTTGAGGTAGGCGACGCCGACGTCCTCGATCACCGCCGAGAGCCGCTCCCGCAGGTACGCCCGCACCCGAGGGTTCGCGACGTCGAGCACCGCCTGGTGGCGGGCCGGGCGCGGTAGCCGGCCGGGGTCGACGCCGAGACCCGGGCGCGGGGGACGGGCGAGCAGCCAGTCCGGATGCTCACGGGCGAGATCTGAGTCCGGGTTGACCATCTCGGGTTCGACCCACAGGCCGAACTCCATGCCGAGCTCCCGCACCCGGTCGGCGAGCGGGCGGAGGCCACCAGGCCAGACGTCGGACGACACGTACCAGTCGCCGAGCCCCGAGGTGTCGTCGCGACGCGACCCGAACCATCCGTCGTCGAGGACGAACCGCTCGACGCCGAGGTCGGCCGCACGCTCGGCGAGCCGGACGAGGGTCGGAAGGTCGTGGTCGAAGTAGACGGCCTCCCACGTGTTGAGGACGAGGGGGCGAGGCCGCCGGGGGTGCCCGGGGCGGGAGCGCAACCAGCGGTGGATCCGCGAGCTCGCGCCGTCCAGCCCCGCGCCGGACCACGTGAAGAACACCCACGGTGAGGTGTACGACTCGCCCTGCTCCAGCCGCACCTCGCCGGGCCACAGGAGCTCACCACCGGCGAGGACGCCGGCGCCGCCCGCACCCGCGCCCTCGGGCAGGCGCTCCGCCGCGTGACGGTGGTTGCCGCTCCAGGCGACGTGGACGCCCCACACCTCACCGTGCCGCCAGCCGAACCCCGTGGTCCCGGCGAGCAGCAGGAGGGTGGCGTCATGGCCCGTCCGCCCCCGGCGGGACTCGCGGGCGTGGGTCCCGTGACCGAACGGCGATCGCTGGGGGCTCCGCTCACGGCACCACCGGCCGGTGAGGTCGAGCAGTTCACAGGCCGTGGCGGGCACCGGCAGGACGGCGTTCAGGCCGCCGAGCGTGTAGACGCCGGGGGCGGTGTTCGTCACCGTGTGCCGGATCCTTACGACGCCGCTCGCCTCCAGCCGCAGTTCGCTGGACGTCGCGACCCCGGCGTCCGGGTCGGCCGCCGACGCCCGCAGGACGGCCCCCTCCCCGGACGGCGTCCCCTCCACGGTCGCGGGGCCGGTGATCGCGAGGCGGGGGAAGACCCCCGCCCCCTCCCGGTGACCCGCGAGGCCCGGGCCACCGGACCAGCCGTCGGGCTGGCCCGGCACCAGGGTGAACGGCCACGGCTCGTCCAGGCCGCTGGGGGCGACGCCGGGGACGAGGGACGCCGCGAGGGCCGCGAGATCCTCCTCGCCGAGAGCGCCGGGGTCGGCCCCCCAGTGCAGGACGCGCGGAAGCTGGGGACCGGCGACGTCGACGAGGACGGCGACGCCCCCGGCCCGGAGCAGTCGAAGAGACATCTCGGTGTCAGCCTTTGTTCGCGCCGAGGGTGAGTCCCGCGACGAAGTGGCGCTGGAGCAGGAAGAAGATGAGAAGCGTCGGGATCGCGACGACGACGGACCCGGCGGCGACCAGGTTGAGGTCCGTGAAGAACGTCCCCCGCAGGTTGTTCAACGAGCTCGTCACCGGGAACTTGCTGCCGGACTGCACGAGGACTGTCGCCCAGAAGAACTCGTTGTAGATCCAGGTGACCTCCAGCGTCGCGAGCGCGGCGAGGGGCGGGCGGCACAGCGGCATGGTGATCCGCCAGTACTGGAGCCAGATGCTCGCGCCGTCGACCATCGCGGCCTCGTACACCTCCTTCGGCAAGGCCTTCATGTAGTTGGAGAGCACGAAGGTGCAGAACCCGGTCTGGAAGGCCGTGTTGACGAGGATCAGCCCCCAGTAGCTGTCGAGGAGCATCCCGGAGTCGCTCATCCACTCCGGGAGGGGTACGGCCCGGTAGAGCCGGAAGAGGGGAATGAGCAGCGCCTGTTGCGGGAGGAGGTTCGCCGCCGTGAACAGGCCCAGCATCGCGATGTTGAACCTGAAGCTGAACCGGGCGAGGACGAAGGCGACGCAGGACGACAGGAACAAGGTGAGAAGGACCGCCGGGACGGTGACGTAGACCGAGTTGAGGAAGTACTTGGTGAAGTCCGCCTGTTCCCAGGCCTGGACGTAGTTCCCGAAGGTCCACCCGCCGAGGGAGACATACCCGTGCCGGGACGTGTAGCCGTAGTCGCGGAAGGAGTTGACCACGGCCCAGACCACGGGGAACAGCCAGGTGAGCGCGACGACCGACAGGAAGACGTGCAGCAGGACCCGGCGGGGGGTCAGCGGGTGCAGCTGGCGGTCGGTGCGGAGGGTCCCCGAGGCGGGGCGGGCGGGTTCGGTCGCGACACTCATTGGTTCTCCTCCCGCATGACGGTCACCAGGTAGACCGCGATGAAGACCAGCGAGACGACGAGCATGATCGTGGCCAGGGCCGAGCCGAACCCGATCCGGCTCGCCTCCCCGACGACGTTCTGCGTCACGAGGGCCGAGATCAGTTCCAGTCCGTTACGGCCCTTGTTGACGACCCAGACGATGTCGAAGGCCCGGAGGGACTCGATGACGGTGATCACCCCGACGATGACGTTGATCGGTCGCATCACCGGGAGGACGACCCGGAAGTACGTCCCCGCCTCGCTCGCCCCGTCGACGGCGGCGGCCTCCCGGAGCGTGGGATCGACCCCTTTCAGCCCCGCGAGATAGAGCAGCATGACGTACCCGACGTGTCTCCAGCTCGACGCGACGAGCACGGCCCAGATGTTGACGGAGGAATCCCCGTACCAGTCGACCGAGGTGCCGAGGATGCCGTTGATCAGGCCTTGGTCGCGGGAGTAGAAGAGCTGCCACACGAACCCGACGAGGGCCAGGGACAGCACCACCGGCAGGTAGAGGGCGGTCTGGTAGAAGCGGCTCCCTTTGATCTCCTTGTCGAGCAGCACGGCGAGGAACATGCCGAACGGGGTCGCGAAGAAGAAGAGGACCGCCAGCCAGAGCACGTTGTTCCGGACGGCGGGAGCGAAGGGCGGGTAGTTCGTGAAGACGTTGACGTAGTTCTCCGTCCCGACCCACTCGACGGTGTCGAGGCCGCCGATCCCGTTCCAGCGGGCGAACGACAACAGCACCGTCGAGCAGGCGGGCAACCACACCAGTCCGACGACGAGCAGGGTGGGCACGGCCACCATCAGCACGACGACGATCCGGTCACGGAGGCTGAGGCGGATCCCTCGGCCGGTCCTTGCCATGTGCGTTCCCTCCCCTCCCGCCGATCCGTCAGGACACGAAGATGGACTTCTTCTGCTTCTCGATGTCGTCGAGGATCGTCCGGACGTTCTTCGGGTCCTTGATGAAGGCCTGGAGCTGGGGGATCATCACGGTCGACGCGAAGTCGGGCCGGGTGTCGCGGTCGAGGAACTGGGCGATGCTCTTCGACTGGGAGATGATCTCCGACGCCTTCTTCTGGAGGGCGGAGTAGGTCGAGGTGTCCGCCTCACTGTTGGCGAGCGAGTTGGTCGGGTCGGTCCTGCCCCAGATACTTGCCGCTTCCTTGCCCCCGAGGAACTGGAGCATCGCGGCGGCCGCTGCCTCGTTCGACGGTTTGGCCGACATCAAGAATCCGTCGAACGGGGCGTCGATCGCGTCGGCGCCGATCGCGGGGTCGATCTCGGGGAAGGGGAAGAAGTCCAGGTCGGCGCCGTTGTCGACCTGCTGCGCGACGAAGGAACCGAGCAGGTACATCCCCGCCTTCTTCGTCTGGAGGGACCCGGCGGCCTCCTGCCAGGTGCGTCCGAGCGAGTCGGGCTGGTGGAGGGGGAGCAGTTCGGTCCAGACGTCGAAGACCTTCTTGACCTCGGGGCCGTTCCACACCTTCTTGCCCGCCATCAGGTCGACGTGGAACTGGTACCCGTTGATCCGCATGTTGAGGATGTCGAAGGTGCCCATCGCCGGCCAGCCGTCCTTGTCCGCGAAGGCGACGGGGACGAGGCCGTCCTTCGCCATCTGGGCGGAGAGGGCCTTGAACTCGTCGAGCGTCTTCGGAGGGGTGTACCCCTTCGCCTTCCACAGCGAGGGCCGGTAGAAGACCGCCCAGGGGTAGTTGTAGATCGGGACGAGGTACTGCTTGCCGTCGTCACCCGTCGAGGCCTTCTTGAAGGCGTCGCTGAAGCCGGTCAGCTTGCCCCAGACGTCGCTGAGGTCGCCGATGAGGCCTTGCTCGGCGAAGAACCGCATCCGGTAGCCGGCGAACCACGTGAAGACGTCGTCCGGCTTGCCCTGGAGGTAGTTGTTGATGTTCTCCTGGAAGGTGTTGTGATCGACGGTGTTGAGAGCGACCTTGACCCCGGCGTTCTTCGCGGTGAAGGCGTCGGCCACCGCCTGCATCGCCTTCTTGGGCACGGCGTCGGAGTAGTTCGACCCGAACTTCACGGTCCCGCTGAGCGCGCCACTGGCACCGCCGCCCGCACCGCTGGTGCTCGCCCCGCCCGACGACCCGCCGCACCCGGCGAGGAACCCGGGAAGTGCCAGGGCCGCGCCAGCGCCCAGCGCGCCCTTCAGGAGAGCTCGCCGGCCCATCGAGGTCGCCGACGCCGACGGGGGGATCAGGCGGGCCAGGTACTCAGCCTCGGAACGGGGACGGGACATGATGGTGCCTCCTTTGGCACAGCCGGTGGCAGTCGAACACAAGTGAACACGACCAACCAGAATGCGCCACATCATCGAGAGGTTCGTTGCTTCCGTCAAGAGGTTCGCCCAGGAAAATCTTCGGAGACCACCAGCCCCGGCCGTCCAGATGTGAAGATTTTCGTTCGATAATGTTGACTTGGAGTCGGAGAGAGGGCACTCTGTCGCCGGTGGTCCCACCACGGCGGATCATGGCGGATCATGGCGGACCACACGTTCAGGAGGAACTGATGCTCGCCAGACAGCGCCAGGAGCGGATCATCGAACAGGTCCGGCTGACCGGCGGGGTCCGGGTCAGCGATCTGGTCGACCTGCTCGGTGTCTCGGACATGACGATCCGGCGTGACATCGCGATCCTCGCCCGCAAAGGCCTCGTCGCCCGGGTGCACGGAGGTGCGACGGCGGTCTCCGGCCGGAGCGCCGACGAGCCCGGGTTCGCCGTGAAGTCCGAACTGGCGACCGATGAGAAACTCGCGATCGCCACAGCGGCGGCCTCCCTCGTCCGGCCCGGCGACTGCGTGGCCCTCTCCGCGGGGACGACGACGTTCGCGGTGGCCCGGGAGCTACGCGCGGTTCCTGGGCTCACCGTCGTCACCAACTCGGTCCCGGCGGCGGATCTGCTCCACTCGACGGCCCGTGACGACCTCACCGTCGTGCTGACCGGTGGCGTGCGGACCCCCTCCGACGCCCTCGTCGGCCCCGTCGCGGTCGCGGCGCTGCGCTCCCTGCACGTCGACTGGCTGTTCCTCGGCGTCCACGGGATCGACGACCGGGCGGGCCTGACGACGCCCAACCTGGAGGAGGCCGAGACGAACCGGGCCCTGATCGCCTCGGCCGGGCAGATCGTCGTCACCGCGGACAGCACCAAGTGGGGCGTGGTCGGCCTGAGCTCGATGGCCAGGCTGGAGGACGTCGACATCGTCGTCAGCGACGACGGGCTCGACGCGGAGACGCAACGCCTCCTCCGGTCACGCGTCGGGCAGCTCGTCGTCACCCCCCGGCCACCCGGGTCGGCCCCGGACAACCCGCGCGGGACGGATCCGGTGGGAGCCGTGGACCAGCAGGAGGACACCCAGTGATCACGAATCTCGCCGACGGGCGGATCCGGCGCAGCGCCACCCGGATGGCGGACGGGCGGGAGCTGTTCTACTTCGACGACTCCGAGCCCTTCGTCTCCGGTGACGCCGACCGGACGCTCGCCGTCGACCTGCGCCCGCTCCCTCCGGCGGGTGGCGGATCACACCTGCGCTTCGACGTCCTCACCGGCGAGTGGGTCGCCATCGCCTCCCACCGGAACGACCGCATCTTCCTCCCGCCCCGGGACGAGTGCCCCCTCTGCCCGACCGGCCGGGGCACCGTGCCGTCGGAGGTCCCCGCCCCCGGCTACGACGTCGTCGTCTTCGAGAACCGGTTCCCCTCGCTGACCACCCGCGCGACCGGCGTCCCGGACCTGGTCGACGGCGACCCCCTCTGGCCCCGCCGCCCCGGAACCGGCCGGTGCGAGGTCGTCTGCTTCACCTCCGACCACTCCTCCTCGTTCACCGATCTTCCGGTGGCGAGGGTGCGTACCGTCGTCGAGGCCTGGGCGGACCGCACCCGGGAGCTGTCGGCGATCGACGGCGTCCGCCAGGTGTTCTGCTTCGAGAACCGCGGCGAGGAGATCGGCGTCACCCTGAACCACCCGCACGGCCAGATCTACGCCTACCCCTTCGTCACCCCCCGGACGTCGGCCCTGCTCCGGCAGGCGGCCGAACACCGGAGGAGGACCGGGCGCAACCTGCTCGCCGACGTGCTGGACGCCGAGCGCCGGTCCGGGGCACGCGTCGTCCTCGCGGGCGAGCACTGGACGGCGTACGTCCCGGCCGCCGCCCGCTGGCCCGTCGAGGTGCACCTCGCACCGCACCGCGACGTCCCCGACCTCGCCGCCCTGGACGACGCGGAGCGCGACGAGCTCGCCCACGTCTACCTCGACCTCCTGCGCCGCGCGGACCGCTACTTCGACGGCGTGACGGCGCTGCCCTACATCGCGGGCTGGCAGCAGGCACCCGTCGGCGAGGGCCGCGAGCTCGGCCGCCTCTACCTCCAGCTCTTCTCCGTCCTGCGGGCCCCGGGCAAGCTGAAGTACCTCGCGGGCTCGGAGTCCGGTGCCGGAGCGTGGATCAACGACGTCGTGCCCGAACAGATCGCGGCCCGGCTGCGGGAGGTGGCCGAGTGACCGTGCATTGGTATCCCCTGCCCTCTCGCGACGACGCCACCGGCGCGGCGACCGCCGCCTTCCGCGCGGCTTTCGGCCGCGAACCGGACGGCCTCTGGGCGGCACCGGGCCGGGTGAACCTCATCGGTGAGCACGTCGACTACCAGGCCGGGCTCTGCCTGCCGTTCGCCCTCCCCCAGCGGACCGTCGTCGCCATCGCCACCCGGGACGACGACCTGCTGCGGTTGCGTTCCGCCCAGCTCGACGGCTCCGGCGACACCTGGGAGGGAAGGATCGGCGAGATCCGGCCCGGCTCCGTCCCCGGCTGGGCGGGCTACGGCGCGGGCGTCCCCTGGGCCCTTCGCGCCGACGGGTTCGACGTCCCCGGGGCCGACGTCCTCGTCGACGGATCGGTGCCGCTGGGCGCCGGCCTGTCGTCGTCCGCGGCGCTCGAGTGCGCCCTCGCCCTCGCCCTGGACGACGTCGCCGGGCTCGGCCTCGCGACGTCCGACGCGGGCCGCGCCCGGCTGGCCGCCGCCTGCGTGCGCGCCGAGAACGAGATCGCGGGCGCGCCGACCGGCGGCATGGACCAGGCCGCCGCCCTGCGCTGCCGTGCCGGGCACGCGCTGCTGCTCGACTGCCGCGACTTCGGTGCCACCCAGGTCCCGTTCGACCTCGCCGGGGCGGGCCTCGAACTGCTCGTCACCGACACCAGGGCCCACCACGCCCTCGTCGACGGCCGGTACGGCAGCCGCCGGGACACCTGTGCCCGTGCCGCGGCGTCCCTCGGCGTGACAACCCTCCGTGAGATACCCGGAAAGACCCTGGACTCGGCCCTCGCCGTCGTCCGCGACGCCGCCCTGGACGCCGTCCTCGCCGACGAGCTGTGCCGCTGCGTCCGGCACGTCGTCACCGAGATCGATCGGGTGACCGCCGTGGCGACGCTCCTTCGCGAGGGCCGCCTGAGGGAGATCGGTCCGCTGCTCGACGCCTCGCACCGGTCGCTCCGCGACGACTACCAGGTCTCGTGCGCCGAACTCGACGTCGCCTGCGAGGCTACTCTCGCCGCCGGGGCCCTCGGGGCGCGGATGACGGGCGGCGGGTTCGGAGGCTCGGCGATCGCTCTCGTCGAGGCGGCGGACACCCAGACCGTGGCGAAGGCCGTCGCCGACGCCTTCGCCGCCCGGGGCTGGGACCACCCCATCTTCCTCCGCGCCGTCCCCGACACCGCCGGGGAACGCCTCCGCTGACCTCCGTCTTGTCAGCGGAGGGAGGTGAGTGGCTCTTTCGGCGGAACGGTTGATGACGTTGCGTGATCGAGGTTCGTGATCATGTGGTGCGGTGGTTCTCGTGGCGCAGCAGGACAAGTGCGGCAGCGGTGATGCGGCCTGATCGACAGGGGCGGAGCGATCCCCCTGATCGCGGTGCTGGGTGATCGACAGTTGAAGACCGGGTTGTGGACCCGTTTTTCGGACAGCGGGGAATCAGTGTGTGCAATCACCGTCGTGATGACGACAGCAGCTGCACACACTGATTCGCTGTAGGTGTGGACCTGATCACTTGAGGCCACCCCACCTACTGGACCTGACACCTACAGCAAGAACACCAACGCAACCACCTCAGCCGCTACCACAAACTCGATCTTGCAGCCTGAACCCTGTCACTCTGGCAGAGCCGCACCCTCGCGCAGGGATAGGCCATGCGGACGACCTATTCTCTTGCTTCACGGCCGTTCGAGCGATTGCGCGACTCGGCGCTCCAGTTCATCAAGTTGCTTTTCGTCCAGTCCCGACATATGCTGCGAACCGCAACGGTTTCTCCATCATCAGATGGCTTGGCTAGGTACCTCCTTTGTATCGATTTGGGAAGCCGTTGCTTTGCATTTAGTGCGGCGTGTCGCAGATTATCCAGGAACCTTCAGAAGGAAGTGGACTTCCCTCCATTACCAGGGGTTTCGCATAACCCCCTTAGAGTGAAACAGCGACTGCACTACTCGGGTGAGTAAATTTACACTTCGTCTTCGTCAATCATAAACTCGCAATCACGCCCCGAATTTAAAAACATCCAGACAGGCTGGGTTTGCACATCAGAGAACCATTCTTCAAACGGCATTTTCGAGCCTCTGAACCACCACTCATCGTGATCTCCAAATTCTCTTGACTCTTCATCCATTTGCCACCTGTAAACCGCCTCAACCTGTAGGTAATACGCATAATCCTCTTGATCATCCACAACCTCAAATTGCCGAGTTATTCCAACCGTGAAATCGTCTCCAATCTCTCCATACTGAAAGAGAAAACCATCAGATTCGAAGGATTCTGGGATATCAAAATCCATCCTTGCAAAAGCTGCCAATGTGCTGAAATACGCTTCTTTTGACGGAACCTCTCTGGATGCATCCTGTTGATCAAACATGCCCTGCAATACATCGCCAGCCACCCGGGGTGACAACTTCTTGAATGTCAACGCAACCCTCCCGTCATCTCAATCAGGCACTTCATCACAATGACCATTGTACACCAACGGCCACCTTTAGTTCTGTTTACCACTTCCCCTTTTTGGCCTCTCTTTTAATTCTTCTGATGATAGCTTTTGCTTCAGCCTTACTCCTCGCCTTGACTACTCGGCGACTCACGGTGTTGTAATACCTATTTGTATGGATCGATGAATGAACCGATCGCTTCCCTGGATTCGGCGTGCTCTTGTTCTTTGGCAAGAAGATACCATTTACTGAGTCATTAATGTCTATTCCCAATCTCTCCAGGTGATCCCTGGCAACTCTTGCCTTCTTTGAGGTACTGGCGACAACATGATGAGCCGCAGTACCCCCCGGTTGTCTAGCTCCGCGCTTCACCATATTTGCAGCGAGGGTCTTCGCATTCTGTGCACAGGTGGCATTGTGAACAAGAACCGGAGTGTTCCCTACATAGTACGTGTGAAGATCATAGATAGTGAGGTTATAGGCGGTTAGATTCTCATTTCGCGTACTTCGGCCCTCAACCTCGAGCTCCGTATCATCAACCGATGAGACGCGATCACCAATCTTGAGATCATTCGCCTTGACCCATGATTTTGTGCCGACATTGTAGAAGGGATGTCCGTCGGTCGCTTCGATGATTGAGTGGTCCGATAGCTGGAGGCGCACTATTACGTGAGGACCATCGTGACGAATGAGGTCCATCACCAGTTCCTGCCGAGTCTCGCCCGACACAGGATCAGTGGCGAGAACCGAGTCCCCCGCCTTCACATCAACAATCGGCTGCTGCGTCCCGTCAGCCATGAGAACTGGCGTCGAAGATGTGAAGCTGTTGCACTTCGAGAAAACACTCTTGGTTGTTGAAACAGCAGCTTTACCAGCATTGCTGGCTTTTGTGGCTACCTTGGTGCCAACCTTCGTTATCCCTGCGGAAGCTTTTCCTCCTGCTGCGGTGACGGATTTGGGCATGATTTTGGCGGCGCGTTGGAGGCCTGCTCTGACGTATTTGCCTCCAGCTGCTCCACCGATGGCTCCGGCGACAGATCCGATGGCCGCGGATTTAGCGAGGTTCTTGGCGGAGAAAGAATCTTTCCCCGAAGCGACACGGACGCCGTAGCCGGCGGAGGCTCCGGCGGCGCCAGCGATGGCTCCGGCGGCGATGGCGCACCCGATGCCGGCGGTGGCGACACAACCGGCTGCGACGAGCGTTCCGACGGCGGCGCCAACGGCAATGTCGGCGATGGTGTCGGAGTGGTCGGAGACGAAGTTAGCGGCTTTCTTGGCCCAGCCGGGCCAGAGGCCGGTGGGGTCGTTGAACAGGATGGGGTTGGCGGCTGCGTAGCCGTAGGGGTTGGCCGCTGCGGTCTGGTCGGCGTCGGTCATCTCGTCGACGGAGATGAAGTGGGCGAGGGCGGGGTCGTAGTAGCGGGCGTTGAGGTAGTCCAGGCCGGTGTCGTCGTCCTGGATCTGGCCTTGCCAGCCGCGGTCGGTGGGCATGGTCCACGTACCGGTCTTGCTGCGGTTGCCGCCGTAGGGCAGGTACCGGTCCCGGGTCGCTACTCCGGTGGTGGCGTTGACGGCGACGCTGGCGGAGTCCTGCCGGTC
>JAUPKQ010000102.1 GCA_030837345.1 Actinomycetota bacterium | reverse complement strand
CTCCCCCGCGATCGGTGCCTTCGCGAGCGGACGGTCCCCGGCGTCGAGGAGCGCCCTCGCTAGCCTGGGCACCCGGCCCCCGGCGTCCCGCCCGGCCCGGCGATATCTGACGGCGGAAGGACGAGGAGCCTCATATGGCATCGGGCACGGAGAAGGAGTTCGGCAGGCAGGAGCACCGGGCCCCGGAGTTGGAGATCGTCGAGACGATGTCGCGGATCCGGGAGCTGGACGAGGTCGGCGTCCGGATCGAAGGCTCGTGCAACCTGCTGATCAAGGCGGACGCCGCGATCCGGCGGGGCGAGGCCGGTGACCGCGACAGGGCGCTGTCGCTGCTCGACCGGGCAGGCAGATGCCTCCCGGCCGAGGAGGAGATCGCCGAGAATCACCGGGGCACCCTCACCGAGGTGCGTGAGGGGATCGCCATGGCGCGCCGGCAGGCGGAGGACCTGCCGGACTGACGCCCGGCAGGCCTCAACTCAGCACCCGGAGCCTCAGGAGGCGGGGACCCGGACCTGGAGAGGACCGGTGATGGTCCGGACGGCGACGGGACCCGTGGGAACGGGAGCCCGCGCCGGGAAAGGACCTGTCTCGGTCGGTCTGGAGGAGACGGCGACACGGCGCGAGCGCAGCCGTGGTGGACGACCGCCGACGGTGAGCCGGCGGGGAGCCCGGGAGAGCGTCCGGATTCCACCGGTCGCCATGCCGGCCTGAGCGGTCTCGGCGGGGAACGGAGTCTCCGCGTCGGGGCGCTCGGTCTGCGTGACGAACACGGTGGCGGGCCACGTCACGCCGAAGCGCGCCATGATCCATCGCAGGACCGCCACGTCAAGATCGCGTCCTCGGGCGACGAGACGCCCGACGACCTCCTGTCGCGGCGCCCACCACGCCGTCCCCCGCCGCACGAGCGGGGTGACGAGACGCACGAGGGGGCCGAACAGGCGCTCGCCCCGGGGCGCGAGCACGGAGCGCCCCTCCTTGACGTAGTGCTCGGCGGTATTGAGCACGAACGTCAGGGCGAGGACACCGATCACTAGTTCAGCAAGGACAAAACCAAGGACCAAACGAAGCACACCCTATGAAATACGTCATCGGAGCGACTCCGGCAACCCATGGGAGGGGCAAGAAATCCTTAACCCGGGTGACGTCGCTCCGGGACCACCGTAGCAAGCCGCTTGGACGCCGTCCGGCGCGGCATCCGCACCCTCCCGCCTCGCCGTCCGCCCGCCGTCCGCCCGTCCCGCCGGTCCGCTCCGTGGCGGACACCGGACGAGGTCAACCTCTCCTCAACGGGAGAACTTGAGTTCCTTAGGCACTGAGCTCTTCCGGGTGCCGGTCACGTGCCTCGGGGACGGGCCTCCGCGGCGGACCTCCGCGGACAAGATCCCCTCGCACCTCCAGAGGATGGGTCAACGGTTGGCACAAAAGCGTTCCAACGCCGTCCCCTTAAAGCCAGCCACCTCAGACGTCAAAGCTGGCCTAATTCGCCCTCCACGCATTGACCACGGCAACACCGGGTCGCCACGATAATCGCGTTGGAAATTCGAGACGCCCCCCTCCAGGAAGGCCTCTGGCATGGCCAGAATCCGTAAGCGTACGGCTGCGCTCAGCGCCGTCGGCCTCACCGTCGCCGGTGTCGCAATCATTCAGATCGCCCAGCCGGCCTCCGCCATCACCTGCCCGGACGTCGAGGTGGTGTTCGCCCGCGGCAGCGGCGAGGTAGCCGGGCCGGGTATCCTCGGGAAACCCTTCGTCGACGAGATCACCTCGAAGCTCCAAGGGCTGACAGTCAACAGTTATGCCGTTAATTACACGGCCAGCATGGACCAGCGCAGCGCGGGGCCGGGAGCCACCGACCTGTCGCGGCATGTCATCAAGAGGGCCAAGGAATGCTCCGAGACGGGCTTCGTCCTCGGTGGCTATTCCCAGGGCGCGTCCGTCGTCGACATCGCCATCGGCGCATCCGGCAAGAAGGGCGGAGGAGGGACCCCTCCGTCCTTCCCGGTTCCCTCAGGCACGGCTCCCTCGGACACAGCGTCGTCGGGCCCGGAGTCCGCTCCTCCCCTTCCGGACTCGACGCCGCCCACCCCGGAGACGACGGCGCCCAGCACGGAGAGCTCGACGGCAAGCTCCACAGGAAGCTCGACGGGAAGCTCCACGGGAAGCTCCACGGACATCGTCGTCGGTGACTCGTCCGGTCCGGCGAGTCTGTCGGCCGACGTGACGACGATCCCGGCCGAGCTGCAGCCCCGGATCAAGGCTGTCGCGGTGTTCGGCAACCCGTTGCGCATGCTGGACACGACGATCGAGCGTTCCGTCCCGGCATTCGCGGGCAGGGTGTTCGACAGCTGCGCCCCCGGTGACCCGATCTGCGGAGCGGGCACGAACTTCATGGCGCACCTCGCCTACCGCATCAATGGCGCCGTTCCCGAGGGCGCGACCTTCGCCGCCGAACGGGTCCGTAAGGGACCGGCCTCCACGTCGTCGACGTCGACGGCCGAGCCGACGTCGACGACCGAACCCACGTCGACGACCGAACCCACGTCGACGACCGAGCCGACGTCGTCGTCCTCACCGGAGGGGACGACGTCCCCGACAGAGCCCACCGGCGGCGAGTCCACCGGGCCCACGGTGTCCGGACCGCCGAGCGACGAGCCGACCATCAGCATCCCCACGGTGTCCGGACCGCCGAGCCGCGACCCGCGTCACGACCCGACGGCGACCGCTCACACGGTGACTGTCCCCACCCTCACGAGGACCGGCCCCGGAGGACCCGGTGGCCCCGGAATGCCGAACTGGCCTCCGAAGCGCCCGTCGGGCACCTCAGGCCCCTCGGACTCCGCGGACTCCCCCTACTGGCCGCTGGAGTGGACGTGGCCCTCGCAGTGGGAGTCGATGTGGCGGTCCGGCCTCAACGGGACGCCGGGCACCCCTACCGCCCCTACCACCCCGAACGGCCCACGGGAGGTGCCGGGGAGCTGATCCCGTCGTCGTGACGGATCAGGGCCGATCCCGGTGGACCACAGGGTCCACCGGGATCGCGCCGTGTCCGGGCCCGGCCGCCCGTCGTCCCCGTCGTCCCCGCACGGGACCCCCGTCATCCTCAAGGAGGAGACGACGTCGGCATCGGGGCGGATGTGCGAACGGTCGACGGCACGTACGGTTCGCTCATGGTTGGCCTCTCCGCCGGGATCACCTGGTTCCGGAATCGCCCGGTCTGGCTCGTCGACGGCCTCGCCGCGCTGACGGTTCTCTACGCCGGCCTCACGAGCATCGGCATGACGCCGACGGATCACTACTACTCTCCGCAGGCCGTCTCGGCGCCGCTGACGACGGTGCTCCTGTTGCTGGACGCGCTCCCGTTGGCCCTCCGGCGCGTCGCTCCCCTGACGGTGTCCCTGGTCACCGGCGGTGCGGTCTTCGCCGCGGGATACCTCGCGCTCCCGGCCACCGGCCTCGGGATGGCGCTCGCGCTCTTCACCGTCGCGCTGCACCGCTCACGCCGCGTGGCCGTGCTCGCCGCGGCCGTCGCCCTGGCGGGGGTGCTGGTGACGCTCGCGACGTTCGGCCGGCCGGAGTACACGATGTCCAACGTGATCCTGCTGTTCGCCGTCATGGGTCTCGGCGACCGCACGAGGGTCGCCCGGCAGCGGGCCGTCGCCCTGGAGGAGCGGGCCCGGGAGCTCGAACACGAGCGTGAGGAACGTTCCCGGCTCGCCGTCGCCGCGGAGCGGGCCCGGATCGCCCGGGAGCTGCACGACATCACCGGCCACGGGGTCGCCGTGATCGCCATCCAGGCGGCCGGGGCCCGCAGGGTCCTCCGGCAGGATCCCGACCGCGCCGACGCGGCGATGAAGGAGATCGAGGACGTCGCCCGGGAGAGCCTGGCCGAGATCCGGCAGGCCGTCACCCTGCTGCGCGACGGCACGCAGGACCTCGCACCCCAGCCCGGCCTCGGTCAGCTCGACGCCCTGGTCGCGCGCTTCCGCGACGCCGGGCTGCGGGTCGCCCTGGAGACACCCGCCGATCTCTCGGACGCCGGTCCCGCCGTCGGACTGACCGTCTACCGCGTCGTCCAAGAGGCCCTGACCAACGCCCTCCGACACGCCGGGCGCACCTCCGCGCGTGTCCGGGTCGCCCTGGAACCGGGCGAGATCCACGTGACGGTGTCCGACGGGGGACCGGCCCGGGGAGAGCCGGCGTCCCCTCCGGCCCGGGGCGGCGGGCACGGGCTCGCCGGGCTGAAGGAGCGCGTCAGCTCCCACGGAGGCCAGCTGGCGGTGCGAGGCGGCGCTGGCGGCTACCTCGTCGACGCCCGCATCCCTCTCGGCGCGCGCACGGCGGGGACCCTGGCGTGACCGCCCCCCTGCGGCTGGTGATCGCGGACGACCAGCGGCTGATCAGGACCGGCCTCGCGATGATTCTCGGCTCCGAGACGGGGATCGAGGTCGTCGGCGAGGCCGCGGACGGCGCGGAGGCCGTCGCGCTCGCCCGCACCGTCCGGCCCGACGTCGTCCTGATGGACATCCGTATGCCCGGCCTGGACGGGATCGAGGCGACCCGGCAGCTCGCGGGCCCGGACGCCGTCGACCCGGTCAAGGTGCTGATCCTCACCACCTTCGACGCCGATGAACTCGTGTACGCGGCCCTCCGTGCGGGAGCGAGCGGTTTCCTCCTCAAGGACGCGCCACCGGAGCAGCTCGTCCACGCCCTCCGGGTCGTCGCGGAGGGCCAGGCCCTCCTCTCCCCCGCCATCACCCGGCGTCTGCTCGACGAGTTCGCCGGTCGGCCGGGTGCCCCGGCCCCGAACGCCCCGCCCCCGTGGGCGGCTGCCCTCGACGACCTGACCGCCCGCGAGCGCGAGGTCCTTCTGCTGGTCGCCGAGGGCCTGTCGAACGGTGAGATCGCCCGACGTCTCGTCGTCGGCGAGACGACGGTCAAGACGCACGTCGGCCGGGTGCTCGCCAAGCTCGGGCTCCGCGACCGGGTCCAGGCGGTCGTCCTGGCGTACGAGACCGGTCTCGTCGCTCCCGGCCGGAATGCCGGCTGATCTGGTACCCGGGTAGGACCTTTCCGGCCCGGCCGTCCTCCCCCGTGACGACGCGGAGATCCTCCTCCGCGACGACGAATTCCTCCCCTTTTCCGGATCAGAATTGTCCGTAGAAACCGGACATGACATCCAGGGGAACGGGGAACTCAGGACATGCAAGGGAAAAGACTGTCGCAGGCCTTCGCCGCGGCGATTCTCGTAACGACGGGAGTTCCGGCGGCTGCCGCGGCACAGCCCGCTGTCGCGGCGCGGCCCGCCGTCGCGGCGTCGTTCGCGGTCACGGCCCAGAAAGGCCCGGCCACGCTGACGACGGCGGACGTCGACGCCTGGCTCGACGGGTTCCTGCCCGCGGCCCTGTCGAGAGGGGACATCGCCGGGGCGACCGTCGTCGTCGTCAAGGACGGCAAGCCGGTGACGCAACGGGGGTACGGATACGCCGACGTCGCGAGGCGGACACCTGTCGACGCGGAGAACACTCTGTTCCGGCCGGGATCGGTGTCGAAGCTGTTCACGTGGACAGCGGTGATGCAGCTCGTCGAGCTGGGCAAGCTCGACCTCGACGCCGACATCAACACCTACCTGGACTTCCGGATCCCCGCACGCGAGGGGAAACCCATCACCTTGCGCCAGGTGATGACGCACACCACGGGGTTCGAGGAGCAGCTCAAGGACATCATCGGGTACGACACGGCGACGGTCCCGCCCCTGGACGAGCTCATGAAACGCTGGGTGCCGAACCGGATCTACGCCCCCGGAACGACACCCGCGTACTCGAACTACGCGACCTCGCTCGCGGGATACATCGTCCAGCGCGTGTCCCGGACACCATTCCCGGTGTACGTAGAGGAGAACATCTTCAAACCCCTGAAAATGACGCGCTCGACGTTCCGGCAGCCCGTTCCGCAGGAACTCGCCTCCTTCGTGTCGACCGGGTACACGACGGCGTCGGGCAGGACCCTGCCGTTCGAGTTCGTCGGCCAGTCCCCCGCCGGGGCCCTCTCGGCGACAGGCCCCGACATGGGCAGGTTCATGCTCGCCTACCTCGGCGGAGGAGCCATCGACGGCGGCCGGATCCTCAAGCAGGAGACGGTCGACGAGATGCTGAACACTTCCCTGACGGTGATCCCGCCGCTCAACCGGATGATGCTCGGGTTCTTCGAGACGAACATCAACGGCCGCCAGGTCGTCGGGCACCTCGGGGACACCAATGCGTTCCACTCCTCACTGCACCTCTTCCTGAAGGAGCGCACCGGTCTCTACGTCAGCGTGAACAGCACCGGCAAGGAGGGCGCGGCCGGGGCGCTGCGTGCCTCGCTGTTCCAGGGGTTCGCCGACCGGTACTTCCCCGGGCCCGCGGGATCCGGGCCGGTCGACGCTCACCGGATCGATTCGGTGACGTCGACCGGGCACGCCAGCGAGCTCGCGGGAACCTGGATTCCCACGCGCCGCAGCGACAGCACCTTCGTCAGCCTGGCCTCCCTGCTCGGACCGGTCACGATCGGCGCCGAAGCGGACGGGAACCTCAGCGTGCCGATGGCGGACGGTCTGGCGGGAAGGCCCCAGCGGTGGGTCGAGGTCGAGCCGTTCGTGTGGCACAGCCTCGACAGCCACGAACGGCTCGCCGCCGTCGTCGAGAACGGTGAGGTGGTCCGGTTCAGCATCGACACGGTCTCGCCGTTCATGCTCTTCGAACGGCCGTCGTGGTACCAATCGCCCACGGTGCTGACGCCGCTCCTGATAGCGAGCCTGCTGGCGCTGACCCTGACGGTCCTCGTGTGGCCCGTCCGGGCGATCGTCCGGCGCACCTACCGGGCACCCGAGACGCTCCGCGGTGGTGCCCTGGCGGCGTACCGGCTCAGCAGGGTGGCGGCCCTCGCAATGGTCCTCGTCACCGTCGGGTGGGGGTTGTTGCTGACGCGGTTGATGAGCGAGGTGGCCTTCGGAGCGGCGTACGACCCGATCCTTTCCGCCCTGCAGTTCGGCGGCCTCGTCGCCTTCGCCGGAGGAACGCTTGTGGCCGTGTGGAACCTGTGGACGGTCTGGAGGGGAGACCGTCGCTGGCCCGCAAAGGTCTGGAGCGTGGTGCTCGTGGCGTCGGGCGCCGTCCTCGTGTGGACCGCTGCCGTCTACCACCTGCTGGAGGTGGAGACCCTGTACTGACGCGGAGGGCGAACGGCCGTTCTGGGATCGTGTGACTTTGGTCAGACACCCCGTGTGTGGGGCGTCACATACCGTTGACGGAGGGGTGGTGGAGGCTCGCGCCGCCCAGTGATCGGCAGTTCATCCTGACCGCCACAGCGCAGTGCGAGGACAGTCATGAACCACTCCAAGGACCAAGCCGGTGACCACCACGGCGACTCGCGTCAGGGCAGAACCACCTCCCTCGATCTAGACATCCTGCTGTCGCACCCGTCGCTGACGGATCTCTCACGGCAGGGCTGGCAGCTCGACAGGCTCCCGATCACGAGCACCGGGTGGGCCTTCGCCGCGACGATCCTCGCGTCGATGGTCATGTTCGGCTCCACGAGCGCCCTGCTCGTCGTCGTGATGGCCTCCGTGGCGATCGGCGCGATCGGGTACGCGCTGACCCAGGACGACCTCCGGACGGCGCGGGACATCCTCCACCTGTCCCGCGCCTGCCTGGCGACGTGGGTGCTGGCCGGGTTCGTCGGCCTGATGATCACCGGGCCGGTCACCGAGGTCCCCACCGGGACGCCGGAGTCCGTGACGACCGCGGTGACCACCGCGGTGACGACCGCCCGCTGAGCGGCCACGTCCAGCCACGACCGACGACGTTCCGCGCGCGGACGGCGCGGCCTGGTCCGGCCACGAAGCCGATCGCCTACGATGGCGGCGATCTCGAAGGACGGTCCGGTCCGGCAGGAGGGCGGCGGTGGATTTCTCGACGGTGTCGGACTCCGAGTTGTCCGCGGTGCAGCACGCCCTGCTGGCGACGCGCTTCGGGCGGCAGGACCGTGACGAGGACGCCTGGGCGACGGCCCGGGTGGTCGAGATGCACATCGAGGTGGTGGAGGAGTTGCGGCGTCGCGTCTCCGCGTCCGGCGACACGGGCAGGACGGCGGACTTCGAGCGATGGCTCGACTGGTCCGGCCACGAACCCGAGCAGGCGTCGATGGCCCGGTGGCTCGCTGGGGACCCGGTCTGGCTGTCCCTGCCGCCGGAGGACCGCCCGGCCTACCTCAAGCGGCTGATCCGCCCCTTCCTCGCCGACGACGTCACCCTGCGACACTTCGCCCACCGCGTGACGCTCAGCGTGGAGCGCTCATGACGCCCCGGGCCCTCGCCGAGGAGAACGCCCGCGACGCCGTCCGGCACTTCGCGCGCCACGCGCCCGGCGCCGTCCTCACCGAGGAGAAGGGCGTGCTGGCGGTGCTGTCGGCCACGCCGGCGGGAGGCACGTTCCACGCCGCGGTGCTGCGGACCGACCCGACGACCGCCCCGGCGTCCGTGATCGCGGCGGCGCGGAGGCTCGCCACGGACCACGCGCGCGACGTCACCATCTGGGCCGCGGAGGACCTCGACCGCGACCTGCGTGACGAGTGCGTCGCCGAGATGCTGGCCGCGAGGACCCCCCACGCCGGGATGTCCCTGGCCGCTCCGCCGGAGGGTCTGATCCCCCCGCCCGGGATCCGGGTGCGGCGCGTCGCCACGCCGGAGGGGATCCACGACTTCGCGGAGATCCACCGGCAGAACTACCGTTCCGCCGGCCTGTCGCCGGACTGCGCCGACCACGTCGCGACGCCGGGCTCGCTCCTGGACCCGGCGGTCGACGCCTTCGTCGCCGAGGTGGACGGCGTCCCGGCGGCGTGCGCGATGGCCCTCGTCACCGGGTCCGTCGGCGGCATCTACTGGGTCGGCACCCGTCCGGAGTTCCGGCGGCGCGGGCTGGGCGACCTGCTGTCCCGCACCGCCACGCGGGCCGCGTTCGGCCGGGGGGCACGTCTGGTCGTCCTCCAGGCGACGGCCTCGGGAGAGTCCGTCTACCGGCGGCTGGGGTTCACGCGATTCACGACGTACCTGCACTACACCGCGAGTCCCGTCACCGCCGGGAGCTGACGCCTCCGGGGGGCCACGGCCTCAGCGGATGCAGCCGGACGGCTTTCCCTGCTTCTTCAGCCCCGCGAGGTCACCGGCGCCGAACGTCGACTCCTGCCCCATGCGGGGAAACATCACCTGGGACTCGTCATCGACGTGCATGAGGCCCATCACGTGACCGAGTTCGTGGAGGATCAGCTGCCCCCGGGTCGGCTCCCCGGACCCGAACCCGGCCGGCAACGAGTTGAAGGCCGTGTTGAACACGGCGGCGCCGGTGACGATCCGCCAGTCGTGCAGGCGTCCCTTGGTGTCGGTCCACCAGTAGGCCTGGTGGTAGCCGACCCCCGCCAGATCGGCCTGCGGCATGTCGCCCTGCGACGTCAGGAGATCCGACGTCCCCGTGCCCTTGCCGGGGGACGCCCAGGCGAGGACGACGGGCGACGCGGCCTTGCCAGGGGTGTAGTTCTTGCCGTAGGTCTTCATCGGGATGACCGTGGTCGTGCCGTCGTACGCGAACGTGATCCCTGAGGCCTTCGACACCGTCGCGACCGCGGTCTTCACATCCTGCAGAGCTCCGGGAGGAGCGAAGCGGAGGTTCACCCGGTAATGGATCACTTGACAGGGGTTCCACCGCAGCACGGCCTTGCCCTGTTTCGACAACGTGTAGCTCTTCGCCGACCCACGGCTCCCCGCCGCTGCCGCCGGATTCGCGATGACCCCACCGGCCAGCAGCATCACCGTCGTCAGAGCACCCACCGCACCGGCACGAACACCTCGCGCCACTTTCACGATCACCGTCCACCCCCACATTCGCCTGTCACGACACGATTCCCCCCACGGCTCGGTTCCCCTCGCCCACCACCTCGACGGAGGCCGGTGAACACCATGGCACAGCGCGAAGACCCATTCGGGCGTGTTCTCCCCAGTAGGGTGAACCTTCCGACAGTCGTCTCCTCCGCGGGAACGCGACGGTGAGGGAGCCCGTGACATGGCCCTTGACGAGGAACGTGTCCAGACGTTGTCCCTGGCGTCCGACCGGAGCGGGGAGGAGGCCGCTCACTGCCTCCTCGACGGCCTGCTCGAACAGGCTCTCGCCCACGCCGACCGGGCCGTCCGCATCCACACCGAGCTCTGGCAGGCGCTCCGGGACGACGGGCGTTCCGCGAAGGCGTCGTTCGTCTTCGCCTCCCGCCTGCAGGACCGCGCGGAGATCCGGCGGGCCCAGTGCGTCGCCCTGACGGACGCGCGGCGGCTCGTGCGCGTGTGCCGCCCGGCGATCGAGGACTGCACCCGGGCGATCGAGATGATCCGGGCCAGCGGGACACCGGCCCGGGGTGAACTCCCCTTGTGGATCCCCGGTGTCCAGCTGATGCGTGCCGAGTTCCGGGCCTTCATGGACGACGCGGCGGGGGCCCGCGCCGACGCCGCCGAGGCCATCGCCCGGTACCGGGAGATCCAGGACCCGGCGGGCGAGGAGACCGGTCCCTCCCTGGCCAACGCCCTCTCCCGGCAGGCGGACCTGCTGTGGCGGGTCGCCGTCCGCCAGGAGTCGCTCGCCGTCCGCCGGGAGGCGATCGAGATCTACCGGCCGCACGCCGCACGGGGTGGCGCGCTCTGGTCCCGGCGCCACCGCACCGGCCTCGACTGGGCGACCACACCGGCCTACGAACGCTTCTGCCGGACGGCACTGCGGCTCGCCGAGGACTCCGCTCCGCCGCGCCCTTCGGCGGCACGCGCCGTCCTGGTCGCCCTCCAGGACGCGGCGGAGGGGTACGCGGACCTCGTACCGCTCCTCGCCTATCCCCGCCACACCGACAGCGAGGCGATGGCGCGGTTCACGACGTCCGTGCGGGCGATCGCGCAGTGGCTCCTGGCGTGTGACGAACGAAGCCTCGCCCGCCGGTACGAACAGTGGCTCCGGGCGTGCACGCCCCGCTCCGCGCAGGACGTCGCGTGGGCGGATCCCGTCCGCCGGCTGCGAGGCGACCTGGAGGCCACGGCCGCCCGGCACCTGCCGCCCCCGCCCTCCGCGCGGCGCGGGGCTACAGCTGGACCCAGTCGGTGACGAGCCTGGCGGTCGGGGTGTCGCACCGGAGCCGGGTCGCCCCTCCCGGGCAGGGCGAAATGATGAACAGGCCCCGCTCGTCGGCCGTGACGTGGAGAGGGTCGCCGCCCTCCCTCTCGGCGACGATCTCCGCCCGGCCCGGCGGGATGATCTGCCCGACGATCTGACCGGGCATCACCTCGATCTCGACCGAGAGCGGCGTGGCCCGGAACACGAGAAAGCGGGACAGCGGTTCCCCCGAGCGGTGGTGCGCCAGCGGTTTCTCGAAGGAGTCATAGCTCAAAGAGGCGAGGAGCAGATCGTCGTCCACGGTGCGCCAGGAGAAAGCCGCCTCCGCCCGGCGGGCCAGCCGCCGCGCGGCGTCCTCCACCGGTCGGAGCGCCTGCGCCAAGTCGTGCGACAACAGCTCGTCGTCGTGCCACCGTCCGGTCACCTCGAACCACCTCCTCTCGTCGGGCTCAGCTCCCGTTCGGCCAGGTACGCCTGGACCGGTGGGGTCTGTCTGAGTCGTTCGAGCGCCCTCGCCCTGGTCGGGCCGATGCTGCCCGTGGGGATCCCCGTCCACGCCGTGATGTCGGCGTACGAGGGAGGGGGATCCGCCAGCAGCAGGCGCAACAGGTCCCGCTGCTTGGGGGACAGCTCGGCCAGACCGGCCAGGAGCGCCTCGTGCATCTCCGTCAGCAGAAGCTTCTCGTCCACCGCGTCACCCTCGGACGGTTCGGACGGGAACCCGGGATCGAGCGGGTCGAACGGCTGGACGCGCCGGGACGCGGCGAGGAACCGGATGGCCTCCCGCCGTCCGGTGGTGATCAGCCACATGGGCAGGGCCCGGGGCTCCCTCAGGCCACCCAGATGCTCGACGGCCCGCAACCAGACCGTCTGCGCGACGTCCTCCGTCTCGGCGGCGGACATCCGGAACGACCGGATCACGCTGAGCAACAGCGGGCTGTAGCGATCGACCAGCTCGCGCCAGGCCGTCGCGTCGCCGCTCGCGGCCGCGGACACCAGGTCCGGGACCACTGACGTTTCCGCGGTCATAGCCCATCCCCATCCGCTCCGAGGCCACCGTTCGTCCTCACGCTCACCTGTTCCCATCCTCCCGCCTGGCGTCACCCGCCCGTCCGCGTCCCGGCGCCGAGCGACAGGACCCGGCCGACGCCGTCGATCACGTCGGCCGCCGCGAGGACCGAGGCCGCCGCGATCTCCGGCGGCTCGCCGGTCTCCGCGCA
The DNA here is from genome assembly GCA_030837345.1 of Actinomycetota bacterium. Taxonomy (GTDB): domain Bacteria; phylum Actinomycetota; class Actinomycetes; order Actinomycetales; family Kineosporiaceae; genus JAUPKQ01. The sequence continues at coordinate 5,466 of JAUPKQ010000102.1, read as the reverse complement.
ACGGGCCGCGATCAAGCCTGCCACGACCGGGGCGGAAAAGGAGGTACCGTCCCAGCGGGCCATGCCCTGGAACCATTGCGTGGCGGGTCTGCGCGGCGGTTCGAGGTAGCGGTACTCCCCCGTGGCGTAGGCGTTCACCATTCCCTCGCCGAGGGCGTAGACGTCGACCCAGTCGCCGTAATTGCTGAACCAGGCGCGATGCCGTTCGTCCGGTCCCAGCGCGCCGACCGAGACGACCCAGGGCAAGGCGGCCGGGTAGAAGGGCCGGTCGGTCGCGTCGTTACCGGCGGCGGCGACGAAAGTGACGTCCGGCCAGCGGCGGCGCAGCGCGAGGAAACCGAGAGGTTCCCTGTCGTTCCGGCAGTACGTGCCCGCCGAGAGGTTGACGACATCCGGCCGGTACGTGCGGATCAGCTCGTCGAGCTCACGGATGATCTCGTACTCGAGTTCGCCGCCGGAGGCCGACAGATGGTCGGTGACGACGATGTCACTGCTCGGCGCGACGCAGCGCGCCACCCCGGCGACGAACGTGCCGTGACCGGTGTACTGCGGGATCTCGCGGCGGCCGTTCGGCAGCATCCGGCCGAGCGGGTCCGGCTCGCCGGTGACGCCCTTGAGCCAGTCGTACCGGACGGGCGGGAGGTCCTCCAGCAACCCCGTGTCACAGACGCCGATCCGCACCGGCCGGACCACCGGTCTCGCGGCCCGCGGCGACGGGAACGGCCCGTCCATCACGGACGGCGGGACCTCGGGCTCCCCGGCCGGACAGATCCGGGACACGTGCAGCACATGCGCCGGGGTCGCCAGCGGGACACCGTCGGGACCGCGTCCCGGGTTGAGGGCCCCGAGCTCACTGTCGAGGAGTTCGAGTGCCTCAGGAACCCGAAGCGCTCCCTGTTCGAGGTCGTCGACCGACATGACGAGGAGCGAGGCCGCGGCGTCGTCCCGCGCCGGACCCAGGCGGATCTCCTCCCCGGTGGGCCTGATGCCCGGGAGGACACGCGCCAACTGGTCGACGGGGTTCTGATCGGGCCGCCGCAGGGCCAGCAGGCGGCCTTCCTCGTACAGGTAATCAACGTCACCACTGCGCGTATAGGCCACCCGGATATCCACGTTCTTGTCCAGGAAGGCATCCCGCATGGCACGGAACTGCGCATCGAACACGGCGTCCATCACCACGCCTTTCCCCGGCGCGGGCCGCACCGGTGTCCGTGAAGTGCTCCGGCTATCGCCGGACGACGTCTGTGACGGACCGGACTGAACTACGATTGATACATATCCGGGATCAATGTGATCTTCGTTACATTCCTTCGCGTCGCTCAGGGATGCGGCGCGGACGCGACTTCTCCAGAGACGGCTGATGGATCTGCTGCAACTAGCCCTGTCCCGTCCCAGAGAAGCCCTCGAACGGGCTCGAAGAGTGCTGGACGGCACCCCGTCGACGCAGGCGGCCGCCGCGGCCCACCGCGCCGTCGGCGTCGTCCTGCGCGAGTTCGGGGACATCGACGCCGCGATCGCCGAACTGCGCCTCGCGCGGCGCCTCGCCGGACGCGCCGGAGACCCCGGGCTGGAGGCCGACGTCCTCGGCACCCTCGGGGTGGCGCTGACCTTCGCCGGGCGGTCCGTCGCCGGATGCCACGCGCTCGACGCCTCCGTCGAGCGGTCGGAGGGCCGTCACCACGACCGTGCGCTCTTCCGCCGTGGTGCCGTGCTCGCGATGCTCGGGCGGCACCGGGAGGCGTTCTTCGACCTCAACAACGCGATCGCCGCCTTCCACACGGCCGGGGACATCGTCTGGGAGGCCCGGGGACGGACCGACCGCGCCACCTGCCACCTCGCCGTCGGCCAGATCCGGCGCGCGGCGAGCGACCTGGAGATCGCCGAACGTCTCTTCCTCGCCGGAGGCCAGGAACTGGAGTCGGCGGACGCGGTGATGAACCGGGGGGTGCTCGCACTGCGGATCGGGGACATCCCCGAGGCCCTCGCCGCCTTCGACGAGGCGTCCGAGCGCCTGTCCCGCCTCGGGACCCCGGACTTCGACCTCACCGTGCACCGGTGCGCCGCCCTGCTCGCCGGGGGACTGCCGCGGGAGGCCCTCCAGGCGGTGGACGCCGCCGTCGCCGGGGTCGAGAGCATGCGGTGCCGCCCGATCAAGCGGGCCGAGCTCCTGCTGACCGCGTCGCACGGAGCCCTCGCGGCGGGCAGACCGGACGTCGCGGCCTGCCGGGCGGCGGACGCCCGCCGCCTGTTCATCCGTCAGGGACGGTCCTGGTGGGCGGCCCATGCGCGGCTCGCGGAGGTCCGGGCCGGGCTCGCGAGGAACGCGCCGTCCGGCCGTCTGCTCCGGACCGCCCTCCAGTGTGTCGGTGATCTGCGGGACCAGGACTCCCCCGAGCTGCCTCTCGCCCTGCTGACCACGGGACGCATCGCCCTCGCCTCGGGCCGGCGGGAGCTCGCCGGGGAGTACCTGCGCGCGGCGGCGTCCGGGCGGCGGCGCGGCCCCGCCCTCTCCCGGGCCCTCGCCTGGCTCGCCGAGGCCCTGGAGGCCGAGGCCGACGGCGACCCTCGCCGGATGATGCGGGCCTGCCGCCGGGGCCTGGAAGTGATCGACGACTACCGGAGCGTCCTCGGGTCGACCGAGCTCCGCGCCCAGGTGACCTCCCACGGGGCGGAACTCGCCGCGCTCGGGCAGCGCCGGGCCCTCCAGCTCGGCCGTCCCCTGCTGCTGCTGCGGTGGAGCGAGCGCTGGCGGTCCGTCGCCCTCGACGTGCCCGCCGTCCGCCCGCCCCCTGACGAGGCGCTCCAGGCACGGCTCTCCAAGATGCGCGCCCACCAGACACCGCTCGCCCGCGGCGCGGCCGACCGCGTCGGACGAGCGTCCCCGACGGAGACCCACCGTCTGGAACACGAGATCCGCACCCACGCCTGGAGGGCGCGCGGGACCGGGGCCGGGACGGGCCCACGCCAGCAACGCGGCGGGCGGCGGGCGGAACGCGAGTTCGAACCGGCCGACCTGCTGGAGGAGGTGGGCGGCGGACGGCTCCTGGAACTGATCGAGGTCGACGGGCGGCTCCACGTGCTCCGGTGCGGGGACGGCACCGTGCGACGGTTCTCCGCCGGCCAGATGGCCGAGGCGGTGCGTGAGGTCACGTACACACGGTTCGGGCTGAAACGGCTGGCGATGCGTTTCACGGCGACCCCGGACGCCGCCGCCGTCGACGAACTCGTCGCCCTCGGCGAGAGGCTCCAGCGGGTGCTGCTCGGCGACGCGGCGGCCGAACTCGACGAAGGCCCGGTCGTCGTCGTCCCGCCCGCCCGCCTGCACGCCGTGCCGTGGGCCCTGCTTCCGTGCCTGCGCGGGGCGGAGTTCAGCGTCGCGCCGTCGGCGAGCACCTGGTTGCGGGTCCGTCGCACCCGGCGGCCGGAGGGAGGTGACGGGCCGACGGTGCTCGTCCGCGGGCCGGGGCTGGCGTCGGAGGGCGCCGAGGTACCGCAGCTCGCCGAGCACTACGGCGCGGACGGCGAGCGGCCGGTCGTGCTCGGCGGCGGCTCGGCGACGGTCCCACGGGTTCTGGAGGCGATCGACGGAGCCGGCCTCGTGCACATCGCCGCCCACGGGACGTTCCGCGACGACAGTCCCCTCTTCTCCTCCCTGAACCTGGACGACGGGCCCCTCACCCTCTACGACCTGGAGCAGTTGCGCCGGGGCCCACGGTGCGTCGTGCTGTCGAGCTGCGAGTCGGGTGCCGTCGCACCGGCCGGGGCCGACGAGATCCTCGGGCTGGCCAGCTCGATGCTGCCGCTCGGGACGGACTCGATCGTCGCGAGCGTCGTCCCGGTCAACGACGTCGCCGTGGTGCCGCTGATGCTCGATCTGCACCGTCGGCTCCGGGCCGGGCTCGGCGTGGCGGCGTCCCTGCGCGACGTACGCCGGAATGTCGCTTCCGACCCGCTTGCGCTCGGGACAGCCTGCTCGTTCATCGGGTTGGGTGCCTGCTGAGGATGCCTTCCGGAGTGCTCCGCCCGTCTATCGTGAACCTGGGCAGGGCGCCCGCACAGCTGGAGCCGCAGGTTCTCACCGGCGGAGGGAGTGGGACGACGGTGCGTGACTCGGGGGTCCGTGTACTGGCCGGGATCGTCATGGTTCTCGGTCTGGTGGCCTGCACCACGCAGGCCGACACCGGGGTGCCCGGTGCGGGGGGATCCGCTGGCGAGGCCCCGCCGCCGACCGTCAGCTCGCCGCCGCCACCGGTGACCATCGCGTCCATCGCCCCCGAGGAGGGTGCGGCGAAGGTGAGGATGGACGACAAGGTCGAGGTGAAGGCCGACGGGGGTGACCTGGCCTCGGTCGAGGTCCGGTCCGCGAAGGGCGCCGAGCTCGCCGGGGAGTTCGGCGAGGGCAAGACGGAGTGGCACAGCACGGACGACCTCGCCGCCGGGACGGCCTACACCGTGACGGTCACCGGCACCAAGGACGACAAACCCGTCACCCAGACCTCGACGTTCACGACCCTCAAACCCACAGCCATCAACTCCGTGAAGATCAACGTCGGTGACGGCAAGATCTACGGGGTCGGGATGCCGCTGATCATCGCGTTCGACAGGGCGGTGAAGAACCGCGAAGCCGTCGTCGACGCCCTGACGGTCACGACGTCCCCCGAGGTCGAGGGCTCCTGGCACTGGATGGAGGGGTCGAAGTGGATCGCCGCGAACACGCAGGTCTGGTACCGGCCCAAGACCTACTGGCCCGCCGGAACGAAGATCACGATGAAGGCGGAGCTCGGCACGATCGAGACCTCGCCCGGCGTGTGGGGCCGGCGCACCTACACGAGCAAGTTCTCGATCGGCGACTCGGTGATCTCGACGGTCGACCTAGCCAGCCACACGCTGACCATGAAGAAGAACGGTGCCGTCGTCAAGGTGATCAAGATCACCGGCGGCAAGGCGGGCCCCCAGTGGTCGACGCGCAACGGCACCAAGGTGATCATGGATCAGGCGAAGGAGGTCCGCATGAACTCCACCACCGTGGGGATCTCCGACAAGAACAATCCCGACTTCTACGACGAGACCGAGCACTGGACGCAGCGGCTGACCCGCAGCGGCGAGTTCCTGCACGCCCGGCCCGGCAGCGAGGCGTACTTCGGCCGGGCCAACGTCAGCCACGGCTGCACCGGGATGACCATGGCCGACGCCCAGTGGCTCTTCGAGCACTCCTCGGTCGGGGACGTCGTCGTCTACACCGGCGGGACCCGCAGCCTGGAGATGGGCAACGGCTACACCCACTGGCAGATGCCCTACGAGAAGTGGGCCGCCTGAGCCGGCCCGGCGTTCGTCGGTGTCGGCCAGCCCGGCATCGGCCGGCCCGGCGTCGGCCAGCCCGGCGTCAGTCGACCGGGTAGCCGTAGCCGACGAGGAGTGGCGCGGTCAGGGCGCCGACGAGGCGCCGCTGCGCGTCCGGCATCACGG
>JAUPKQ010000101.1 GCA_030837345.1 Actinomycetota bacterium | reverse complement strand
CAGGCACCGTTCGGGTCAGGCACCGTTCGGGATGAGGATCACCTTTCCGCTCGTCTCCCGGCTCTCGAGCCGCCGGTGGGCCTCGGCTGCCTGGTCGAGCGGGAGGCGGGTGCCGATCCGGACGTCGAGAGCACCGTCCGCGACGAGCCCGAGGACAGCCTCCGCCCGTTCCCGGAGTTCCGGCGTCGTCGCGATGTAGTGGCTCACCGAGGGCCGGGTGAGGAACAGCGACCCCGCCGCGGTGAGGTCGAACAGGTTGACCGGGTCAACCGGGCCGGAGGCGTTGCCGAAGGTCACCATCATCCCCCGGGGACGCAGGACGGCGAGGCCCCCCGCGAACGTCGCCCGTCCCACCCCGTCGTAGACGACGTCGAGGGGACGCTTTCCGGCGATCGCCTCGACAGCGGTGGTGAAGTCCTCGTCAGCGGTGACGATCACATGGTGGGCTCCGGCGCCACGCGCCGCCTGGACCTTCGCCTCGGAGCCGACCGTGGCGAACACCTCCGCCCCGATCCTGCGGGCCAACTGGACGAGCAGGAGTCCCACGCCCCCGGCCGCGGCGTGGATCAGGCACCGCTGCCCTGCCCTCAGCGGGAACGTGTCCGTGACGAGGTAGTGGGCCGTCAACCCCTGCATCATCACGGCGGCGGCGACATCCGGGGACACTGCCTGCGGGACGTGGACGGCACGGTCGGCGCGGACGATCGAACGTTCGGCGTAGGCGCCCCTCGCGTCCAGGGTCGCCACACGGTCACCGGGGGAGAAGTCCTTGACGCCGGGGCCGACCGCGAGGACCGTCCCGGAGAGCTCCGTGCCGGGGACGGACGGAAGCGGTACCGGGTACAGGCCGGTCCGCCGGTAGACGTCGATGTAGTTGACGCCGACGGCCGTCACCTCGAGGAGGAGCTCCCCGGCCGACGGCTGAGGGTCGGACAGCTCGCACCCTTCGAGAACCTCCGGCCCACCGGTCCGGCTCACCCGTATCGCCCGCATGTCGTTCCTTCCGTCGTGTCCCACCAAGATCAAGAATCGTTAAGATCCGTAACAATAGGTAATGCAGACATAACATTAAGTTTTCCGTAGAGGTGTGGCGCGGGCGGCCGACCGTCCTAGCCTGAAGAGATGAACGAGCTTCTCCTGGTGACGGACTGCTCCGTGTGCCACACCCCGACACCGACGACGCCACCTCCGCTGTCGTGGTCCCCGGCGTTCAAGAACGGTCTGCGGGTCTGGACCTGCCCCGAGTGCGCCAGGGCGAACATCCACAACATCGAAGGGCGCCTCGATCCCGCATGGTGGTGATTTCGAGTGGCCGGCGTTCCCCTCAGGCTCCTGGCGCCGGGTGTTCCTCGGACTCGTCATCCACGAACTCCACATAGTCGAGTGCTTCCACGTCGAAGTCCGGCAGCCACTCGGCCAGGACCTCCAGGGCGGGAACCTCGCCCTCGATCTGACACAGGACTCCTATCCCTCCTGCCCACACCCGGTAGATGAGGAGGTACTCCGGGGGGAGGTTGAGCTTCAGAGCCAACGACCACTGGGAACGGCGGGGGTCGTTGATGTATCCGAACAGCTCCCGGAGCCAGGAGCGGGTGAAGTGCCAGGTGGTGTGCCGTGCGGGTTCCAGGAAAGGGCTTAGGTACGCGAGGAGGTCCCTGCCGTCGAGCTGGATCGCCGACTTGATGAACCCCTCCGCCCGCAGCCCGTCGGCGACGTCGTCGGTCTTGTTCTGGAGGGCGAGGGTCAGCAGCCGTCCTATCTCGGGGGGCATCCCCTCGGGCAGCCGTTTGACCGCGCCGAAGTCGAGGACCCCGAAGCGCCCGTCGTCGAGCAGCCGGAAGTTGCCCGGGTGGGGATCCGCGTGAAGGAGCCCGGCGCGCGCGGGACCGGCCAGCAGGAACTCCAGGTACCGGTGGGCGGCGCTGTCCCGTTCGGCCTGGGTCCCGTCCGCGACGAGGCGTGACAGAGGCACTCCGTCGAGCCACTCGCTGACGATCACATGGGCGGTAGAGGTGACGACGTCCGGGATGGCGAACACGTCGTCGTCCCGGAAGGCATCGGCGAACGTCGCCTGTGCCTCGGCCTCCAAGCGGTAGTCGAGTTCCTCGACGATCCGGGCCTTGAGCTCCTCGAGGATCGGTTTGACGTCGAGCCCGGGGATCCAGCTCCCGGCGACCCGAGCGACCCGTGCGATCTGGGTGAGGTCCGACACGAGAGCCTCGGCAGCTCCGGGGTACTGCACCTTGACGGCGACCGTGCGGCCGTCTTTCCAGACCGCCCGGTGCACCTGGCCGATGGAGGCGGCCGCCGCCGGCTCGTCGTCGAACGAGGTGAACCGGCGGCGCCACCGCGGCCCGAGCTCGGCCGCGAGCACCTGGTGCACCGTGGCCGCGGGCATGGGGGGAGCGGCGTCCTGCAGCTTCGTCAGCGTGGCGCGGTAGGGCCCGGCCAGTTCGTCGGGGAGGGCAGCCTCGAAGATGCTGAGGGCCTGGCCGAACTTCATCGCCCCGCCCTTGAGCTCGCCGAGGACCTTGAACACCTGCTCGGCGGTGCGCGCCTGGACCTCCGCGGCGACGATTTCGGCCGGTTTCCCCCCCACACGTCTGCCGAGACCGAGGGCCGTCCTCCCGGCCAGGCCGAGCGGGAGGGTGGCCAGCTTCGCCGTCCGGGTCACGGCACGGCGGGGGAGGTCGCTCACGGAGGCATTCTGTCCGTTCCGGGCTCCGTGCGCTTCCCCTGGGGCGGTGGGTCGCCGGACGCGGGTGGCGGACGCCCCGGGCCTGCCGGCGGCCAATGGCACCCGCAGCCGGGGTGGACCGGCCAGGGCCGACAGGAGATGAGGCCGTCGGGGAGTTCGGCCTCCAAGGTCGCCCCGACCGACGCCGGAACGGTCTGGCCGTCGAGGTGGGCCAGGATCTGCAGCGTGGCCAGAGAGGCCGCGAGCAGCGCGAGGGAGGTCTCTTCCCGGGGCGCCCGGCGTCGGCCCGTCCGGCTCAGGAGCTGGGCGAGCAGGAGCGGCCAGGCACGGTCGCCGTCGCAGCGGTGGAGGTCGAGGCACCGCAGGCACGGCCCCCGGCCCGGCAGCACGAGAGGCCCGACGACGACTGATGTCTCACGGACGACGATCGACAGGTGCGGGACATCCGCCGGGATGAGCGCGTCGGCCCGCGTCGCGTCGGCCACGGCCCTGTCGACCAGGACGACGAGGTCGGGAGCGCTGACGCCCCGCCGGGCGCCACGGAACGACCTCGGGCGACCGGCAGGGGCGAGCGGGGCCGTGGCCAGCGGGACCGGCGGGGCCGGATCGATCTGGCCGAGGGCGTGGCCGATGGATCGGAGGGCGACGGTCTCCCCGGGAAACCCGATGTCGTGGGGCGTCGCGCCGCCCGGGACCAGATCGGCGGCGCTGACGGGTGCGGGGTCGGACACGCCGACCACACCGATCCCCGCCGCCGCGAGAGCGGTGGCGAGCGTGGAACCGGTGCGACCGGTCCCGCGGATCTCGACGACGCGCCCGCGTCTGGCAGCGAGCAGTTCCCAGCCGTCGCCGGCCAGCGGGTACGTCAAGGACAACGCCGCGGCATCGGGGGCGAGCCGTGGCCTCAGATCGCCCACCCGGCCGAGCGCGGCCCGCCCGCTGCGGGTACGCAGGAGCACGCCGGTACCGGCGAGCGCGGCCACGAGCCTGCGGGCCCGCTGGGCGCGGTTCGCCTCAGCAGCCACCACGGGAAGCGGGCCGCCGAGCAGGGAATCGTCCAGCCCCGCGGTGAGCTCGTGCAAGACCTGGACGTCGCCGTCCTCCAGCCCGTCGAGGACGGTGCCGTGCCGCTGGTCGAGCCCGATCTGGACGGTGGACGGGCCGCGCCGGAGCACGGCCAGGCCGGTCTTGAGCTGGATCCGCATGCGTGTCCCACCTCCGCCGGGGGGATCGGTGCCCCGGCAGAGTCAGCCTGGCATCGTCCGGTGACGCCTCGCCCGCGTCATCCACAGCCTGTGGACGACGCGGGCGGTCCGAGGCGTGGACCGCGCAGGCTGTCGGTAGGACGGTCGACGGGACGGTCAGCGGCGCGGTCGTTGACGGCCGATGGCACGGCCGGCGACGGTCGGGGTGGAGGGAGCCGGTGACTCAGGCCTTGCCGAGGATGCGGTTGAGGTTCGTCCCGCAGACCGGGCACTTGCCCTTCGCCATGCGGCGGCCGTTGGTCTCGACGATGGTCCCCTCCGCCTGCCGCTTCTCCTTGCACTTCACGCAGTAGAACTCGCCGGTGTAGGTGTCGGTAGGCATGGATGCTCCTGAATGATCATGGATGCGACATGTGATGTGCGACCCGGTGGCACCCCGGCCCCCCGGCGTCTGGACCGACGTCACAGTAGCTCAGCCTGCGACAACGGTAGGTGCAGACGGTGCTTGGGTGTTTCGTGAGGTAACAGTATCGGCCGGTTCCGCGGCGAATGGTCCTCGCGGCGCGGCGTCGTCCCCACGGTTTCGAGGCCCGGGGAAACAGTCATCGAGCCGGGGGCGGGGTGCCGGCGCTGGTCCACGGCGAGGAAGACCCCTGTGGAACCATCCCCAACCTGTGGATAAACCTGTGGAAGAAGCTGGGGAAGACCCCGCGTGTCGCTGTGGATCGTCGGGTACAACGTGTGGAGATCGGCGATACGCCCGCTCTTGACCGATCCGTGGGGAGGCACGTTCCCGGACTTACGCACAGGTGGCGGGGATTTCAAGCCTCTCGCCGGTACGGTTTTGACATGGGAGCCGCGACGACGCCGAGCGAGCGTCCCGACGTCGAGGTGCGCCGGAGCCGCCGTCGCCGTCGTACTGTGACGGCGTACCGTGACGGCGACGTCACTGTCGTGATGATTCCCGCGCGGTTCACCGCGGCCCAGGAACGCGAATGGGTCGACCGGATGGTCGCACGGCTGTCCGCCCAGGACCGTCGCCGTCGGCCGGGGGACGCCGACCTCCTCGCCCGGGCGACGGAGCTCTCGGCCCGGTACCTCAACGGACTCGCTCGCCCGGCCAGTGTGTCCTGGGCCACCAACCAGAAGTCACGATGGGGATCCTGCACGCCCGTCGACCGGACCATCCGTCTCAGCACCCGTCTGAGAGGCATGCCGGGCTGGGTGATCGACTACGTGCTTCTGCACGAGCTCGCCCACCTGCTGGAACAGGGCCACGGCCCGAGGTTCTGGGCGATCGTCGACGCCTACCCCCGGACCGAACGGGCGAAGGGCTATCTCGACGGCTTCGCCGCGGCCCGGGATCTCCGCATCGGCGAGGACGTCCCCGAGCCCGGGCCAGAGCCAGAACCCGAACCGGCGCCCGGACCAGTGCCCGAGACTCCGGACGGCGCCGGGCTCGCCGGCTCCTCCTTCGAGTGTCCCGCCGCCGACGGCATGTCCTGAGCGTTCCCGAAGGCGACCGCGACGGCACGCTCCACCGTGTGGTCGAGGCCGGGGGCGAGGTCACGGGGAAGGGAGCGCACGTCCCACCAGCGCACGTCCCGGGACTCCTCGCTGACCGTCGGCGGGACGACGTCCGCGACGAGCACGAACTGGACGTCGAGGTGCCAGTCGACCTCAGGGCGGCACGGCGCGAGGTGACGGGACAGGCACGCGATCCGTGACTGGATCGTGCCCCGCAACCCGGTCTCCTCGACGACCTCGCGGGCGGCGGCCCGGGACAGGGAGCGGTCACCCGGTTCCAGGTGGCCTCCCGGCTGCACCCACAGGCCGAGCTTGCCGTGGAGGACCAGGCAGGTCTGCCGGGCGTCCGGTGACAGGACGACGGCACTCGCGGTGACGTGGCTGGGCGCGGCGTGCCGGGTGAGGAGACCGGGGCCTTCCTCGTCGAGGAGGGCACGCCACGCCCAGGCCTCGAAACGGTTGCCGGGCGTGTCCCGGGGCGCGTGGGCGAGAACGTGGCGCAGGTCGAGGACGAGGTCGTCGTCCGGATCCTGGACGGGGTGGGGGCTCATGGGTTCCCCCCCGGGGAGACCGGGCCGTCGCCGTCGCCGTCGCCGTCGGTGTCGCTGCCGGTGTCGGCGTCGTCGAGGATGGCGGCGAGCGCGGCGTCGAGGTCGCTCGTCCGCGAGGACTCCTCGGACGGGGTGGCGAACCCGGTGGGGTCCGCGAAGTCCCCGGCCGTGGGCACGAGATCGGGGTGGGCCCACAGGGCGTCGCGCCCCGCGGTGCCACGGGCCGTCGTCAGGGCGGCCCAGACGGCGGCGGCCTCCCGCAGACGCCGGGGACGCAGTTCAAGGCCGACCAGGGAGGCGAAGATGTGCTCGGCCGGGCCCCCGGACGCGCGGCGCCGGCGCACCGTCTCCCGCAGAGCCTCCGCGTGGGGGAGCGTGCCCTTCGCCGCGGCGTGCACCGTCTCGTCGACCCAGCCCTCGACCAGGGCGAGGGTGGTCTCCAGGCGGTCGAGCGTCGACTGCTGGGCCGGTGTCCTCGTCGGCTCGAACAACCCGGAGGAGAGCGCGCTCTGGAGGGCCTCGGGATCCGAGGGGTCGATCTCGCGGACGGCGCGTTCGATGGCATCGGTGTCGATGCGGATCCCACGGGCGTACTCGGCGACCGCTCCGAGCAGATGCGCGCGGAGCCACGGCACACCCGCGTACAACCGGGCGTGGGCCGCCTCCCGGAGCGCGAGGTAGAGGCGTACCTCGTCCTCGGGGAGACCGAGGCCCTCGCCGAAGACCGTGACGTTCGCCGGCAGGAGGGCGGCGCGCCCCGACGGCAGGAGCGGCAGCCCGACGTCGCTGCCCCCGACGACCTCGCGGGCGAGGGTGCCCAGCGCCTGGCCGAGCTGTGCCCCGAAGAACGCGCCACCCATCCGGCGCAGCATAGGGAGCGCGCTGCTCACCATGCCCTGGAGCTCGGGCGGGGCCTGTCCCGCCATCGCCCGGCTCAGGGCGTCACCGACACTCGTCGCCACGGGCTCGACGACGCCTTTCCAGATCGGCATCGTCTGTTCGACCCACTCCGCCCGGCTCCAGGCGAAGGTGCGGGCGGTCGTCGAGGGGACGTCCGTCACGCGGTCGAGCCAGAGGTCGGCGGTGCGCAACGCCTCCGACACCTGTCGCTGCTGGAGATCGGTGACGCTCGGGTCGCCTCCCCCTTCGGCCGCCGTCTGCCGGGCGATCGAATGGGCCATGTCCCAGTTCACGGGTTCGTCACCACTGCCGGACAGCAACTGCTGGAGCTGCGCGACCATCGCCTGGAGCGCGGAGGGGTCCGAGCCCAGGCCGGGAAGGTCGGCGAGCTCCGGAGGAAGTTTCCCCGCACCGCCCGCCGCGAGGAACTGGCGGAGCAGTTCGCCGAGGGGATCGTCGTCATCGGGGCGCTTCGGGCCGGACGGGCTGTCGTCGCTCATCACTACCTCACTCCTTGCCGGCTCTCCCGCCGGCCGTCGGACGCGGGGCTCAACGGTGGGGGCCTGGAACCTGTGCCCGCGAGGCCGTGAGAACGTGACGACGGCCTGCCCACCCACGGTACCGAGGGGAGGGACGGGGCGAGCCCCGCGGGCACAGGGGTTCGCTCACGGCGCAGCGAGCGGGACCGGTGGGGCCCGGCCTACGCTGTCACCTCACACGCATCTCGGATGGGTGATCGCCGGGCAGGTGCGTGTCGCCGAACCCAGGAGGTCCTCCGGTGTCATCCGGACCGCCCGAGCAGGGCGTGCCGACCGCGTCGTCCGCCGAGATGTCCCCCTCGACGCCGGCGCGGACGTCGTCGCCGACGTTGACCGACGAGACGGACGTGACGGACGTGACGGACGTGACGGACGTGACGGCCGCTGGTCCGTTTCTCGACGGTCCGTCCGCTCTGCACTGGCGGACGTCGTTGCTGCTCGTGTCGGCCTTCGTCACCGTCCTGCTCGCCTCGGTGACGCTCCTGTTCCCCGTGCCCTACGTCGTCCTGGAACCCGGCCCGGCGATCAACACCCTCGGCAAGGAGAGCGGCCATCCACTGATCACGGTCAAGGGGCACACGACCTACCCCGCGAAGGGATCGCTCGACCTGACGACGGTGACCGTCACCGGCGGACCGGACTCCCGGCTCTCGGTGTATCAGGTGCTGGGCGGCTGGTTCGACCCCGCGCGGGCCGTGGTTCCGCTCCAGGTGATGTACCCGCCCGGTGAGACGATCGAGAGTTCCCGCAAGGAGAACGAACAGGAGATGGTCAGCTCCCAGGAGAGCGCCACCGTGGCGGCCCTGGAGGAACTCGGGATCCTGGTCCCGACGACGCTGACCGTCTACTCCGTCGATCCCGGGACACCGCCGTCGACGCTCCGGCCCAAGGACGAACTCCTCGCCATCGACGGGAAGCCGATCGTCAACCTCGAAGGGCTCGCGACGATCCTCTCCCGGGTCCGGCCGGGGAAGACCGTCGCGGTCACCGTCCGGCGGAACGGCGCGCGGGCCGTCGTCCGGACGCCGACGCGGCGGTGGGAGGACGGTCGCACGATCCTCGGCATCAGGGTCGACCCGACATTCCGGCCACCCATCGACGTCAAGATCAGCATTGACAACGTCGGTGGCCCCAGCGCCGGGACGATGTTCGCTCTGGGCCTCATCGACCTGCTGACCCCCGGCGATCTCACGGGCGGACGGCACATCGCCGGGACCGGGACGATCGACGCCGCGGGCGGTGTCGGTCCCATCGGAGGTATCCAGCAGAAACTCGTCGGAGCCCGCGACGCCGGAGCCACCTGGTTCCTCGCGCCCAGGGAGAACTGCGGCGAGGTCGTCGGCCATGTACCGGACGGCCTGCGTGTCGTCTCGATCGACACCCTGGCGTCGGCCCACGACGCGGTTCGCAGAATCGCGGCCAACCGCGACCTCGGGTCCCTACCGGCCTGCACCCGGTGAGGTCCCCTCGACCGCCGGGTCGTCCTCGAAGGTCGCCTTCAAGGCGCTGACCAGGCCGGGCACGAGATCCGGGCCCACGGCGACCCGGTCGTCGGCGTCGTGATCCCTCGCCCGGACCGCGCACCCGCACGTCCCGTCCCGCAGGACCGCGGCGGCGAGGCGGACCTCCCGGCGCTGCGGGTGATCCTGCAGGTACGCGAGGGCCTCGGACTCGCCCTCAGGCACGTCCGCCTCGACCTCCGGCGGGACGACGACGCGCTCGACGACGAGCGCGGCGCCGTCCACGGTCGGCGGCCACAAGATTCGGTGGAGCAACGACTCGATGGTCTCCGCCTCCGGAAGGTTCTCCTGCTCGACCGCTGTGAGGTGTTCGGAGTCCGCCCGGGCAGCCTCGACCACCTCCGGCGGCAACGTCGCTCCGAGCGCGGGGTCGTTCTCGAGGGCGCCCGCCGTGCGGATGAGGGCGAAGAGCCGCAGCGGGCCGTCCCAGCCGCCCGCGGACACGTGCTGTTCGAGTTCACGCACGGTGCGCAGGACGGAATCCGCGCTCGCGGATCCTGCCGGTGGCGGAGCGGACGAATCGTCGGTGCTGGTCACCCGGCGATCCTTCCACGACGGAGCCGGCCCTTGGCCGGGGGACGCCGGCGGGTCGAAGGGCGAACGTCGGCCGGTCGAATGGGGAACAAGGCAGGGTGTGGGTAAGTTCTCATCCCGTGAGCTTCGAGGCAGATCCCCGTCGTGGGCCCCGGCGTCCCGTGGTGTCGCGCCGACGCCGAGGCGCTCTTGCGCCGACGCTGGCCATTCTCGCCGTCCTGATGGTCCTGGGTGTCCTTCTCTCATCCGTCTGGACGGACATCCTCTGGTACCAGCAGATCGGTTTCGGTGTCGTGTACCGGGTCGAACTGCTGACCAGGGCGGGCCTGTTCGTGATCGGTGCCCTGATCATGGGGGGCGCCGTCGCGTCGAGCCTCATGATCGCCTACCGGTCGAGCCCGGTGTACGCGCCCGTGTCGACCGAGCAGGCCAGTCTCGACCGTTACCGGGAGACCCTGGAACCGCTGCGCCGGCTGGTCGGGGTGGTCATCCCCGCCGGGCTCGCCCTGTTCGCCGGGAGCGCGGCCGGCCAGCAGTGGAAGACGGTCCAGCTGTGGTGGAACGCGGAGTCCTTCGGCCGGAAGGATCCCCAGTTCGGGATCGACATCGGCTTCTTCGTCTTCACCCTGCCGTGGTTGCAGTTCCTCGTCGGCTTCTTCACGGCCGTCGTCTTCCTCGCCGGACTCGCGGCGGTCGTCACCCACTACCTGTACGGCGGGTTGCGCCTGCAGGGGAGCGGGTCGCGGATGACGCCGACGGCGCGGGTGCACCTCGCCGGGCTCGCCGCCGCCTTCCTGGTGCTGCGGGGCGTGGACTACTGGCTGAGCCGCTACTCGCTGACGACGAAGGACACGCGGCTGGTCACCGGCTTGTCGTACACCGACGCCCGGGCGGTCCTCACCGCCAAGGGTGTCCTCGCCGCGATCTCAGTGATCATCGCCATCCTGTTCATCGTCGCCGCGATGGTCGACCGGTGGCGGGTCCTGCCCCTCTACGGGGTCGCGCTGCTCGTCGTCTCGGCGATCCTGCTCAACGGGATCTACCCGACGATCGTCCAGCGGTTCCAGGTCAAGCCGAGTGAACCCTCCAAGGAAGCCCAATACATCACGCGGCACATCCAAGCGACGAGGGACGCCTACAACCTCGACGGCATCGAGGTGACGCGGGGCTACACCGGTGACGCCCAGGCCGCGACGAAGGAGGTCCTGCGGTCCGAGGCCGAGTCGATCCCGGGGATCCGGCTCACCGATCCCGAGATCGTGGGCGACACCTTCCGCGCCCAGCAGTCGCTCAAGGGGTACTACACCTTCACCGGCACGATGGACGTCGACCGCTACACGATCGACGGCAAGGAACGGGACACCGTCGTCGCCGCCCGGGAACTCAATCTCAGCGGCCTGCAGGCGAGCCAGCGCACCTGGGTGATCGACCATGTCGAGTACACCCACGGATACGGAGTCGTCGCCGCCTATGGCAACGAGAAGACCAGCGACGGTTCGCCGTCCTACTACCAGCGCGACCTGCCTGGGCGGGGCAAACTCGACCCGTACGAGCCCCGGGTGTACTTCGGTGAGAACTCGCCGGCCTACTCGATCGTCGGCTCTCCGAAATCGGTGGCGCCGCGGGAGTTCGACTATCCGGCCGACAACACGAACACCCAGGCGAAGTACACGTACACCGGTGAGGGCGGCGTCCGCATCGGCTCGATGTTCAATCGCCTGCTGTACGCGTTGAAGCTCCGCGACCAGAACATCCTGCTGTCCGACGCCCTGAACGAGAAGTCCCAGATCCTCTACGACCGCCACCCGCGGCAGCGCGTCCAGAAGGTCGCTCCGTACCTGACGCTCGACGGAGACCCGTACCCCTCCGTCGTCGACCAGGGCACCGGCAAAGGACGGCGGATCGTCTGGGTGATCGACGGGTACACGACGTCCAACCGTTACCCGTACTCGCGCCTGACGAACTCGAAGGAGGCGACGTCCGACGCCCTGACCACCGCGTCGCCCAATGTGGTGCCCCTCGCGTCCCAGCAGGTCAACTACATGCGCAACGCGGTCAAGGCCGTCGTCGACGCCTATGACGGCAGCGTGTCGCTGTACGCCTGGGACGACAAGGACCCGGTTCTCAAGGCGTGGCAGAAGGTTTTCCCGAACACGCTGAAGCCGCTGTCGAGCATGTCAGGCGACCTGATGTCGCACGTGCGTTACCCGGAGGACCTTTTCAAGGTCCAGAGGCAGCTGCTCGCGCGTTACCACGTGACTCAGTCGGACGCCTACTACCAGAACCAGGACGCCTGGGCGGTCCCGAGTGATCCGACCGAGCAGAGTTCCTCGACCTACCAGCCTCCCTATTACCTGAGCCTCCAGATGCCCGGTTCCGACCAGCCCCGGTACTCGCTGACGTCGGTGTTCGTGCCACAGGGCGGTAGCCGGGTGCTCAGCGGATTCCTCGCGGCGGACAGCGACGCCGGGGACAAGGCGGGGGTGAAACGGGAGGGTTACGGCAAGTTGAGGCTGCTGCAGCTCCCGAGGGACACGTCGATCCCCGGGCCCTCGCAGGTGCAGAACCGGTTCTCCGATCCGAAGATCAGTGGTGAGCTGAACATCCTGCGCCAGAACAACGGGTCGCAGGTCGAGTACGGCAACCTGCTGACACTTCCGTTCGGCGGTGGCCTGCTCTACGTGCAGCCGGTGTACGTCAAGGCGCGGCTCCAGAACGCCTATCCGTACCTCCAGAAGGTTCTGGCGGTGTACGGCGACAGGGTCGGTTTCGCGGATTCCCTCGACAGCGCCCTCGACCAGGTGTTCGGCAACACGCCGGCGGCCGGTGGCGCCGGTGGGACCGCCGGTGGGACCGCCGGTGGCGGGACTCCCGGCGGGACCCCGACACCCACGCCGTCCGGCTCCCCGAGCCCGAGCCCCGGCGGCTCCTCCGGAGGGAGTACGGGCGGGACGGCGGGGGCACAGGCCGATCTCGCCGCGGCCCTCCGGGACGCCCAGACCGCCCTGACCCAGAGTGACGCGGCCCTGAAGGCAGGTGACTTCGCCACCTACGGCGAGGCTCAGAAGCGCCTCCAGGCCGCCGTCCAGCGGGCCCTGGACGCCCAGAACCGCCTCGGGGCCACCGGCTCCGGCACCGGGGGAGCCGTCGCTCCATCCGGTTCCGCTCCGGCGTCGGTGTCCGCGTCGGGATCGGGGGTGGGGCTGGCCACGGCTTCGGGGTCGTCGGCCTCGGGGGCTGCGGCAGCCGCCGCGCCTCCGCCTGCTCCAGGAGCGGCCGCCGGCGTTTCCCCGACCCGCTGAGCCACGATTTGTCGATCGAGCTCCACCTCGCGTAACGTTAGGGACGTCGACGCGGGGTGGAGCAGTTCGGTAGCTCGCTGGGCTCATAACCCAGAGGTCGCAGGTTCAAATCCTGCCCCCGCTACGAAGGAACCGCAGGTCAGAGGGCCCCATCGGGTTGGTTGAGGTGGGGCCCTCTGGCTTTTCGCTAGCGTTTGGCTAGCGCGCGACGGGATGGATCTCCGTGATACGCCCTGGATTGTGTCGCACCTCACGGACCTGTGATGTCGCTTGTGTGTCGCTTGTGCGCTACAAGTACATCGATCGGTTTGAGGTTTCCGGGTGTTTCGTTTCGTGGGGAACGGGTGATTCTTGGAGGTCGGGAAGGCCCCGTGCGCCGGGCTCCTGGCGCTAGCGGATGCGTGCTCTGGCGCTAGTAGCGTGCCGTCTCTAATTTGCTGGGTATGTGTGGTCAACTCCTTCTGGTTGATACTCGACCAGAAGGAGTTGACGGCGTGTCTCGTCCGAAGCAGTTCACGGTCTGGCTGAGTGCCAGGGATCGCGCGAAGTTAATCAAGGTGGTGTCGTCGGGGCGGCACCCGGTTCGGATGATTGCCCGGGCGCGGGTGTTGTTGGCCTTGGACGAGTCGCAGGGGCTGGCGCCGGATCGGCGTGTGGTGGCCGAGCATGTCGGGGTGTCGCAGAGCACGGTGTATCTGGTGGCGAAGGCATTCACGACGCATGCCGGGCGGGTCGAGGACGTGATCGGCCGCAAGAAGCGGGCCCCGCCGCCGATCGAGCCGAAGGTGGCCGGTGATGTTGAGGCTCGGCTGATCGCGTTGGCGTGCACGCAGCCGCCGGCCGGGCGCGCGCGGTGGACGCTGCGATTGCTGGAGCGACAGGTGGTCTTGGCCGAGGGGATGCCGCCGATGGACCATTCCACGATCGGGCGGGTCCTAAAAAGGGGACGCTTAAGCCTCACCTGAAGGCGTGTTGGACGATCCCGCCCAAGCAGAACGCGGCGTTCGTGGTGGCGATGGAGGACGTGCTGGGTGTCTACGCCCGCCCCTACGATCCGGCCTGCCCCGTCGTGGTGATGGATGAGAAGCCCCTGCAGCTGCTCGCCGACGCGCGACCAGGCGCCCCGGCCGCGCCCGGCCGGGTGACCCGCGAGGACAGCGAGTACGTCCGGTGCGGCACCTGCTCGATCTTCGTGTGGGCCGAACCCCTACGCGGTTGGCGCCGCGCCTACGCCGAACCCACCCGCACCCGCCTGGACTGGGCCCACGGCGTGGACCATCTCCTGAACGTCGACTACCCCGACGCGGACACCGTCGTGCCAGTACTGCTTCCTGGTGTACTCGGCCTTGATCCGTTCGGTGGGGATGTTCACCCCGTCGACGATCAAGTAGGGCCATCCGGCCTTGACGGATAGGCGGACCACCTCGGTCAACGGCAGTGCCCGCCGGGCCAGGACCTTGATGCCCTCGCCGATGTAGCGGCGGCACGTCTCCCGCGGGATCCCGTTACCGGCGCCCAGCGACCGGTAGGTGTGCCTGCCCTCCAGCCACGCACACGTCAGCACGGCCTGCAACCACACGTCGTAAGCCCGCCACCGGGTCCCGGTCCGCCGGTGGCAGCGAGTCAGGGCGTCCGCCAGACGCGCCACCACGTGAGTTGGCGTGGACAAGGCCAGACCGTAGACGATGGGCCCGGAAGCCCCTGGGGTCGTTTTCGTCACAGACTACGTACATCAGGGGCTTCTGCCATGCCCGGGCACGACATGCCGCATGTGACCCTTTCGACATCATCACCCAGCTCCGTGATCGTCCCCGTCACACTGAAACGATCATCACGCCTGACCTGCGTGAGTGCTTCGACACCCCATCGGTCAAGGGCCTGCCACCAGCGACAACGAGGTTGGGCCACGCTCATTAGACACACCGATGCTCGCTCATCCGTCTCCTCGGACGGCCACCGGGGCAAGCCCCACACTTCGCAGTCAACCGATCACACTTCGCTATGACGCGACGCCCCCGCCATCAAGAAAGTGGCGAAACTCGAGTTATTGGGCGAGCCCACGTTTGCCCAGCTCAAACCGCGAACCCGTAGGACTTTGTGGGCAAGCTGCTGCGGAACCCAGGCATTCCAAATCTTGACAAATACTCTCGTGGTGCCAGGATTGCAGGTGACGATCAACCGGACGCCGGTCACCGGCGAAACGGTGGGAGGGAAGATCTGATGGCGCCACGATCCTTGAGGACACAGAGGTCTGTTGAGACTCCGCAACAGACTGTGGTTGTACGGTGTTCCTGGGTGGAACCCGATGATCAGCTCCAGATACTTCCCGAGGGGGCGCGAGCAGACGGGGTGCACATGTCCCGCCGGCAGCTCTAGAGCGAAACCCTAAGGGCTGGCTGTGAAACACGGTAGTATGACCCACCTGGGAGTTTCTTTCGAGGAAGAAATGGTATACCGGAGCTTACTGAGACACCCGGAGCGAAGCGCGGCGGACTTGGTGGCAGACCTTCCGATCATCGGAGATGAAGGACTCGACGTCGTCCTGGACAGACTGATCCGACGTGGAATGGTGCGCATTGACACGGAAGACCACCTCGCCGCCGTGGAACCGGAGCACGTCATTGACCGGATGATAACCAGTCGTCTGAAGACACTGCAGGAACAACTTCAGGAGGTGCTCTCTTCCCGATATCTCATCGATGATCTCCAGGCTGATCAGCAGGAGGGGCACGGGCAAAGGACGCAGGAGGAGATAACCCGTATCGAAGGACTCGACCAGGTCCGGGCGCGGATCGACGATCTCACGTTCTTCACTCATAGAGAAATTCTCTGCACGCAATCGGCCGCCGCTCTGTCCGAGGAAGCGATTTCGGCAGCGCGTT
>JAUPKQ010000100.1 GCA_030837345.1 Actinomycetota bacterium | reverse complement strand
GGCCCGGCCCTCACCGCGGATCCGGCGGCGGCGATCCGCGCCCTCACCGCCCTCACCGCTCTCCGGCCCGGCTCCGTGCCGCTGACGCCGGCCGAGCGGGTCGAGACCGCGATGGCCGCCTTCGGCCCGGGGAACACCGTCCGCCGGACCGTGCTCGCCGTCGTCGGTCCGGCCCGGCGCGAGGATCCCGCCGTGCTCGGGCACCTGCGGGCCCGGCTGGCGGCCAGCGGGACGCAGCTGTTCGTGCTCGACCTCGGGCACCGGCCCTCACCGCTCGCCGGGCTCGCCGCGGCGAGCGGCGGCCGGGCGACCAGGGCCGCCACCGCCGAGGGGGCGACGACCGCCCTGACCTCACCCCGGGACGGGGTGGGGCGGCTCCTGCGCCGTCAGTACCACGTGTCGTTCCGGGTGACGCGTCCGTTGCCGCTGCCGGTGCAGGTGCGCCTGGACACCGGCGGCGGCACCGTCTGGAGCACCGACCTGCTGCTGCCCGCGCGGAACCCCGCGCCCCCCGTGCCCTGGACGGTCCCGGCGCTCCCCGCACAGTCCCCCGCGCCGGCACCCTGGTACGACCAGGGGCTCGCCGTCCTCGCGTCGCTGCTTGTCGGCGTCGGCCTGGTCTACGGCCTCGGGATGCTCGTCGCGGCCCACCGGGAACCACGCCGTGCCCGCGACACGGCGCGGGGACCGGACGCGCGGCGCGCCCTCTTCTTCGTGTTCGTCCTGCCCTGCCTCAACGAGAGCCGGGTGATCCGGACCAGCGTCGAGCGGCTCCTCGCCTTTCCCGCGACGTCCTCGGTGGTCCTCGTCGTCGACGACGACTCGGACGACGACACGGCCGCGATCATCGAGGGGATGGCGGGTGACCGGGTCCGGCTGCTGCGGCGGCACGCCCCGGACGCGCGCAAGGGCAAGGGCGAGGCCCTCAACGACGCCGTCCGGCATCTGGTCACCGGTGGCCTCGTCGCCGGGCGCGACCCGGACGACGTGATCGTCGTCGTCGTGGACGCCGACGGCCGCCTCGACGGACACGCCCTCACCGACGTCGCACCGTTCTTCGACGATCCGGCGGTGGCGAGCGTGCAGACCGGGGTCCGGATCAACAACCGTCACACGAGCCTGCTCGCCCGCCTCCAGGACATGGAATTCGTGATCTTCACCCAGGTGTTCCAGCGGGGACGACGGCACCTCGGAAGCGTCGGGCTCGGCGGGAACGGGCAGTTCATGCGGTGGTCGGCTCTCGACGCCCTCGGGGACGCGCCGTGGTCCCGCAGCCTGACCGAGGACCTGGACCTCGGTGTCCGGCTGACCGCCGCCGGGTGGCGCAACGAGTTCTGCCCGACCGTCTGGGTCCACCAGCAGGGACTGACCGAACTGCGGCGCCTGATCCGCCAGCGCACCCGCTGGTTCCAAGGACACCTCCAGTCGTGGCGGCTCGTGCCCCTCGTCGTCCGGCAGACGTCACCCGTCACCCGCGCCGACCTGCTCTACCACCTGTCCAGCCCCCTGCTGATGCTCACCGCCTCGTTGCTCACCGCGTCCTTCGCCGGGTCGCTCACCGCCGCGGCGCTCGCCTCGGCCGAGGGGAGGGACGCGTGGTCGTGGTGGCTGCTCACGACGTACCTGCTCACCTTCGGCCCCGCGACGGCGTTCACCGTCGTCTACTGGCGGCTGGAGCGCTCCGCGGGCCTCACCCGCTTCCGCGCGTGGGGCCTCGCGCACCTCTACGTCGCCTACGGCCTGATGTGGTACGTCGCGGGATGGGGGGCCGTCGTCCGGGTGCTGCGGGGCCGCACCGGCTGGGTGAAGACCGAGCGCGCCGTCGAGCCGGCCGCGTCCGGGCCGGGTTCGTCCGGCTCTGGCTCGTCCGGGGACCCCCGGACGGGGGCGGGACGGTGAGGCGCTCGCCGCGCGCCGGGCTGGTGCTCGTCGTGCTCCCCGTCGCCGCCGCGTGCTTCCTGCTCGCTGTCGTGCCGGGCTCCGGACCGTGGGCCGAGGGCTCCCGCCACGGCCGCTGGCTGGTCGTGTGGAACGGGTACGGAGAGGTCCGCGGCGACGACGGGACGGTGGTGCTGTCCCCCCGCGTGGCGGCGTCCGGGAGCCGCACCCACGCGGCGCTCGTCGTCACCGAGCGGCAGTACGGCGACCTGGCGCTGTCCCTGCGCGTGCGGACGGAGCACCAGTTGCGCTCCGGCCGCCCCAACGCCTGGGAGGTCGGCTGGGTGCTCTGGCACTACACGGACCCGCGGCGTTTCTACGCCCTCGCGCTGAAACCCACCGGCTGGGAGCTCTCCAAACAGGACGAGCGGTACCCCGGCGGCCAGCGCTTCCTCACGTCGGGGGACGGACCGGAGTTCCCGGTCGGCACCTGGCACGACATCGGTGTCGTCCAGGTCG
Source organism: Actinomycetota bacterium (assembly GCA_030837345.1). Lineage (GTDB taxonomy): Bacteria > Actinomycetota > Actinomycetes > Actinomycetales > Kineosporiaceae > JAUPKQ01. Next base: position 1,553 of record JAUPKQ010000100.1, on the reverse strand, counting down.
GCAACACCGTGAAGGTGTCGGGGAACGGCCGCCTGCTGGCGGAGTTCACCGACACGGAGCACCCGTACCTGAGCGGCTCGGTCGGTCTGTACACCGAGGACGCCCGGGTGGGGTTCGCGGACGTCACCGCCGACGACGTTCGCACGAACAGCGAGGAGTCTGTTTCATGATCGTTCCAACCGTCGAGTGTGATCCCTCAGCGCCGTCGGCGTCGCCGTGGACGGACGACCCCCCGTTGACCGTGACAGTCGTCTACGGGACCCGCCCGGAGGCCGTCAAGACGGCGCCGCTCGTCGCGGCCCTGCGGAAGGATCCGAGGTTCGAACCGTTGGTCCTCGTCACCGGGCAGCACCGCGAGATGCTCGACCAGGTCAATGAGGTCTTCGGGATCGTCCCGGACGTCGACCTCGACATCCACCGCGCGGGCCAGACCCTCACCGACGTCACGGTCGGCTGCCTCGTCGGGATCGAGCGGGAACTGTCGCTCCGCCGCCCCGACGCCGTCGTCGTCCAGGGCGACACGACGACGGCCTTCACCGTCGCGCTCGCGGGGTTCTACCAGCGGGTTCCGGTGATCCACCTGGAGGCGGGACTGCGGACGAACGACGTCCACGGGCCCTTCCCCGAGGAGATCAACCGGCGCCTCGCCACGCAGCTCGCGGCCTTGCACCTCGCGCCGACCTGGGAGAGCCGCCGCAACCTCCTGCGGGAGAACGTCGACCCGTCGAGGATCGTCGTCACCGGCAACACCGTGATCGACGCGCTCCACCAGGCCGTCGGCGCCCGCCGGCCCTACGGTGACGACGCCCTGGAGGCCGAACTGGAGGCCGAGTCGGACGCCGGTCCGCGCCCCGTGCTGCTCGTGACGGCGCACCGCCGGGAGTCCTGGGGCGAGCCGATGGCCGGGATCGGACGGGCCGTCGCCCGGCTGGCGCGCCGCTACCCGCACTACCTCGTCGTGTTCCCGGTGCACCGGAACCCGATCGTGCGGGAGGCTGTCCTGCCCGCCCTGCGCGACCTCGCGAACGTGAGGATCACCGAGCCGCTGCCGTACGGCGGGTTCGCCCGCCTGATGGACCGCGCCACCTTGATCCTCACCGACAGCGGCGGCGTCCAGGAGGAGGGACCCAGCCTCGGCAAACCCGTCCTCGTGCTGCGCGACACGACCGAACGCCCCGAGGCGGTGCGCGCCGGAACGGTCGCCCTGGTCGGCACGGCCGAGGACGCCGTCGTCGCGGCGGTCTCGAAGGTGATCGACGACCCGGAGGTCCGGGCCCGGATGGCGAGGGCCGTCAACCCCTACGGCGACGGGCAGGCGGCCCGCCGCGGCGTCGAGGCCCTCGCCCACCACTTCGGGCGCGGACCGTGGCCCGACGAGTTCGGCCCCTTCCGTACCGACGGCTCCGGCCCGGACGACGTCCGCCGCGTCCCGTCGCCCGTCGGCACAGCCAGTTGTTGATCACATCCCCAAGGAGGAACAACGTGTCTCCACGAACGGCCCGGTCCCTGCGAACGGCCCGGTCCTTACGCACGATCGCCCTGGCCACCGCCGT
>JAUPKQ010000099.1 GCA_030837345.1 Actinomycetota bacterium | reverse complement strand
GTGACGGATCTGATGATCCTTTGTCACATCCGTCACCTGACTCCTCGATCACGCGACGGTTCGGCGCGCCAGCAGGTCCCGGACGGCGGCGCGGTCCCACCGGTAGGAGTTCAGCAGAGCCTGCATCCGGGCCCCACCCGGTGTGCCCGGCGGCCTCGGCCAGCGCCCAGCAGTTCGCTTTGACCTGGCCCGACAGTGCCGAGACGAGTCCCACGCCACCGCCAGGCTGCGCCGTTGCGCGAACACCGGCGCCTCCGACACGGCAGTCGGACCCGCAGACTGCCCACCAAGAGGAAATCATGATCAAAATTCGGGCCTAGCGATCACCCGGAGTACCCCGGCCACCCCAGGAAAGGTTCAGGCTGGTGACCCGGCGCGACATGAAACCTTCGATAGAGAAGATTTCTCGCGGCGGCAGATAATTCCATGGGGAGAGGATTTCTGCGGACAGGGAGGGGGCTCTTGAACTTCTCCGTCACGCTGACTATTATCCAAGATTATTAGGTCGGTTCCCTTCCTCGTGGGCCTGGCTCTCGTCGCCGCACTGGTCACGTCGTGCGGTGACGGCTTCAATTCCGGAACGACCGGCGGCAATCACGGCGGACGTGACGCCAGGCGATGAGTATATTTCAGAAGCCAGCCGGAGGGTGGTACACATGTCGTCGTACAGCAAGCTTTCCCGACGCAAGTTCGTCCAAGGGGCGGCTGGCACGGTGGCGGCCACCGCCGGGGTTGCCACGGCGACAAGGGCGGCACCGGCGTCCGCGGCTGCCGTACCGTCCCGATGGGACAAGGAGGTGGACGTCGTGGTCGCCGGAACGGGGTTCGCCGGGCTGACCGCGGCAATCACGGCGGCTGAGGCCGGCGCGTCGGTTGTCATCATCGAGAAGGCCCCGTCGGCGGACGAGGGCGGCAACAGCAAGGTGTCCGGACAGATGTGGTGGACGCCCAAGTCGGGCCAGGCCGACGGTGCCTTGACGTACGCCAAGGCAATGACATACGGCACGACCCCTGACGACTGCCTGGCGGCGCTGATCACCGAAATGACTACGCTAAACGCCTGGGTCCAGCGGCAGACCGGCGCCACCGCCCAGACGATCAGCGTGTTCTCCCCCGAACACCCCGGATTGCCCGGCAGTTCGGCGCAGCAGTCGTACAGCATCGGCACCGGAAACGGGTTGCTCTACAAGCCGCTCCGCGCCCGGGTTGACGCCCTCAAGATCGAGGTCATGTACGAGACACCGGCGCAGCAACTCGTGCAATCGGCGACGGGAGACGTGGTCGGTGTCCTGAGCCGTCGCGGCGGCAACCCGTACTATCTGCGGGCGCGCAAGGGCGTCATCCTCGCCTGTGGCGGATTCGAGTTCGACTTCGAGATGCAGAAGAACTTCATGCCGGCTTGGCCGATCTACGGTCGTGGCACCCCGTACAACACCGGGGACGGAATCAAGATGTGCCAGAGTGCGGGAGCGCAACTCTGGCACATGACCACCTCGCTCGCCGGTTTCGGGGCACTGCTACTTCCGAAGAATATGCCGGGTACGAACATTCCGTGGGTTGCCAGCCTCTCGATGCCGTCGTCGGCCAAGAGCTTCATCATGATTGACAAGAACGGCAACCGGTTCATGAACGAGCGGAACCCGGACCGGCACGGCTCTGGTCAGAAGGAATACATGCTCTTCTTCGACGGTGTCAATAACGCTGATTTCACCAGGATCCCGTGGTGGACCGTGTTCGACGCCGACTCGATCAACAAGGGTGCGTTCATGAATTCCGCCATGGCGTTCACGTGGTTCACGGCGCATGCCTCCCAGACGTGGAGCTCGGACAACCACGAGGCGGTCGACAACGGTTGGATCCTGCGGGCCAACTCCATCAGCGAGCTTGTCGACAAGATGCGAGCCGTGCAGTCGACGACGCAGGCGAGTCTCCACAGTACGTTCCCCTTCACGGACCGTTCCACGCTGACCGCGGCGAGCGTGCAGGCCACCATCGACAAGTACAACGGCTACTGCACGAGCGGCTCGGATCGGGACTTCGGGCGCCCGGCGTCCGGGATGGCCCCGATCGCCAAGGCGCCGTTCTACGCCATGCAGAACTACCCGATCGCGTACAACACCCAGGGCGGCCCGAAGCGCAACGCCAAGTGCCAGGTCGTTGGCCTCGACAACCAGCCGATTTCGCACCTGTACAGCGCGGGGGAGATGGGCTCGTACTTCGGCTGGCTGTACAACGGTGGGAGCAATATCGCTGAGTGCCTGTGCTCCGGCCAGATCGCCGCACGCAATGCACTGGCGGAAACCTCGGTCTGACACGGCAGCAGCCGGCTTGTCGCTCTTGCAGACGCCTACAGGTCCACAACGTGAGCAAACAGGCGTTGACCACCGCCTACCGGTACCTGCGCGAGGCACTGCAGGTGCTGGCCGCCCTGGCCCCCACGCTGGAGGAGGCGATGGCCGTGGCCGCGCGCAAGGCCTATGTCACCCTCGACGGCACGCTGCTGCGGATCCACTTCACCACTGGTGCATCTGCTGCTCGTACTCGTACCTGCTGCTCACGGACACCCGCGTGGTCAGGTCACCGGCGGAGGGCCCAGGAGGCTGCCTGCTCGATGGTGCGCTGGCCGAATCCGAACCCGGCGTCGAGGAGTCGTGAGGGCAGGACCCTCTGGCTGGCGAGCATGTCGTCGGCGAACTGTCCGAGGAGGGCCCGCAGGGCGAACGCGGGGGCGCGCAGCAGAGCAGGCCGGTTCAGGGCGGTGCCGAGCGCGGCGGCGACCGCTGCGTTGCGAACCGGTTGCGGGGCGGTGAGGTTCACCGGACCGGTCAGATCCTGGTCCAGGAGGAACTCAAGGGCCCGGACCTCGTCGGCCAAGGTGATCCAGGGCCACCACTGATCGCCGCTTCCGAGCGGGCCACCGAGCCCGAGTCTCGCCAGGGGGAGCATGCGGGCGAGGGCGCCGCCGTCGGGGGATAGCACGATCCCTGTCCGGGCGGTCACCACCCGGATGCCGGCGTCGGTCGCCGGGGAGGCCGCCGCCTCCCAGGCCTGGGTGAGATCCGCGAGGAACCCTCGGCCGGGGGAGGCATCCTCGGTGAGGACCTCATCACCGCGATCACCGTAGAAGCCCACGGCGGACCCGGAGACGAGGACCCTCGGCAGCGGATCGAGGGACGCCAGAGCCTCCGCGAGAGTCCGGGTGCTGTCGACGCGGGAGGAGACGAGGAGCTCCTGGTAGCTGCTCGTCCAGCGGCGGTCGCCGATTCCCGCACCGGCGAGGTTGACCGCGCCCTCGACGCCCTGGAGCTGGCCGACATCGACCGAACCGTTCGACGGGTCCCAGGAAATCTCGTCGGCGGCTCGGGGAGGCCGACGCACGAGCCTGACGACATCGTGGCCGGCCGCGTGCAGCTGACTGACAAGTGCCGTGCCGATGAGACCGGTGGAGCCGGTGACTGCGATCCTCACCTGTTTGTCACGCCGAGGGCGGCCTCGAACCGGCCCTCTTCGAGACGCTGCTTCACCGAGGCGAGGAAGCGTGCCGCGTCGGCGCCGTCCACGATCCGGTGGTCGTAGGAAAGGGCCAGATAGACCATGGACCGGATCGCGATGGCGTCGCCGCCCTCATCCTGGACCACCACGGCGCGCCGGACGATCGCCCCGGTCCCGAGGATGGCGACCTGGGGCTGGTTGATGATCGGCGTGTCGAAGAGGGCTCCGCGACTGCCGGTGTTGGTGAGCGTGAAGGTGCCCCCGCCGAGTTCGTCGGGAGTGACCTTGTTCTTGCGGGTGCGGTCCGCCAGGTCGGCGATCCTGCGGGCGAGTCCGGCGATGTTCAGGTCACCGGCGTCACGGATCACCGGGACGAGCAGGCCTCGTTCGGTGTCGACGGCCACGCCGAGGTTCTCGCTCGCGTGATAGACGATGGACTCGCCCTCGATGCTCGCATTGACCATCGGGTACTGCTTGAGGGCCTCGACGGCCGCGAGCGCGAAGAACGGCAAGAACGACAGCTTGACGCCCTCACGGGCCTCGAACTCGGCCTTGGCTCGGGACCGCAGCCGCGCGACACGGGTCACGTCGACCTCGACGACCGTCGTCAGCTGGGCCGAGGTCTGGAGAGATTCGACCATCCGCTTGGCGATCACCTTGCGAAGCCTGGACATGGGCACGGTCGTGCCCCGCAGGCTGGAGACCTGGGGGGCTTCCGGCCTGCTCGACGGCGCGGACGCCGTGGCGCGGAGGGCCTCCTCCGCGGCCTGGGCCGCGCGCAGCGCCTCGGCGGCGTCGAGCACGTCCTTCTTGCGGATCCGCCCACCGACCCCTGTCCCGGAGACCGAGGAAAGATCCACCCCGTTCTCGACGGCCAGCTTGCGGACGAGGGGAGTGACGTAGACGGACAGGTCCACCGGGGAGATCCCCCGGGACGGCTGGGGCCGGTTGCCGCCCTGGCCGGACCCGGATCCTCCACCGTTCTCCGGCGCGGGAACAACCGCGGGAACAGTTGCGGGAGCGGCCGAGGCGGCGACCGCCGGGGCAGGCGGCGGTGAGGGAGCCTGTGCGGCTGCCGGTGCCGGCGCGGGTGCCGGCGTGGGGGTCACGGGCCGTGGCGCCGGAACCGGTTCGGGAGCGGCCGGGGAGGCCGCACCCGACGCGACCACCGCGAGGTCGGCGCCGACGGCGACGGTCTCGTCCTCGCCGACGAGGATCTCCTGCAGCACTCCGGCGACTGGTGAGGGGATCTCGGTGTCGACCTTGTCGGTGGAGACCTCGAGCAGTGGCTCGTCGACCTCGACCCGATCGCCGACCTGTTTCAGCCATCGGGTGACGGTGCCCTCGCTGACGCTCTCCCCGAGAGCGGGCATCTGCACGCGGCCGGCGTCGCCGACGGACGGTGCCGCAGCAGAGCCGGGTGCGACGGCGGCGGGGCCGGGTGCAGCAACGGGGCCAGGCGCAACGGGGCCAGCCGCAACAGGGCTGGGCGCCGGGGCGGCCTGGGCGGGACGAGGGGAAGGTTCGGGGGCGGGTTCGGCGGCACGCAGGGCGGACCCGGGGGCCGGCGACGCCGGTCCCGAGTCCACGCCGGTCCCGATGACGGCGAGGTCGGCGCCGACGGCGACGGTCTCGTCCTCGCCGACGAGGATCTCCTGCAGCACCCCGGCGACCGGTGAGGGGATCTCGGTGTCGACCTTGTCGGTGGAGACCTCGAGCAGTGGCTCGTCGACCTCGACCCGATCGCCGACCTGCTTGAGCCATCGGGTGACGGTGCCCTCGCTGACGCTCTCCCCGAGGGCCGGCATCTGCACGGAGTCAGACATGGGTCTGCATTCTCCTTCGTCGAGCTCGCTCCGGCATCGGCCGGGATCCGATGGTGATCAGTGTGTCGTGGACATCAGGCGTGGGTGTGCAACGGCTTGCCGGCCAGTGCCAGGTGGGCCTCGCCGAGGCCTTCGTTCTGGGTCGGGTGGGCGTGCACGAGCTGGGCGACCTCCTCGGGGAACGCCTCCCAGTTGACGATGAGCTGCGCCTCGCCGATCTGTTCCCCGATCCTGGCACCAACCATGTGGACACCGACGACAGGTCCGTCCTTGACACGGACCAATTTGACGAATCCCGTCGTGCCGAGGATCTGGCTCTTTCCGTTCGAGCCCAGGTTGTACTCGTAGGTCTGGACGGCGTCGTCCCCGTGTTCGCGCCGGGCCTGGGCTTCGGTGAGGCCGACGGAGGCGACCTCCGGGTCCGAGTAGGTGACGCGGGGGATGCCGGACTCGTCGATCGGCGCCGGGTCGAGCCCCGCGATGTCCTCGGCGACGAAGATGCCCTGCTGGAAGCCTCGGTGGGCGAGCTGGAGCCCCGGCACGATGTCGCCGACGGCGTACACGCCGGGCACGCTCGTCCGCAGCCGCTCGTCCGTCAGCACGAAGCCGCGGTCCATGCGGACGCCGACCTCCTCGTAGCCGAACCCGCTCGCGTTCGGGCCCCGCCCGACGGCGACGAGCAGGATGTCGGCCTCCAGGGTCTCCCCGGATTCGAGGGTCACGGTGACGGACGACTCCGACTGCGTCGCCCCGGCGAACCGGACGCCGGTCTTGAAGGCGATCCGCCGCTTGCGGAACGCCCTCTCCAGCGCCTTGGAGCACGCCTCGTCCTCCGCCGGTACGAGCCGGGGAAGCGCCTCGACGATGGTCACCTCGGCGCCGAAGGACCTCCAGACGGAGGCGAACTCGACCCCGATCACTCCGCCGCCCAGGACGACGACCCGCCCGGGAACGGTGTCGAGCTGGAGGGCCTGGTTGCTCGTCATGATCCGGCCGCCGATCTCCAGACCGGGGAGCGACCGCGCGTGGGAACCGGTCCCGAGAACGACGTGACGACCGGTGAGGCGCCTCCCGCCGACCTCGACGGTGTCGGGGGAGACCAGCCGGCCCTCACCCGCGACGAAGTCGATCGCCTTGCTGCTCACCAGGCCCTGGAGGCCCTTGTAGAGGCGTCCGACGATCTTGTCCTTGTACTTGTTGACGCCGTCCATGTCGACGGACTCGAACGTCGCCCTCACGCCGAACTGCTCGCTCTCGCGCGCGGACTCCGCGACCTCGGCGGCGTGGAGCAACGCCTTCGTGGGGATGCACCCGCGGTGCAGGCAGGTCCCCCCGAGCTTGTCCCGTTCGACGAGGGCCACGGTCAGGCCGAGGTCGGCGGCCCGCAGCGCGGCTGCGTATCCGCCGCTGCCCCCGCCGAGAATCACGACGTCGTGGACCTGGTCCTGGGCGGAGTCGGGCACGTGTGCTCCTCGCATGGTCGCGTACGTGGTGACGCGGTGGACGGTCGGCTGCTGCGTCATCCTTCCACTGCCAGAGGACCTTGACACGTCGAGCGGTGTCTCCCGCACGGCGCGGTGGTCCGGGCGTGTCCGGGCGTGTCCGGACGCGTTGAGGCATGGATCCGGCGACCCGCCTTCCCGGGGAACGCCCGGCCGCGCCCGATCGTCTTCCGGACGGTGCCGTGATGCGGGTCCCGTGCCTCATGCTGGGAGGGTCCGCGAGGGATCGGAGGGGTCGATGGGTCTGTTCCGACGTCGCCGGCCGCGCCCGCCGGACGGCGGTGCCAGCCGGGCCCAGCGGCGCGAGGAGGTCGACGAGGCGCGCCGTCACCTGGAGGACTTCGTGCGCACCAGGGTGGGGGTCGAGGCCTACCTGGAGCCCGCGACGATGTTCATCCCCCCGACCGTGCTCCTCGTCGCCACCTCCGGCGAGTGGACACGTCGGCGGATCGTGAATCCGGGGATCGTCCGGCGTCTCGCCGAAGGTCTGCGGGTCCCCGTCTACGACGTCCAGCTCGTCGGCTACCCCCAGCGCATGAGGGACTGGAACGCCAAGGTGAAACGGGGTCACGTCCCGCCCGTCACCGGGACGCGCCCGGAGGACCTCCCGCCGTTGACGACGGACGGCGACAGCGACGGGAGGTGACGGTCAGATTCCGTCGACGGCGATGTCCTCCACCAGACCGAGGAGGGTCCGAACGGCGACCCCGGTGCCGCCGACCGGCGTGTACCCGTACGCGGACCCGCCGTTGAAGGACGGTCCGGCGATGTCGAGGTGGGCCCAGGGCACCGCTGTTCCCCGGGTCTCGTCCGCGCCGGACTCATCCGTCGTGGGGGGCTGGCCGGCGGCGTCCGGCTCGTCGGTCGCCCGGATCTTCGGGACGAACTCGGACAGGAAGATGCCGGCGGTGAGCATTCCCCCGAACCGTTCGCCCATGTTCGCCAGGTCGGCGACCGGCGAATCCAGGGACGACCTGAGCTCCGGCGGCAGCGGCATGGGCCAGAACTGCTCGCCGACGGCGTCCGCGATCTGGTGGATGCGTGTGCGGAGGGTGTCGTCGTTCGCCATCACCGCCGACATCCGGTTGCCCAGCGCGACCACCTGGGCCCCGGTGAGGGTCGCGACGTCCACGATGAGGTCGGGGTTCTCCTCACCGGCCGCGACGATCGCGTCGGCGAGCACGAGACGGCCCTCGGCGTCCGTGTTGAGAACCTCGACGGTCCGGCCGCCGCGGATCGTGATGACGTCGGACGGCCGCTGCGCGGACCCCGAAGGCATGTTCTCGGCGAGGGCGAGCCAGCCGGTCACCCGCACCGGCAGTCCCAGCGTCGCCGCGGCGACGACTGTGTGAAGGACGGCGGCCGCCCCGGACATGTCGTTCTTCATCGCGTCCATGCCCGCCGCGGGCTTGATCGACAGGCCTCCGGAGTCGAAGGTGATCCCCTTGCCGACGTAGGCGAGGTGGGCGACGGCGTTCTCGGGGACGTAGTCGAGACGCACGAGCCTCGGCGGCCGGACGGACCCCTGCCCGACGGCGACGAGCCCGCCGTAGCCACCGCGCGCCAGCTCGTCCTCGTCGAGGACGGTGACGGTGACCGGAAGGTCCGCGACGGCCTCGGACGCGGCGGCGGCGAAGGTCGCCGGGTAGAGATCGGCGGGCGAGGTGTTGACGAGGTCGCGAGCGGCGTTGACGGCCCCGGCCAGGATCTCCGCCCTCCGGACGGCGGTGCGGACGGCGTTCCCCCGGGCCGAGGGGGTGAGGACGACGACGGCGTTGACGGCGGCCTTGGCCCGGAGGGCGGACGTCGTCCGGTAGCGGCCGAAGGAGTAGGCCCCGAGCAGCGCCCCCTCGGCGACGGCGGCGACGGCGGGGGCGTTGTCGGCGGGCATCGCGAAGGCGACGGTCCCGGTCCCGGCCAGGGAACGGGCGGCGGCCCCGGCGGCCCGGCGCAGGGTCTCGTCGGGGACGGCGCCGTCGGACGGGAGATCCCCCACCCCGGTGAGGACGACGACAGGCGCGGTGAGGGTCCCGCCCGCGGGGACGCGGTGGACGGAGTCGGCGGCCCCCGTCACACCGAGGGGACCGAGCGCGTCCGTGAGTAAGGTCCGAAGGTCGTCGGGCAGGGCGTCGGCGCCGAGAAGCCGGGCCCCAGAGAGGCTCGTTCCCACCGCGACGACGACGGCGTCCGCGTGGACGGCCGACGGGGACTTACCGGACAGGGTCAAAGTGGCCACGAGAGTCCTCGCATCGAGTCGTCCGGAATCTGGCGTTTCGGCGAGGGAGCCCCCGCGCTCGCCCGATCGTAGCCAGCCCCCGGTTCCACGGTCTGAACGGGGTTGATCCGGGCCCGGTAAGTTGCGCCCATGACCGCGACCGACACCGAGCAGGCGTCCGTGCAGCCGCGACGGACCGCTCTCCACGACCGTCATGTTGCCTTAGGCGCCAAAATGGCCGACTTCGGCGGCTGGGAGATGCCGATCGAGTACCCCGGAGGCGGGGTCCTCGCCGAGCACGAGGCGGTGCGGGGCCGGACCGGGCTGTTCGACGTCAGCCATCTCGGCAAACTCGCCGTCACCGGGCCGGGGGCGGCGGCCTTCGTCGACGCCTGCCTGACCAATGACCTGTCGCGGATCGTTCCCGGACAGGCCCAGTACACGCTGTGCCTCGATGACGCCTCGGGTGGCGTCGTCGACGACCTGATCGTCTACCTCCGGTCGGACGAGAACGTCCTGCTCGTCCCGAACGCGGCGAACTGCGCGGAGGTCGCCCGCCGCCTCACGGCCGCGGCCCCCGAAGGCGTCACCGTCACCGACCGGCACACCGAACTGGCGGTCCTCGCCGTCCAGGGTCCCGGCGCCGACGACGTTCTCGCAGCCCTCGGCCTGCCCACCGGGCACGACTACATGGAGTTCGTCGACACGACGTGGGCGGGTGGGTCCGTCACCTGCTGCCGCACCGGCTACACCGGCGAGCGCGGGTACGAACTGCTGCCCGCCGCGGACCTCGCCCCCGCGCTGTGGGACGCGTTGCTCGCCGAGGTGACCGCGCGGGGCGGCCTCCCCGCCGGCCTGGGGTCCCGGGACACGCTGCGGACAGAGATGGGCTACCCCCTGCACGGTCACGAGCTCAGCCTGGGGATCACGCCGGTCCAGGCGGGGACGGGCTGGGCGGTCGGCTGGAGGAAACCGGCGTTCTGGGGACGCGAGGTCCTCCTGGCGGAGCGGGAACGCGGGGCGGCACGCCTGGCCCGGGGCCTTCTGGCCCGGGGCCGGGGCATTCCCCGCGCCGGCCTGGTGGTGCGCGACCTCCCGCAGGGCGACCGGCCGGGTCGCGAGGCGGGGCGTGAGGTGGGCCGGACGACGTCGGGCACCTTCTCACCGACGCTCAAGCAGGGCATCGCCCTCGCCCTGCTCGACCGCTCGGTGGACGTCGGGGACGAGGTCGTCGTCGACGTCCGGGGTCGTGACCTCCGGTGCCTCGTCGTGAAGCCGCCGTTCGTCCAGGTGCAGACGAGGTGACGTCGCGCTGATCCGGCGCGTCAGGGCGCGTGCCGGATCAGCAGGCCAGCGTCGCCAGGACGACGAGAGCCGCCGTCGTCGCCGTCTCGACGCTCGCGCCGAGGACGTCGCCGGTGATGCCGCCGAGGCGTCGGACCGCGCGCACCAGGAGCGTCGCGGTGGCAGCGGCGGCCACGGCGACGGCGCTCGCGGCGCCCGCGGACGCCAGGGCGCCGAAGGGCGTGACCACGGCT
>JAUPKQ010000098.1 GCA_030837345.1 Actinomycetota bacterium | reverse complement strand
GGCTCGTCGTCCGGCGGGTCCCCGAGCAGGACGTGGACGTTGGTGCCGCTGACACCGAACGCGGACACGCCGATCCCCCGGGGGCGACCGGCGCGCCGGGGCCACGGCACCGGCTCGGTGAGCAGCTGCAACGTCCCCGTCGACCAGTCGACGTGCGGGGACGGCTCGTCGGCGTGGAGGGTGCGGGGCAGCTCCTCGTGCTGGAGCGAGAGGACCGCCTTGATGATGCTCGTGATCCCGGCCGCCGCCTGGGTGTGGCCGATGTTCGACTTCACCGACCCGAGCAGGAGCGGGCGTTCCCGGCGCGGACCGTAGGCGGCGATCAGGGCCTCGGCCTCGATCGGGTCGCCGAGGGAGGTCCCGGTGCCGTGGGCCTCGATGGCGTCGACGTCGTCCGGACGCATCCCCGCGTCGGCCAGGGCGGCCCGGATGACGCGCTGCTGCGCCGGACCGCTGGGGGCGGTGAGGCCGTTGGAGGCGCCGTCCTGATTCATCGCCGAACCACGGATGACGGCGATCACCGGGTGCCCGAGACGGCGTGCCTCGCTGAGGCGTTCGACGAGGACGACGCCGACGCCTTCCGCCCACCCGGCGCCGTCGGCGTCCGCGGAGAACGCCTTGCACCGGCCGTCGGGCGACATCGCCCGCTGCCGGCTGAACTCGATGAAACTGTCCATCGTCGACATGACGACGACGCCGCCGACGAGGGCCGCGTCGCACTCGCCCGAGTGCAGCGCCTGGGAGGCGAGGTGCAGGGCGACGAGGGACGACGAGCACGCCGTGTCGATGCTGACCGCCGGGCCCTCCAGCCCGAACACGTACGAGATCCGGCCGGAGGCGACGCTGTTCGCGCTGCCGAGGGCGAGGTAGCCCTCGACCTCGGGGTGCGTGTCGCGCAGGCGGGAGCCGTAGTCGTTGTAGCTCTTGCCGAGGAATACCCCGGTCCGCTGTCCCTTGACCGACAGCGGGTCGATCCCGGCGCGCTCGAAGGTCTCCCAGGCGGTCTCGAGGAGGAGGCGCTGCTGCGGGTCGATCGACAGCGCCTCGCGCGGGGAGATCCCGAAGAACTCGGCGTCGAAGTCCGCCGCGTCGTAGAGGAACGCGCCGCCCCGGGCGTAGAAGGTCCCCGGGCGGTCCGGGTCCGGATCGAACCGGCCCTCGACGTCCCAGCCGCGGTCCTTCGGGAAGTCACCGACGGCGTCACGGCCCTCGGCGAGGAGCTGCCAGAACCGCTCGGGGGTGTCCGCGCCACCGGGGTACCGGCATCCGACGGCGACGACGGCGAGCGGTTCGCGCTCGCGCCGGCCCCCGGCGGCGACGGTTACGGCGGTGCCCGTCCCGACGGCCTCTCCGGCCTCGTCGGAGAGGCCGTTGAGGAGCCCGGCGAGGTGGTCGACGAGGGCGGTGACGGTCGGATGGTCGAACACGAGGGTGACCGGCAGCTGAAGCCCGGTCGCCTGGGCGAGGCGCCGCCGCAGGTCGACCGCGATCAGGGAGTCGAACCCGAGGTCCCGGAAGGCCCTGGCCGGGTCGACCTCGGACGGGTCGCCGTAGCGCAGGACGGAGGCGACCTGGCCCCGGACGAGATCGCCCAGGGTGGCCCGGGTCCACGAGGACGCGGGGGCCGCCGCTGTGGGGGCCGACGCCGCCACGGGGACGGCGAACTCGGACAACCCGGAGAACACCGGGTTACCGGCGATCCCTGGGGACGACTCCCGCAGCCGCAGCCAGTCGATGGCGGCGAGCACGGTGGCCGCGTCGCCGGATCCCGCCTCGCGGGCGAGGGCCTCGACGGCGAGGGCCGGTTCCATGCCGCGCACGCCGTCCCGCGCCAGCCGGGCGGCCGTCTCCGGGTCGACGAGGCCGCCGCCGCTCCAGGCGCCCCAGGCGAGGGACGTCGCGGCGAGGCCGTCGGCCCGCCGCTGGAGGGCGAGGGCGTCGAGGACGGCGTTCGCCGCCGCGTACCCGGCCTGGCCGACGCCGCCCGCCGTCCCGGCGAACGACGAGAACAGCACGAAGGCGTCGAGGTCGCGCCCCGCCAGGAGCTCGTGGAGGTGCAGCGCGGCACCGGTCTTCGGCGCGAAGACCCTGTCGACACGCTCCGGGGCCAGGGAGTCGATCAGCCCGTCGTCGAGGACGCCCGCCGTGTGGACGACGGCGGTGAGGCCGGGCAGGGAATCGAGCAGGGCGGCGAGCGAGGACCGGTCGGAGACGTCGCAGGCGACGGCCCCGGCCTCGCACCCGGCGGCCCGGAGCTCGGTGACCAGGGCATCGGCCCCGGGGGCGTCCGGTCCGCGGCGCCCGGCGAGCACGAGCCGTTCCGCGCCCCCGGACGCCGCCCAGCGGGCGACGTGGGCGGCGAGGGCCCCGGTGCCGCCGGTGATGAGGACCGTTCCGCGGGGACGCCACGGGTGGTCGGCGGGCAGCGGTCCCGCGTGGTCGAGACGGCGCCCGAAGACACCCGCGCCGCGCACGGCGATCTCGGTCTCACCGGCGCCGGTCAGCGCGGCGAGCAGACGGCGTCCCGCCCGCGCGTCGAGGTCGGCGGGCAGATCGACGAGCCCGACGGTCCGGTGCGGGTACTCAAGGGCCGCGATACGCCCGAAACCCCAGGTCGACGCCTGGAGCGGCGCGACGATCCGGTCACCGGGGGACACGGACACCGCGCCCCGGGTCGCGTGCCAGAGCGGCACGCCGTCCGTGGCGGCGGTGACGGCCTGGGTCAGGGCGATCGACAGCGTCAGCCCGGTCGTCCGGCCGGAGGCGCCGGCGTCCCCGTGGTCCAGGGACAGCAGGGACAGGATCCCGGCGACCGGGCCCGCCCCGGCGCCCGCCTCGCTGACGGCCTGACCGACGCGCGAGGCGAGGGTGTGGCGGTCGTCGCCGGCGGTCGCGGTCAGGACGTGGGTGCACGGGCCGAGCGCCGTCGCGACGGCGGCCGTCACCGGCCCGGCGTCCGGGGTGGCCGGGGCGACGACCACCCAGGTGCCGGACGGCGCGGAGCCCTTCTCCGGGGGGAGGACTGACCAGCGGACCCGGTAGCGCAGGGCGTCCGCCGCGACCGCGGACCGGCGGGAGCGCCGGTAGCGCACGAGGGCCGGGAGGAGACGCGCGACCACGGCGTCGTCCTCGACGTCCAGGGCGCCGGCGAGGGCGCCGAGGTCCTCGCGGTCGACGGCCTCCCAGAAGGGCGCGGTCCCTTCGGCGTCCGCCGCGCCGGTCACGGGGGCGTCGGCCGCCTCGAACAGGTAGGTCGCCCGCTCGAACGGGTACGTCGGCAGGTCGACGGTGGCGGGAGGGACGGGGAAGAACGTCGTCAGGTCGACCGGCCCGCCGTGGACGAACAGCTCGGCGAGGCCGCGGTGCAGGCGGTCGAGGCCGCCGTCGTCGCGGCGCAGGGTGCCGACGACGACGGGTTCGGTGCCCGCGCCGCCGTCGGCGAGGGTCTCGGCGAGGGCGGGCAGCAGCACGGGGTGGGCGCTGCACTCGACGAAGACGGTGTGGCCGAGGTCCGCCAGGCACCGGGTCGCCTCGTCGAGGACGACGGTGTGCCGCAGGTTGCGGAACCAGTAGTCCGCGTCGAGCTCGGGCCCGGTGACGGGACGGCCGGTCAACGAGGACGCGAGCAGCACCTCGGGCGTGCGGGGCGTGACCGGGGCGAGGGACCGCAGGATGTCGTCGCGGATGCTCTCGACGTGCGCCGAGTGGGAGGCGTAGTCGACGTTGACCCGGCGGGTCCGGACCCCGGCGGCCTCAAGGTCCGCCTGGAGCCGGTCCAGGGCGACCGTTCCGCCGGAGACGACGACGGAACGCGGCCCGTTGACGGCGGCGAGCGCGAGGTCGCGGCGCTCGCCGGGCTCCTCACCGGACCGGTCCTCCAGCCAGGGGCGGACCTCGGCGGGGGAGAGGGCGACCGACAGCATGCCGCCCCGGCCCGCGAGAGCGGTGATGGCGGCGGCGCGCAGCGCGACGACGCGGGCGCCGTCGTCCAGGGACAGGGCGCCACCGACGACGGCGGCGGCGATCTCGCCCTGCGAGTGGCCCATGACGGCGGCGGGCTCGACGCCGTGCGCGGCCCAGACGTGGGCGAGGGACACCATCACCGCCCACAGGACGGGCTGGACGACGTCGACGCGGTCCATCCAGCCGTCGTCGTCCCCGCGAAGGACGGTGAGCAGGCTCCACCCGGTGTGAGGGAGCAGCGCGGCGTCGCACTCGTGCAGGCGCTCGGCGAACGGCGGGCACGTCGCGAGCAGGTCGGTCGCCATCCCGGCCCACTGGGAGCCCTGGCCGGGGAACACGAGGACGGGCTGGGCGTCCGGCCGGGCGGTGCCGAGCAGCACGTCGTCGTCCGGGGTCCCCTCGACGAGGGCGCGCAGCCCGTGGAGCAGTTCGTCGCGGGTGCGGGCGAGGACGACGGCACGCGTGTCGAAGCGGGCCCGGGTCGTGGCGAGGGACCAGGCGATCCGGGCGGGGTCGGCGTCGGGGTCGTCCTCGACGCGCGCGAGCAGGCGGGCGGCGGCCTCGGTGAGTGCCGCGGGAGTCCGGGCGGTCAGGACGCACGGCCACAGCGTTCCGGCGGCGGAGCCGTCCGTGCCGGTGCCCGTCGCGGACGGCGGCTCCTCGGTGACCCGCGGCGGTTCCTCGATGATCCGCGGCGGTTCCTCGATGATCAGGTGGACGTTCGTGCCGCTCAGGCCGAAGGACGACACCGCTCCCCGGCGGGGGCGGTCGCTGATCGGCCAGGGGCGTCCCTTCTGGAGGACCTCGACGGCGCCGGAGTCCCAGTCGATGAACGGCGAGAGCTCCTCGGCGTGCAGGCTCCGGGGGAGCTCGCCGTGACGCAGCGACTCGGTGACCTTGATGATCCCGGCGATCCCGGAGGCGGCCTGGGCGTGGCCGATGTTCGTCTTGACCGAGCCGATGAACAGCGGGGTCCGGCGACCGGACCCGTAGGTGCCGAGCAGGGCGTCGGCCTCGATCGGGTCGCCGAGGCGGGTGCCCGTGCCGTGGGTCTCGACGACGTCGACGTCCTCGTAGCCGAGGCCCGCGCGGGTGAGCGCGGCGTCGATCACCGCCTGCTGGGCGGGGCCGCTCGGGGCGGCGAGCCCGTTCGAGGCGCCGTCCTGGTTGATCGCCGTCCCGGTGAACACCCCGAGGACGGGGTGGCCGAGGCGCCGGGCGTCGCTCAGGCGTTCGAGCAGGATCACGCCGACGCCCTCGCCGAGGACCATGCCGTCGGCGTCCGCGCCGAACGCGCAGCACCGCCCGCTGCGCGAGAGTCCCCGCTGACGGGCGAACCCGACGAGCCCGATCGGCTCGGAGATGACGGCGGTGCCTCCGGCGAGGGCGAGGGAGCAGTCGCCCTGGCGCAGGGACTGGACGGCGAGGTAGACGGCGACCAGGGAGGAGGAGCAGGCGGTGTCGACCGTGACCGCGGGCCCGGCGAGCCCGAGCGAGTACGCGACGCGTCCGGACAGGACGCTCATCGACATGCCGGTGACCAGGTGCCCCTGGAGCCCGTCCGGCGCGGTCCGCCAGCCCTCGCCGAAGCCCTGGTAGGCGGCGCCGACGAACACGCCCGTCGGCGATCCCCCCAGGGTGTCGGGGGCGATACGGGCGCGCTCGAGCGCCTCCCAGGTCACCTCGAGGAACAGCCGCTGCTGGGGGTCGGTCGTCACCGCCTCCCTCGGGGACATGCCGAAGAAGGCGGGGTCGAAACGGTTCGCGTCGTGCAGGAATCCGCCGCGCGTCGTGTAGCAGGTGCCCTGGACGTCGGGGTCGGGGTCGTAGAGGGTGTCGAGGTCCCAGCCCCGGTCGGTCGGCAGGGGCCCGACGACGTCACGGCCCTGCGCGACGACGTCCCAGAGGTCCTCCGGGGAGCTGATGCCGCCCGCGTAGCGGCAACCCGTCGCCACGATCGCGATCGGCTCCCGGGCCGCCGCCGACAACCGTTCGTTGGTCTCCCGCAGCTGGGCGACCTCCTTCACGGACGTGCGCAGCGCGCGGACGATCTCTTCGTTGATCTCTGACATGTGTCAACCCCGCTCGTGCGTCGTTCGGGCCAGGGCGATCTCGACGAGTTCGTCGACGCCCAGGGTGTCGATGTCCGGTGACGGTCCGGCCGTCGACGGAGGTGCTGCTGCGGTGGGAGGTGGCGTGGGAGGTGGTGCCGCGGACGGTCCGGCGGACGGTCCGGGAGAGGCGGTCAGCCGCTCCAGCACGACGCGGGCGAGGGAGCGCACGTCCGGGTGGTCGAACACGACGGTCGCCCGCAGGCGGAGCCCGGTGAGGGCGTTGAGCCTGTTGCGCAGGTCGACGGCCGTCAGGGAGTCGAACCCCAGCTCGCGCAGCGGGCGGGAGATGTCGACGTCGCCGGGGTCCGCCATGCGCAAGGTCGCGGCGACCTGGCCGCGCACGGCGTCGAGCACGAGGCGGGCCCGCTGGGCGGTGGGTGCGGACCGCACCCGGTCACCGAAGCCGTCGTCCCCGCCGGACGCCGGGTCCTCCGGGGGCCGGAGGGCTGCCACCGCCTCGGGGATCGTGGCGAGCAGCGGACTCGGACGCGCGGAGGTGAACACCGGCGCGAACGCGGGCCACTCGACGCGCGCGACGACCGGGACCGGCCGTCCCGAGGCGAGGACCGGCCCGAGCGCTCGCAGGGCGAGGCGCGGGTCCATGAACGGCACACCTCGTGCCCGCAGCTGCTCCTCCACGAGGTTCCCGGCCATCCCGCCGCTCTCGGCCGGGTCCCAGATACCCCACACGACGGACACGCCGGGCAGGGACCGGGCCCGGCGCTGCTCGGCGAGCGCGTCGAGGTAGGCGTTGGCGGCGGCGTAGGCGCCGTGCTCCCCGCTGCCCCACACGGAGGAGATGGAGGAGAAGAGCACGAACTCGCGCACCTCGGCGCCGTCGAACACGCGGTCGAGGGCCCGTGCCCCGGCGACCTTCGCGGGGACCGTGTCGGTGAGGCCGTCGAGGCCGAGGGACTCGACGGACTCCAGGCGCCCCGCCCCCGCGATGTGGAAGACACCGGTCACCGGGGTCCCGGCGTCCCTCTCAGCGTCACGGAGCGCCGTGAGGGCCTCGGTGTCGCCGGTGTCCGCCGCGACGGCGACGGCCTCGGCGCCGAGACCGGCGAGTTCGGCGACGAGCTCCGCGGCGCCGGGGGCCTTCGGTCCCCGGCGGCTGAGCAGGATCAGGCGGCGGGTGCCGCCCCGGGCGAGGTACCGCGCGATCTGCGCGCCGATCCCGCCGGTGCCGCCGGTGAGCAGGACGCACTCCGGCGCGGTCCAGTCCGTCCCCTCGCCCTCCCCACCGCCGCGGACGAGCCGGCGGACGAAGACGCCGCCCCGCCGGACGGCGAGCTGGTCCTCGTCGCCAAGGCCCGCGAGGACGGTGACGAGGCGGGCCCTGCCGCTCTCGCCGAGCACGGCCGGGACGTCGACGAGACCGCCCCACAGGGTCGGCCGTTCGAGCGCGACCACCCGGCCGAGCCCCCACGACGTCGCCTGTTCGGGGGCGTCGAGCGGGTCGTCGCCGGTGACCCTCACCGCGCCGGAGGTGAGGACCCACAGCTTCGCGGTGATGCCCGCGTCGCCGAGCGCCTGGACGGTCGCGGTGTGGGCGGCGAGCCCGATCGGGACGCCGGGGTGTCCGGGACGGTCCCCGGGGACGGTCGCGAGCATCGACAGGACGCCGGTGAGCGGGCCGTCGAGCGAGGCGGTGACCTGGGCGGACAGTGTGTCCCGGGTGACCGTCGCGGCGTCCACGCCGACGACGGCCGGACGGGCGCCGTGTTCGGAAAGGGCCCGGGTCACCTCGTCGGCGAGGGCGGCGGCGGGGGAGCCGGCGGGGGTTCCCGCCGGGACGAGCAGCAGCCAGGTCCCCGTCAGGCGGGCTGTGCCGCCGGGGGCGGCCGGTTGCCAGGTGACGTGGTAGCGCCAGGACCCGACGACGGCCCGGTCCCGGGTGGAGGCCCTCCAGCGGGCCAGCCGGGGCAGCAGGTCACCGACCGTCAGGTCCTCACCGGTCAGGTCCTCACCGGTCGGCTGATCGCCGGCCGGCCGGTCGTCGAGGAGGGCGAGGAGGCCGGGGACGTCGCCCGCGTCGACGGCGGACCAGAAGGCGGTCTCCGTGGGGGAGGACGCGCCGTCCGGGGTGCCGCCGGCGCCCGGAGAAGAGCCCTCCGGAGCGGCGGTGTCCGGGCCGTTCCGGGGGGAGACACCGCCGGGAGCCGGGTCGAGCCAGTACCTGCGTCGCTGGAAGGCGTAGCGGGGCAGATCGACGGCGGCGACGCCGTCCCCGTCCGTCACGCGCCCCCAGTCGACGCGGACCCCGGCGCAGAAGGCCGTGCCCGCGGCGAGGAGGAGCGCGTCGATCCCGTCGTCGTCGCGGCGCAGCGTGCCGATCAGCAGGGGCTCTGACGGCGCGCGGCTCTGCTCGGTGAGCTCGTCGAGCGTCTCGCCGATCGGGGGCAGCAGGACCGGGTGCGGGCTGACCTCGAGGAAGGCGTCGTGGCCGGAGGCGACGAGGGCCCTGACGACCTGGTCGAGCTCGACGGTCGCCCGCAGGTTCCGGAACCAGTACTCGGCGTCCATCACGGACGTGTCGAGCACGGCTCCGGTGACGCTGGAGTACAGCGGGACGCGGCCGGGCCGGGGCGTGATCCCCGCGAGCGCGGTCAGCACCGGCTCGCGCAGCGCCTCGACGTGCGGGGAGTGCGAGGCGTAGTCGACGGGGATGCGGCGGTGGCGGACCCCGTCGCCGCGCAGCCGGTCGGTCAGCGCGTCGAGGGCCCCGACCGGCCCGGACACGACGACGGAGGACGCGCCGTTCACGGCGGCGAGGGAGAGCACCTGCCCGTCGTCCGCGAGCAGTTTCTCGGCCGCCGCCCGGGGCAGGGCGACGGAGAGCATCCCTCCCGGCGGGAGGTCGGCCTCCGCGATCGCCCGGCTGCGCAGGGCGACCACGCGGGCGCCGTCGTCCAGGGACAGGGCGCCCGCGACGCACGCCGCGGCGATCTCCCCCTGGGAGTGGCCCGCCACGGCGGCGGGTTCGACGCCGAGGGCCCGCCAGGTCTCGGCGAGGGCGACCATCACCGCCCACAGGGCGGGCTGGACGACGTCGACGCGGTCGAGCCAGCTCTCATCGTCACCGGCGAGGACGGCGGCGAGCGACCAGTCGGTGTACGGCGCGAGGGCCGTGGCGCAGGCGTCGAACGCGACGCGGAAGGCCGGTGACTCGTCCAGCAGGCGCCGGGCCATCCCCGCCCACTGGGCGCCCTGGCCCGGGAAGAGGAACACCGGACGGCGGGAGTCCGCGGCGCGCCCGAGAACGGACCGGGAGTGTTCCGTCCCGGCGGCGAGCGCGTCGAGGCCGTCGAGCAGGGAGCGCCGGTCCGGGCCGACGACGACGGCCCGGTGCGTCAGGGCGGCCCGGGTCGTCGCGAGGGAGAACGCGACGTCGGGTGCCGCCGGATCCGGTGCGGCGCGCAGGTGGGCGGCGAGCCGGCGGGCCTGGGCCCGCAGGGCGTCCGCCGTGTGCCCGGAGACGACCCAGGGCAGGTCGGCGACGGTGACGGCGGGCCCGGAGCGCCCCTCGCCGGTGGACGGCTCACCCCCGGCGGGCGCCTCGCCGTCCTGGCCGGGCACCGCGTCGGCGGGCGCCTCCTCCAGGATGACGTGGGCGTTGGTGCCGCTCGCGCCGAAGGCGGAGACCCCGGCGCGCCGGGGCCGCTCCCCCCGCCGCCAGGGCCGGTTCTCCGTCAGGAGCCTGACGGTGCCGGACGACCAGTCCACGCGCGGGGTCGGCTCGTCGACGTGCAGCGTGCGGGGGAGCTCCTCCTGGTGCAGCGCCATCACGGTCTTGATCACGCCGGCGACCCCCGACGCCGACGCGCTGTGGGCGAGGTTGGACTTGAAGGACCCGAGCCACAGGGGCCGGTCCGCGGGACGCCCCCGCCCGTAGACCGACAGCAGCGCGTTCGCCTCGATCGGGTCGCCGAGCAGGGTCGCGGTGCCGTGGGCCTCGACGGCGTCCACCTCGCCGGGAGCGACCCGGGCGTCGGCGAGCGCCTGCTCGATCACGCGCCGCTGGGCGGTGCCGTTGGGGGCGGTCAGCCCGTTCGACGCGCCGTCCGAATTGATCGCGGACCCCCGGATCAGCGCGAGCACCCGGTGACCGTGGCGCCGGGCGTCGGAGAGCCGCTCCAGCAGCACGACGCCGACGCCCTCCGCCCACCCGGTGCCGTCGGCGCCCGCGGCGAAGGCGCGGCAGCGGCCGTCGCGCGACAGTGCCTTCTGGCGGCTGAACTCGATGAAGCCCTCCGGGGTCGACAACGCCGTCGTCCCCCCGACGACGGCGAGCGAGCAGTCGCCGGTGCGCAGGCTCTTGACGGCGAGGTGGGTGGCGACCAGGGACGACGAGCACATCGTGTCCACCGTGACCGCCGGGCCGTGGAGCCCGAGGAAGTACGCGATCCGCCCGGAGGTCACCGCCCCGGACCGCCCGATCATGACGTTGCCCTCCAGCTCCGGCGGGATCTTGGCGAGCTGGCGTCCGTAGTCGAAGTCCGTCGCGCCGACGTACACGCCGGTGCGGGTGCCGTGCAGGGACGTCGGGTCGATCCGCGCGTGCTCGAACGCCTCCCAGGCGACCTCCAGGATGATCCGCTGCTGCGGGTCCATCGCCAGCGCCTCGCGGGGCGAGATGCCGAAGAAGCCGGCGTCGAACATCGCGAGCTCGTCGAGGAAGGCGCCTTCCTTGACGTAGCTCGTCCCGAAGCGTTCCCCGGTCGGGTCGTACAGGGCGTCGAGGTCCCAGCCGCGGTCGACGGGGAACGGGCCGACGAGGTCCCGGCCGTCCCGGACGGCCTCCCAGAGGTCGTCCGGGGTGTTGATGCCGCCGGGGAAACGGCACCCGATCCCGATGACGGCGAGCGGCTCACCCGCCCGGGCCTGGTGCTCGGTGAGGCTGCGTCGCGCGGTCCGCAGGTCCGTGACGGCGCGCTTGAGGTACTCACGGAGCCGAGCTTCGGTCGCTTCGCTGTTACCGGCCGACATGTCCGCCCTTTCCGGTGGTCTTTCCGGTTGTCTTTCCGGTTGTGGTGGTGATCGGGTGCGTCCGCCGGGCGGGGCCGGGGTCAGGGACGTGCATCGAGCTCCTTGTCGAGCAGGTCGAAGAACTCGTCGTCCGAGGCGTCGTCGAGGTCGAGCGCGTCCGGGGCGTCCTCCTCGGTGCGCTCGTAGGCGCGCACGAGTTCCCGCAGGCGGTCGAGGATCCCGTCGCGGGTCCGCAGCAGGTCGGGGACCGCCCCCGGTGTCCCGGGGTCCCCGGCCGCGGCGGTCCCGAGCTCGCGGACGACGGCCTCCAGGCCGTCGACGAGCTCGTCGGCGCCGTCCCCGGGTTTCGGGACGAGCTGCTCGTGGAGGAGGTCGGCGACCGCCTCGGGATGGGGGTGGTCGAACGCGAGGGTGACCGGCAGGCGCAGTCCCGTCACCGTGGCGAGCCGGTTGCGCAGCTGGACGGCGGTCAGCGAGTCGACGCCGAGGCTCTTGAACGGCTGCCGCAGCGAGAACGCCGTGGCGCTGTCGTACCCGAGGACGGCGGCGATCTCGCCCCGCACCAGGTCGCGCAGCGCCGCGCGGGCCTCCTCGGGACGAAGCCCGGCGAGGGAGCCGCGCAGGGCCTCCCCGTCCGAGCCCGGCCCGTCGGCGGCCCGGGCGCCGGTGAGGAGGCCGTCGAGGACGGGGGACGCCGCGACGGCGCCGCTGGCGACGAGCGCCGGCCAGTCGACGTCCGCGAGGAGGACGTAGGGTCCGTCCGCGTCGAGGGCGGCGCCGAGCGCGGTGAGTGCCCGCTCCGCCTCGAGCGGGACCACCCCGCGCGTGCGCAGGAGGGCCTCCGCCTGCTCGTCGACGGTGCTCGATCCGGACCAGGCGCTCCAGGCGACCGATGCGGCCGGCACCCCCTCGGACTGCCACCGCAGGGCGAGGGCGTCGAGGACGGCGTTCGCCGCGGCGTACCCGCCCTGCCCCGCGACGCCGACGGTCCCGGCGAGGGCGGAGAACTGGACGAACGCGCCGAGGTCGATCGAGGCGGTCGCCTCGCGCAGGGCGAGCGACACCGACGCCCTGCTGCGCAGCGACTCCCGCAGCCCCGCGAGGGTGAGCTCCCCGAGCCGGTCGTCGGCCCCGGCGCCCGCCGCGTTGACGACCGTCGACACGGGGTGCCCGGCCGGGACCCGGGCGAGGGCCGCCGCCACCTGGCCGGCGTCCGAGGCGTCGCAGGCGACGACGGTCGCCTCCGCCCCGGCCGCCGTGAGGCGGTCGACGAGATCGGCCGCCCCGGGGGTGCCGGTGCCCCGGCGTCCGAGGAGCAGCAGGTGACCGGCGCCCCGGGCCGCCATCCACTCGGCGACCTTCGACCCGAGCGAGCCGAGCCCGCCCGCGATCACGACGGTGCCCGTCGGCACCCAGGTCCGCGCCGCCCGCGACGGGGTCGCCTTCACGAGCCGGCGCGCGAACACCCCCGGGTCACGGACCGCGAGCTGCTCGCCGCGCCGTCCCCCGAACGCGGCGACGACGTGGTCGAGAAGGCGGTCACCGGGACCGTCGGCGGAGCCGCCGACCGTCGCGGGGAGGTCGATCGTCCCTCCGAAGGCCCCGGGGCGTTCGGCGGCGTAGGACCCTCCGAGGCCCACGACGGCCGCCTGCTCCGGGTGGGGGACCGGATCACCCGCCCCGACCGCGCACGCGCCCGAGGTGAGGAACCACAGCGGCCGCTCGTGCCCGCCGTCCAGATGGGCCTGGACCGCCGCGAGCGAGGTGCCCACCGGGTCGCCGGTGGACGGCATCAGGACGACGATCCCACCGGTTCCGTTCGCGGGGGTGTCCCCCAGCGCCTCCGTGAGGATCGTCGCCACGGCCGTGCGCCCGCCGTCCTCGGGGAGGTCCGGCAGGGTGACGGCGAGGGCGTCGCCGCCCGCCCGGGCGAGGCGGTCACGCAGCCGTCCGGCGAGCCGGTCCCCCGCAGGGGCCAGGACGACCCAGCGGCCCGCGACGGACGCCGGGGCGGCCTCGGCGGCCTGCCACGTCGTGACGTGGGCGAGGTCGTCGCCCGGATCCGTCGCCCGGGTGGACGCCGCGGGCGTGTACCAGTAGCGCTCGCGCTGGAACCGGTAGGTCGGCAGGTCGACCCGCCGTCGCGGCGGGCCGAGCACCGGCGCCCAGGACACCTCCGCGCCCCGCACCTGGACGGCGGCTAGCGACTGCAGGAACCGGCGCGGCCCTCCGTCGCCCCGCCGCAGCGACCCGGTGACGACGGCCTCGACGCCCGCGTCCTGCGCGGTCGAGGCGAGCGCCATGCCGAGGACGGGGTGAGGGCTCGCCTCGATGAACAGGCGGTGCCCGCGGCGCAGGGCGGTCCGGGTCGCGGCCTCCAGCTGGACGGTGCGCCGCAGGTTCGTCACCCAGTACCGGGCGTCGAGGGTCGCGGTGTCGGTGACCTCGCCGGTCACGGTCGAGATGAAGGGGATGTGTCCCGGCCTCGGCCGGATACCGCGCAGGTCCTGCTCGATGCGGTCCCGGAGTTCGTCGACGTCGGGGGAGTGGGAGGCATAGTCGACGTCGACGAGCCGTGCCCGGATCCCGGCGGCCTCGGCGTCCGCGGAGAGGCCGGCGAGGACGTCCGGCGCGCCGGACACGACGACCGCCGACGGCCCGTTGACCGCGGCGACGGAGGCCTGGCCGCCCCGGGCCTCGATCAGCGCGCGGACGGTGTCGACGCCCGCCACGAGGGAGAGCATGCCGCCGCGGCCCGCGAGGGCGAGCAGGGCGCGGCTGCGCAGCACGCAGACGCGCGCCGCGTCGTCCAGGGTCAGGGCGCCGCAGACGGCCGCCGCGGCGATCTCCCCCTGGGAGTGCCCGATCACCGCCGACGGCGTCACCCCGTGGACGCGCCACAGGTCGGCGAGCGAGACCATCACCGCCCACAGGGTGGGCTGCACGACGTCGGCCCGGACGGGGTCGAGGTCCGTCCTCTCCCGCAGGACGTCGATGACGGAGTATCCGGCCACCGCCTCGACGGCGTCGGAGCACTCCGTCAGGCGTGCCGCGAAGGCGCTGGAGGAGTCGAGGAGCTCGACGGCCATCCCGGGCCACTGCGAGCCCTGCCCGGGGAAGACGAGGACGGGCCGCAGCTCGTCGGCGGCCTCCCCGGTGACCGTCCGGTCGTCGGGGGCGCCGGCGACGACCGAGGCGAGTCCGGCGTCGAGTTCGTCGAGGTTCCCGGCGACCACGACGGCACGGTGCTCGTAGGACGACCGGGTGCTGACGAGGCCCGCGGCGACGTCGGCGAGGTCGTGGCCGGTGCTCCGCACGAAGGACCGCAGCTCGGCGGCCTGGGCGGCGAGGGCGGCGGGCGTGCGGGCGGACACGAGGAACGGCAGCGGGCGGGCGGCCGGGCGGCCGGAGTCCCCGGCGGTGCCCGGGGCGGTCGCGGCGCCGGGAGCGGTCTCGGTGTCCGGGGCCGGGGGCTCCTCCAGGATCACGTGGGCGTTGGTGCCGCTCACCCCGAACCCCGAGACGGCCGCGCGCCGGAGCCGCCCCGGCGTCACGGGCCAGGGCCGGGACCGGGTCAGGAGCTGGACCGCCCCCCGCGACCAGGTGATCTCCGGGGACGGCTCGGTGACGTGGAGGGTCTTCGGGAGGGTCTCGTGGGCCAACGCCAGGATGACCTTGATCAGCCCGCCCGCGCCCGAGGCGGCCTGCGTGTGGGCGATGTTCGACTTCAGCGAGCCGAGCCAGAGGGGGGTCCGCGGGTCCCGGTCGCGGCCGTAGGTCGCCAGGAGCGCGTTGCCCTCGATCGGGTCGCCGAGCCGGGTCCCGGTGCCGTGGGCCTCGACGGCGTCGACGTCGCCGGGCCGCAGTCCGGCGTCGGTGAGGGCCGCCCGGATCACGCGCTGCTGCGCGCGGCCGTTCGGGGCGGCGAGCCCGTTCGACGCGCCGTCCCCGTTCCACGCCGAGCCCCGGACGACGGCGAGCACCGGATGCCCGAGCCGCCGCGCGTCCGAGAGCTTCTCCAGCAGCAGGAGTCCCGCGCCCTCGCCCCAGCCGGTGCCGTCGGCGTCCGCGGAGAAGGACTTGCACCGTCCGTCGGGCGCGAGCCCGCCCTGGCGGCTGAACTCCAGGAACACCCCGGGCCGGGACATCACGCACACCCCTCCGGCGAGCGCGGCGGTGCAGTCCCCCCGCCGGATCGCCTGGACGGCGAGGTGCAGGCAGACCAGGGCCGACGAGCAGGCGGTGTCGATGGTGACCGCCGGTCCCTCCAGCCCGAACGTGTAGCTGACACGGCCCGACAGCACGCTCGTCACGTTGCCCGTGACGAGGTGGCCCTCCAGTCCCTCGGGGGCGTCGACGTAGTCCCCGCCGTAGGAGAAGGACGTCGCGCCGACGAAGACCCCCGTGCGCGACCCCCGCAGCGAGGACGTCGGCAGTCCCGCCCGTTCGAACGCCTCCCACGCGACCTCGAGCGTCAGGCGCTGCTGGGGATCCATCGCCAGGGCCTCCCGGGGGGAGATCCCGAACGCCTGCGGGTCGAACCCGGCGGCGTCGTGGAGGAAGGCGCCCCGTCCGGTGACCGACCCGGACGAGCCGTCCCCGGCGGAGGCGAGGAGCGCCGGGTCCCAGCCGCGGTCGGCCGGGAACGGGCCGACGGCGTCGCGCTCCTCGGCGAGGAGATCCCAGAGGTCCTCCGGGGTACGGACCCCGCCGGGGAACCGGCAGGCCATCGACACCACCGCGACGGGTTCCGTCGCCGCGGCCCGGAGGCGTCCCAGCTCCTCGCGGGTTGCCGCGAGGTCGGCGGTGACCTTCTTCAGATACGGGAGCAGTTTGGCGTCGTCGTTCACCGGTCCTCCAGGGAGCCGAGCTCTTCGATGATCTGCAGGACCTCGTCCACCCCGGCGTCGGCCAGGCGCTCGGCGACCCTTCCCGCGTCGGGAACGTCCCCGGGGCCGTTCACCGGGCCGTCACCGGGCCCGCCGGCGGATTCTCCGGAGAATCCGCCGGACGCCTCGCCGGGCAGCAACTCCTCCAGGAGGTGTTCGGCGAGGGAGCGGGGATCGGGGTGGTCGAAGACCATCATGGCGCTGAGCGCCAGGCCGGTCGCCGCCGTGACGCGGTCCCGGAGTTCGACGGCCATCAGGGAGTCGAACCCGAGGTCCTTGAAGGCCTTGTCGACCCGGACGCCGTCCGGGGACGTGTGCCCGAGCACCCCGGCGGCCTCCTGGCGGACGAGGTCGAGCAGGATCTGCCGCCGTTCCTCCGGTGGAGTGGTCGTCAACCGGGCCCGCAGGGCCTCCCCGGTGCGGGAGGCCTCGTCGGGGGCGCCGCCGGGGGCGCCGTCCGGCGCCGTCCGTCCCCGTGCCTCCGAGGTCACCTCGTCGATCAGAGGGCGGGGCCGCGCGATGGTGTACCCGGCGCGGAAACGCTCCCAGTCGATGTCGGCGACGACGAGGACGCTCTCGCCGCTTCGGACGGCGAGGTCGAGCGCGGTGACGGCGGTCCCCGGGTCCATCGGCCGGAGGCCTCTTCGCACGAGATGCTCCTCGACACCGTCGACGGTGATCATCCCGTCGTCCGCCCACGGGCCCCACGCGACGCTTGTCGCGACCTTCCCCTCGGCCCGCCGGCGAAGAGCGAGACCGTCGAGGACGGCGTTCCCCGCGGCGTAGGCGCCCTGGCCGGCGCTGCCCCACGTCGCCGCGACCGACGAGAACAGGACGAAGGCGTCCAGGTCGTGCCCGGCGAGGGCACGGTCGAGGTTCATCGCCCCCAGCACCTTCCCGGCGAGCCCGGCGGAGAACTCCGCGGCGCTGGTCCCGGCGATCGACGAGAAACGCAAGACACCGGCCGCGTGGTAGACGCCCCGGATCCGTCCGTCGAGCTCGACCCGCTCGACGAGCGCGTCGACGGCGGCGGGATCACTGACGTCGCACGCCTCCAGGGAGACCTTCGCGCCCGCGGCCCGCAGCTCGTCGGCGAGCGACTGCGCGCCGGGGGCGTTCGCACCCCGGCGGCTCACCAGGACCAGGTGCTCCGCTCCGTCGGCGGCGAGACGGCGGGCGCAGTGCGCCCCGAGGCCACCGGTTCCCCCCGTGACGAGCACGGTGCCGCGCGGCTCCCGTTCCGGCAGAGCCGCCACGCCGGCCGGAACGTGCCGCAGGCGCGGGCGCAGAACCCTGCCCGACCGGACGGCGAGCTGGTCCTCGTCGCCGTGCCGGGTGATGGCACGGCCCAGCGCCCGCACGTTCTCGGCCTCCGGGCCGGACACCCCGGGCCGCGCGGGCAGATCGACGAGAGTGCCGAGCACCGAGGGCCGCTCCAGGCCGAGAACCCGGCCGAACCCCCAGAACGCGGTCTGGTCAGGGCGCACCGGCGCCTCGCCGTCCCCGTTCGCCGTCGTGCTCAGGGCGCCCGCGGTCACGAGGTGGAGCCGCGCCCCCGAGGCGTCGTCCACGGCGTGGACCAGGCTGAGCGTCGCGGTGAGACCGCAGGTGAGGCCCAGGTTCCCCGGGTCGGGCCGGTCGTCGAGGGCGAGGAGGCTCACGACGGACGCGCCGCCGCTCACCGCCGCGCGGAGCCCGCTGGTGTCGAGGTCGGGTCCCGCTCCGGCCGGGTCGTCGAGCCGGACGACGGACGACGTGCCGCCGCGCCGGGCGATCTCGTCGCCGAGGGCCGCCAGCAGGTGCTCGCCGTCGGCGTCGAGGACCTCGGGAGCGACGAGCACGTGGTGCCCCGGCGCTCCGGCGCTCCCCGTCGCGTCCCGCGAACCGTCGAGGCGGGCGTCGTCCCACTCCACCCGGTACCGCCACCCGTCACCGACGGTGAGTTCATGGCGGCGTGTCCCGATCCGGGGGAGCCCCTCGCCGGCCGGGGGCGTGAACCAGAACCGCTCGTGCTGGAACGGGTACGTCGGCAGGTCGACGAGGTGTCCCGGCCCGGTGAGGCCGCCGCGGTCGAGGTCGGCCCCGTGGACGTGGCAGGTGGCGGCGGCGGTGACGGCGGTGTCCACCTCCGGGCGTCCACGCCGCAGGAGCGTGACGGCGCTCGCCTCGGGGGCGACGGCGCGGACGGCGGCGGTCAGGGAGCCGTCCGGGCCGAGTTCGAGGAAGCGCACGGCGCCCTCGGCGGCCAGCGCCCCGATCGCGTCGGCGAACCGGACCGTCGCCCTCACATGCCGCACCCAGTACTCGGGGTCGGACAGGTACCCGGTGCCGTCACGGTCCGCGCCGGCCTTCCCCGTCACCGTCGAGACGATCGGCACCGACGGGGCACGGAAGGTCAGGCGGCGGACGACGTCCCGGAACTCGTCGAGCATCGGCTCCATCAGGGGCGAGTGGAAGGCGTGGCTCACCACGAGTTCGCGGATCCGGCCGCCCCGGGCCTTCACGGTGTCCGCGATCGGGCGGACGGCGTTCGCGACCCCCGACAGGACGATCGCCCGCGGCCCGTTGACGGCGGCGACCCCGGCCTCGTGCTCGTGGCCCGCGAGCAGCGGAAGGACGTCGTCCTCGTCCGCCTGGACGGCGATCATCACGCCTCCGGCGGGCAGCGCCTGCATCAGGCGGGCGCGGGCCGCGACGAGGGCCGCCGCGTCGGGGAGGTCGAGGACCCCGGCGACGTGGGCGGCCGCGATCTCGCCGACCGAGTGCCCGACGAGACGGTCCGGTCGCAGCCCCCAGCTCGTCACGAGCCGGTAGAGGGCGACCTCCAGGGCGAAGACGGCGGGCTGGGCGTACCCGGTGCGGGCGAGGGCCTGCTCGTCGGCGACGAGCTCGCGCACGGGACGGTCGAGGTAGGGGTCGACGGCGGCGCAGACCGCGTCGAAGGCCTCGGCGAACACGGGGAACGCCGCGTGGAGCTCCTCACCCATCCCGGCGCGCTGACCGCCCTGGCCCGAGAACACCAGCGCCGTGAGGCCCTGGCGCGCGATCCCCTGCACGACGGTGGCGGCGGGGGAGGTGCCCGGTGCGCGGTCGCCGCGTTCGAGGGTCCGCAGACCGGCGAGCAGCTCGTCGAGCCCGGTGCCGACGACGGCCGCCCGGTGTTCGAAGGCGGTGCGGGACACCGCGAGGGACCGTGCGATGTCGAGGGGGCGGGGCGATCCGCCGGACGGCAGGTGGCGGAGGTGC
>JAUPKQ010000097.1 GCA_030837345.1 Actinomycetota bacterium | reverse complement strand
CACGGAACCGGTACAGCAGCGGACACTGCATGAAGTCACCGGCACGTGAGGGGGACAAGGCGGTGAGAACCATGCCGGGCACTGTAGGCGCGGACGCCGACAACGACCTCATCCCAGAACCACGATCGACCCCTCCGCCGATCGCGGGCGACCTCCGCCACAGGGTTCCACAACCCCAAGGAACCGATCATCTAGACTCCTCGCCCATGACCGTCCCCGATCCGCGCACCCCCGGCTCGTCTCACGACGAGGTTCCCGCCGCCCCGGGCGCCACGAACCCGTCAACGACGAGGACACCGGGAACGGGTTCGGCGGCCACCGGGGCCCGGGGCCGGCGGGGGCCGCTGCGCGAGGGGGAGCGGGTCCAGCTGACCGACCCGAAGGGCCGCCTGCACACCATCACCCTGGCGACGGGCAAGGAGTTCCACACCCACCGGGGCCTGTTCGCCCACACCGATCTGATCGGCCGCCCCGAGGGGACCGTCGTCCGCAACACCGCGGGTGTCGAGTACCTGGCCCTGCGCCCGCTGCTGGCGGACTACGTCCTGTCGATGCCGCGCGGCGCCGCCGTCGTCTACCCCAAGGACGCCGGCCAGATCGTCGCGATGGCCGACATCTTCCCCGGGGCCCGGGTCGTCGAGGCGGGTGTCGGATCGGGTGCCCTGTCGATGTCCCTGCTGCGCGCCGTCGGCGACACCGGCCTGCTGCACTCCTACGAGCGGCGGGCGGACTTCGCCGACATCGCCCGCGGCAACGTCGAGGCCTTCTTCGCAGGCCCCCACCCCGCCTGGCGCCTGACCGTCGGGGATCTCGCCGAGGCCCTGGACGAGACGGACGTCGACCGGGTCGTGCTCGACATGCTCGCCCCCTGGGAGTGCCTGGACGCCGTCGCGGGCGCCCTCGTGCCCGGCGGCGTCCTGATCTGTTACGTCGCGACCGCCACGCAGCTGTCGCGCGTCGCCGAGGCGATGCGCGACGACGGACGCTTCACCGAGCCCTCCGCGTGGGAGTCCATGGTCCGGGGATGGCACCTGGAAGGGCTGGCCGTCCGCCCCCAGCACCGCATGGTCGGCCACACCGGTTTCCTGATCACCACCCGGCGTCTCGCGGACGGCGTCACCCCGCCGCTGCGCCGTCGCCGCCCGGCCGGCACCACCCGTGACGGCGGCGAGGACGTCGAGCAGGCCTGGGACGCCTGGTCCCCGCAGGCCCTCGGCGAGCGTCCCGTCTCCGAGAAGAAGATCCGCCGCATCCGCCGCGACGTCGCCGGGGCCCCGCCCCAGGACGCCAGCACCCCACCCGACGACGCCTGCACCCCGCCCCGGCAGGCGTGAGGTGACCTCGTCCACAGAGGGCAGGATCACCACGATTCGGGACTTTCGCCCGTAACGCCACGCACTTCACACCCTCCATACCGTGCCGAGACGCATACCTTGGGTCACACCACCTCACGTGCCGGCAACCCAGCTCTTGCCTCCCAGCCGTCCAGGCGTCACTCTTTCGGCACATCGGCCCCAAACGGGACCGGGTACGAGCGGTGGGAGCGAGACCTGTTCTCGCGGTCCTCGCGCCGAGTCGTGGGTCGCACCCGCGGCAGTGCGCGTTAGGGTCGAATGGTTCCACCCGGGCAACGACGGGAGGTGCCTGTGATGACCGACGACAACGCGATCAACCCGGAAGCCTCGGCGCTGCGTGCCGAGATCGCTCGGCTCGAGGCCGAGCTGGACAGAGTCCGCAGCCTTCGCGGCTTCCCCGGCGAAGCAGAACAGATCACCCGCCTGCGGGCCCAGGTCAGCCAGCTCGCGACCCAGAACGACCGCCTCACCTCCACCCTGCGCGACGCCCGCGACCAGATCGTCGCCCTGAAGAACGAGGTCGACCGCCTGGCCCAGCCTCCCAACACCTTCGGCGTCTTCGTCGCGCTCGCCGAGGAGGGCACCGTCGAGGTGATGAGTTCGGGCCGCAAGATGCGCGTCGCGGTGAGCCCGGCCGTCGACCCCGCCGAGCTGCGTCCGGGCCAGGAGGTCATGCTCAACGAGGCCTTCACGGTCGTGGCGTCCCGGGCGTTCGAGCGGGTCGGTGAGATCGTCATCCTCAAGGAACTCCTGGAGGAGGACCGGGCCCTCGTCGTCGCCCATGCCGATGAGGAGCGCGTCGTCCATCTCGCGGGGTCGCTGCGCGAGCAGCACCTGCGGGTCGGTGACGCCCTGACACTCGAGTCCCGCTCCGGTTTCGTCTTCGAGAAGATTCCCCGCTCCGAGGTCGAGGAGCTCGTGCTCGAAGAGGTCCCCGACATCGACTACACCGACATCGGTGGGCTGTCCTCGCAGATCGAGCAGATCCGCGACGCCGTGGAGCTGCCCTTCCTGCACCCGGACCTCTTCCGTGAGCACGGGCTGCGCCCGCCGAAGGGGATCCTGCTGTACGGGCCGCCCGGGTGCGGCAAGACGCTCATCGCCAAGGCCGTCGCCAACAGCCTGGCGAAGAAGGTCGCGGAGGTTCGTGGCCTGAAGGACTCCCGCAGCTACTTCCTGAACATCAAGGGTCCGGAGCTGCTCAACAAGTACGTCGGGGAGACCGAGCGGCACATCCGCCTGATCTTCTCCCGCGCCCGGGAGAAGGCCAGCGACGGCACGCCCGTCGTGGTGTTCTTCGACGAGATGGACTCCCTGTTCCGCACCCGCGGCTCCGGGGTGAGCTCGGACGTCGAGACAACGATCGTCCCGCAGCTGCTGTCCGAGATCGACGGCGTGGAGCGGCTGGAGAACGTCATCGTCGTCGGGGCGTCGAACCGTGAGGACATGATCGACCCGGCGATCCTGCGGCCGGGCCGGCTCGACGTCAAGATCAAGATTCAGCGTCCGGACGCCGAGGCCGCCCGCGACATCTTCTCGAAGTACCTCACCCCCGGCCTGCCCCTACACAGCGGCGACCTGGAGGCCAACGAGGGATCGCCGACGGCGACGGTCGAGGCCATGATCCAGCGCGTGGTCGAGCGGATGTACAGCGAGACCGAGGAGAACCAGTTCCTGGAGGTCACCTACGCCAACGGTGACAAGGAGATCCTCTACTTCAAGGATTTCAACTCCGGCGCGATGATCCAGAACATTGTCGACCGGGCGAAGAAGATGGCCATCAAGGACCTGCTCGACTTCGGTCGCCGGGGGATCCGGGTGGAGCATCTCCTCGCGGCCTGCGTCGACGAGTTCAAGGAGAACGAGGACCTGCCGAACACGACCAACCCCGACGACTGGGCCCGCATCTCCGGCAAGAAGGGCGAACGCATCGTCTACATTCGCACGATCATCCAGGGCAAGCAGGGCAGCGAGCCCGGGCGGACGATCGACACCGTGCCGAACACGGGGCAGTACCTCTAGCGGGCACCTCGAGGCCGGGCTCCGCTCAGTCCTGGGCCGCGTCGCGCTCAAGGTCAGCGTTGCGCTCCAGGACGGCGAAGCCCGCGACCACGGCGACGACGAGGGCGACGCAGACGCACACCAGCGTGCCGACACGGATCAACGGCGAGCCGGAGTCGCCGAACACCTTCGAGGGCGCCAGGACCGCGATGACGTCCAGCGCCCCCCAGGCGAACAGCGACCCCGAACCGAGCCACGTCACCGTGAGCGGCACCCAGATCCTCGTCCGGCGCGCCAACCGGCCACCGGCCACCGCGAGCAACCCGCCGACGGCCAGGACCGCCCACAGCACGTTCATCCCCAGCAGCACGGCGGCGGCCGGGCGCACGTCCGCGGCGGTCTGGACGACGACGCCCGCCCCCCGCACCGCGAACGCCACGGCGAACAGCACCCCGGCCGCGGCCGCGACGGTGGTCTGGAACGGGCCGGTGACACCGGGCGCGAAGGATCCGGGACGGGCACCGAGCAGGCGCCCCCACCGGGTCCGCGCGTACAGGACGAACGCCACGGCGAGCATCACCGCCTGGAGCAGGAACGACAGCGGGACGACGACCAGCACCCAGGGGTCGATCACCGGGGTCGCCGGGGCGGGTGAGTCCGTCGCGGCCGTGGCGGACAGCAGCAGGCTCAGCGGGACCAGCAGGATTCTCGGGACGAGCAGCCCCATGCCGAGCCACAGCGGCGCGACGAGCGTCCACGCCGGCAGCCGCTGCCCCCACCGGTGGGTCAGGGCCAGGGCGACGCCGACGGCGGCGACCTCCAGGCCGGCGGTGATGTCGTTCATCACCGCCGTCGCCGGATCCTCCAGCAGGGACGCGTCGTTCAGGCCCACATTGACGCCGCTCATCCACAGCGCCTTGAGAACGAGGTAGGGCATCATGGCCACGATCGCCGTGTAGCCGACGACCAGGCGCAGCGTGGTGGGCGTGCCCGTGACGACCCCCGGGCCGGCACCCGCGCCGGGGCCGGGGCCGGAAACAGGGTCAGGACCGGGACTGATCAGATTCGTCATGCTGATCACGGTCCCACCGCCGGGGCACCCCGGACATCCCCCCGCGGACGGAGAATGTCCCCCTACGGGTGGAGTCCGGGTCGTTCAGCGGCCGTCCAGCAGCAGACCGCGGATCTCGGGCAGTTCCAGCAGGCCACGGGTGTCGGGAACGAAAGCCACCGCCGGGTCGGCGAGCCGCGCGTACAGCCGGCGTGGGTCCTCCCACCAGCCGTCGGCGACCTCACCGTCCGCGAACCGGACGTCGCCGTCCCAGGTGGCGAGGTAGACGAACGCCAGGAACCACGTGTCGTCGTCCCGGTACCAGCGCCGCAGCACGGGCACGAGGTCGGCGCCGTCGATCCCGAGCTCCTCGGCGAGCTCACGGCGGGCGCCGTCGTCCGGGTCCTCCCCGGCGAGCACCACCCCGCCCGCCGTCGCGTCGTGCCGGCCCGGCCACAGATCCTTCGTGTCCGCCCGCCGGTGCACGAACACCTGCCCCCCCGGACGCCGCACAAGGACGACGCTCGCCGCGTGCGGCAGGTTCTCGCGCCGCATCCGCGTCCGCGGCGCGGACCCCACCACGCGCCCGGTGCCGTCGTCCGGGTCGTAGACGGCGACGAGCTCACCCGCCGCACCACCTGCCGGGACGGCGTCCGCACCACTGCGTGTCACGGTCCCATCCTGCCACCGCACCGCTCCGGCGAGGGACCGCCCGTAATGCGCCGTAGGCTCCTCCCATGAGCGCACGACGCGTGATGGGCATCGAAACCGAGTACGGCGTCTCGACCCCGGGCGACCCCACGGCCAACGCCATGCTGATGTCCAGCCAGGTCGTCAACGCCTACGCGATGCCGCAGGGCAGCCGCGCCGGCCGCGCCCGGTGGGACTACGAGGACGAAGCCCCCCTGCGCGACGCCCGAGGCTGGGAGGTCGCCCGCGAGGGCGCCGACCCCAGCCAGCTCACCGACGCCTCCGAGGACCCCGGCCTCGCCAACGTCATCCTCAGCAACGGCGCCCGCCTGTACGTCGACCACGCCCACCCCGAGTACAGCTCGCCGGAGGTGACCAACCCCCGCGACGCCGTCCTGTGGGACAAGGCCGGCGAGGCCGTCATGCTCGAGGCCGCCCGCCGCATCGCCGCCACCCCAGGCCTGGCCCAGGTCAACCTCTACAAGAACAACACCGACAACAAAGGCGCCTCCTACGGCACGCACGAGAACTACCTCATGCGCCGCGAGACCCCCTTCGCCGACATCGTCCGCCACCTGACGCCCTTCTTCGTCTCCCGCCAGGTCGTCGCCGGGGCCGGGCGGGTCGGCCGCGGCCAGGACGGCACCGGCACCGGCTTCCAGATCAGCCAGCGCGCCGACTTCTTCGAGGTCGAGGTCGGCCTGGAGACCACCCTCAAACGCCCGATCATCAACACCCGCGACGAACCCCACGCCAGCGCCGACCGGTTCCGCCGCCTGCACGTCATCATCGGCGACGCCAACCTCTGCGAGGTCGCCACCTACCTCAAGACCGGCACCACCGCCCTCGTCCTGGAACTGATCGAGGAACGCGCCTTCACCACCGACCTCGCCGTCGACCGCCCCGTCACCGCCCTGCACACCATCTCCCACGACCCGACCCTCACCGCGACAGTCACCCTGCGCGACGGCCGCACCGTCACCGGCGTCCAGTTGCAGTGGCTCTTCTTCGAACAGGCCAGCGCCTTCGTCGCCGACCGCTACGGCACCGACGCCGACGAGACCACCCTCGACGTCCTCGCCCGCTGGGAGAGCGTCCTGACCCGCCTCGAATCCGACCCCCTCGCCTGCGCCCGCGAACTGGACTGGGTCGCCAAACTCCGCCTCCTGGAAGGCTTCCGCAACCGCGAGGACCTCCCCTGGGACGCGGCCCGCCTGGAACTGATCGACCTGCAGTACGCCGACGTCCGCCCCGAGAAGGGCCTCTACCACCGCCTGCTCCAACGCGGCCAGATCGACCGCATCGTCACCCCCCAAGAGATCAAGGACGCCGTCCTCACCCCGCCGTCGGACACCCGCGCCTACTTCCGGGGCCGCTGCCTGGCCAAGTACGGCGAACACATCGCCGCCGCCTCCTGGGACTCGGTCATCTTCGACATCCCCGGCGTCGGCTCCCTCCAGCGCGTCCCCACCCTCGACCCCTCCCGCGGCACCCGGGACCACGTCGGAGCCCTCCTCGACCGCTGCGCGACCGCCACCGACCTGATCAACGCGCTCGCGGGCCGCTGACGACCGATCATTGAGGGAACCCTCACGCGTCGCCATCAGGCACGAGCACCGGCCCGAGACCTAGGATCGTGGACAGGACGCCGACGTGAGGGAGGACTCCATGGCCGGCCAGGAACACCAGCGCCCCCACGGACGGGACGACGAACCGGAGGACGTGCCCGTCCCGACCACACCACAGACCCGGGCGAAGGACGAGGACGTCGACGCGCTGCTCGACGAGATCGACGATGTCCTCGAGTCCAACGCCGAGGAGTTCGTCAAAGGCTTCGTGCAGAAGGGCGGCCAGTGATCCACGAGCGGGGCACCAGCGTCCCCGGACGCTTCCCGGCGCCGTTCCTGGCGCCGGGCATGTCGTCCTTCACCGAGTTCCTCACCGGGTACGCCCCCCACCTGATGCCGGGCGGGCACCCCCTTCCCGGAGGGATCCTCCCCGAGATGCCGCACGCCACCACCATCGTGGCCCTCGGCTACGCGGACGGCGTGGTGATGGCCGGCGACCGGCGCGCGACCATGGGCAACCTCATCGCGCACCGGGAGATGGAGAAAATCTTCCCCGCCGACGAGTACAGCGCCATCGGGATCGCCGGATCGGCCGGTGTCGCCATCGAACTCGTCCGGTTGTTCCAGGTCGAACTGGAACACTACGAGAAGATCGAGGGTGCCCTGTTGTCCCTGGACGGCAAGGCCAACCGCCTGTCCACCATGATCCGCGGAAACCTCGGCCTGGCGATGCAGGGCCTGGCCGTCGTCCCGCTGTTCGCCGGGTACGACCTCGCCCGCGGCGCCGGGCGCATCTTCTCCTACGACGTCACCGGCGGTCGGTACGAGGAGAAGGACTACCACAGCGTCGGCTCCGGCTCCCTGTTCGCCCGGGGGTCGCTCAAGAAACGCTGGCGAGCGGGCCTGGACTCCGCCGGGGCCGTCGCCGCCGCCGTCGAGGCCCTGTACGACGCCGCGGACGAGGACTCCGCCACCGGAGGCCCGGACACCGTCCGGAAGATCTATCCCATCGTCGCGACCGTCAGCGCCGAGGGGTACCGGCGGGTGGACGACGACGACCTGTCCGCCGTCGTGGCCACCCTCGACGAGGAAGGCGGCCGGCGATGACGATGCCCTTCTACGTCTCTCCCGAGCAGCGGTACAAGGAGAACGCCGACTACGCACGCCGCAACATCGCCCGCGGACGCCCCGCCGTCGTCCTCGGCTACGACGGCGGCATCGCCTTCATCACCGAGAATCCCTCGCGATCGCTCCACAAGGTCAGTGAGATCTACGACCGGATCGGGTACGCGGCGGTCGGCAAGTACAACGAGTTCGAGAACCTGCGGGTGGCGGGGATCCGCTACGCCGACCTGCGGGGGTACTCCAACGACCGCAGCGACGTCACGGCCCGGGGGCTGGCGAACGCCTACGCGCAGACGCTGGGCGCCGTCTTCACCGAGTCCAAGCCGCTGGAGGTCGAGCTGGTCGTCGCCGAGGTGGGCACGACCCCGGACGACGACCAGTTGTTCCGCCTCAGCTACGACGGCTCGGTCAGCGAGCAGGGCGGCTACGTCGCGATGGGAGGCCAGGCCGACCAGCTGACGACGGCCCTGGCCGAGCGGTGGCGGCCGGGCCTGACGCTGTCGGAGGCGCTGACGCTCGCCGTGGACATCCTGGGCCGTGACCCGGGCGGGGGCGCCGCCCGGGAGCTGACACCGGCGCAGCTGGAGGTGGCCGTCCTCGACCGGCTGCGTCCGCGGC
The DNA here is from genome assembly GCA_030837345.1 of Actinomycetota bacterium. GTDB lineage: Bacteria > Actinomycetota > Actinomycetes > Actinomycetales > Kineosporiaceae > JAUPKQ01. The sequence goes on along the minus strand of JAUPKQ010000097.1, from coordinate 3,126 downwards.
GGGCGTTCCGCCGGCTGGCCGGGCCGCTCCTGGAGCGGCTGTTGCGCCCCGACGACCCGACGACCGACGTCCCCCACACCGACGAGCGCCGTCCGGGCCTGCACGACACGCTCACCGGCGACGAGGGCGAGGGTCCGGAGAATCCCGAAGGGTGACGATATGCCCCGTGCCAATGCTCCTGCCGACACCTACAGTGGGATGATGGACCGCCGGATATTCGGAATCGAGACGGAATTCGGCGTCACGTGCGCCTTCGAGGGACAACGCAAGCTCTCGCCTGACGAGGTCGCGCGTTATCTGTTCCGCAAGGTGGTGTCGTGGGGCCGGTCGAGCAACGTTTTCCTGCGTAATGGGGCACGGCTGTATCTGGACGTCGGATCGCATCCGGAGTATGCGACACCGGAGTGCGACGACGTCCGTCAGCTCGTCGTCCATGACCGGGCGGGGGAACGCATCCTGGAAGGCCTCCTCGTGGACGCCGAGCGGCGCCTTCACGAGGAGGGCATCTCCGGGGAGGTGTTCCTGTTCAAGAACAACACGGACTCGGCGGGGAACTCCTACGGCTGTCACGAGAATTACCTCGTGAACCGGCACGGGGAATTCGGTCGCCTGTCCGACATCCTCATCCCGTTCCTCGTCACCCGCCAGCTGATCGTGGGGGCGGGCAAGGTGCTGCAGACACCGCGCGGAGCGGTGTTCTGCCTGTCGCAGCGGGCCGACCACATCTGGGAGGGCGTCTCCAGTGCGACGACCCGCTCACGGCCCATCATCAACACCCGTGACGAACCCCACGCGGACGCCGAGCGGTACCGGCGCCTTCATGTGATCGTCGGGGATTCGAACATGTCCGAGACGACGACGATGCTCAAGATCGGCAGTACGGATCTCGTGCTGCGGATGATCGAGGCGGGTGTCACCCTGCGTGATCTTTCTCTGGAGAACCCGATCCGGGCGATCCGGGAGGTCAGCCACGACCCGACAGGCCGGCGGCGGGTCCGGCTGGCGGCGGGCCGGGAGGCGAGCGCTCTGGAGATCCAGGAGGAGTACCTGACGCGGGCGAAGGATTTCGTCGACTCGCGGGGTCTGCACACCGAGGGCGTCAAGCGGGTGCTGGACCTGTGGGAGCGGTCGTTGCGGGCGGTGTCGACCGGTGATCTCGGTCTCGTCGACCGTGAGATCGACTGGGTGATCAAGCATCGTCTCGTGGAGCGGTACCAGGCCCGGCACGGATTGTCGTTGTCGTCGCCGCGGGTGGCGCGCCTCGATCTGGCGTACCACGACATCCACCGGGACCGGGGTCTTCACTATCTGCTCCTCAAACGGGGTCTGGCCGAGAGAGTCAGCCGTGACATCGAGGTGTTCGAGGCGACGGCGGTCCCGCCGCAGTCGACGCGGGCGAAACTGCGGGGCGACTTCGTGCGCCGGGCGCAGGAGCGGCGCCGCGATTTCACCGTCGACTGGGTCCACCTGAAACTCAACGACCAGGCGCAGCGGACGGTCCTGTGCAAGGACCCGTTCCGCAGTGTCGACGAGCGGGTGGAACGGCTCATCCAGAGCATGTGACGCCCCGGTGCGCGGCGAGGGGCGGCGGGGCGGGGCGGGGCCCGTTATCGTTGCCGGGTTCCTGTCCTCCTGACGAAGGCCGGCCGTGTACCGACGTCGTTTCCTCCTTCGGGCCGCAGCACCTGCTGCGGCCGTCGCCCTGCTGCTCGCCGGCTGCGGTGACGCCGCTTCTCCGGCGGCGAGCGGCTCCTCCTCCGCGGCCAGCGCCGACCTGGGATCGGTCAAGGTCGGGGGGGCGGCGGGCGCGAAACCGGTCGTGACGGTGCCGACGCCGTTCTCGGTGGGCACGACCACCACGCGGGTGCTGACGAAGGGGACCGGCGCCGCCGTCACCGAGGGGCAGCGGGTGACACTCGACTACTCCGGGTACAACGGGACCGACGGCAAGGAATTCGATTCGTCGTTCGGCAACGGCAAGCCCCGCAGTTTCGTGCTGGATTCCAAACAGACCCTCCCGGGGCTGGTCAAGGGACTGATCGGGGCGTCGGTCGGGTCCCGGTTGCTGCTGGCGATCCCGCCGGGGGAGGCGTACGGCACGCAGGGGCAGGCGGCGGCGGGGATCGGCCCGACCGACACCATCTTGATCCTGGCCGACGTCAAGGCGGCCAAGACGGTCCTGGCCCGGGCGGCCGGGACACCGGTCAAGCCGAAGGCGGGGCTGCCGGCCGTCACGTTGTCCGGCACGGGCAAACCGTCGATCAAGGTTCCGTCGGCCAAGGCGCCGTCGGCCCTCGTCGTCCAGCCGCTGATCGTCGGGCAGGGCGCGAAGGTCGGCAAGGGCCAGCAGATCACGGTCCACTACACCGGGGTGATCTGGCCCGGCGGCAAGCAGTTCGACTCGTCGTGGGACAAGAGCGCGCCGGCGACCTTCGCGATCGGGACCGGTTCGGTGATCGCCGGGTGGGACGAGGGGCTGGTCGGTCAGCCCGTCGGCAGCCAGATCCTGCTCGTGATCCCGCCGGACAAGGGCTACGGGGCCACGGGCCAGCCGGACGCCGGGATCACCGGGACGGACACCCTCGCGTTCGTCGTCGACATTCTCGACGCGGCCTGACCCCTCCCTATCTTTACCCCAGGCATCTTTACCTCCGGCACGGCCGACCGGTCGTGCCTCGAACGCCGGCCGCGGCCGGCAGGACCTGTGGAGTCTCTTTCATGGCATTCGACCGGACCAAGCCGATGATCGACTTCCCCGGCGGAGAGCCGCCCGCGGATCTGATGATCGAGGACGAGATCGTCGGTGACGGCGAGGAGGCGACGGCGGGCCGCACGGTCAGCGCCCACTACGTCGGGGTCGCGTTCTCCACGGGGGAGGAGTTCGACGCCTCCTGGAACCGGGGGGCGCCCCTGGACTTCCCGCTGGGAGCCGGGCGGGTCATCGCCGGATGGGACCGGGGGATCGCCGGGATGAGGGTCGGCGGACGCCGCACGCTCGTCATCCCGCCGCAGCTGGCCTACGGGGACCGTGGCGCCGGGGGCGCGATCCGGCCGGGGGAGACCCTGATCTTCGTCGTCGACCTCGTCGCGGTGCGCTGACCCGCCTCCTCTAACGCCACGGTCCGC
>JAUPKQ010000096.1 GCA_030837345.1 Actinomycetota bacterium | reverse complement strand
TTCGGTATCTCAGGCTCCATTGCTGGTCACCCTTTGGTCATGACGGTCCGCGACGGCCCTCCCCTGGGCGCCTCCAGGAAGGAGACCTCACCGGTGTCGTCGGAACTCCGCTCCCGGGGACCGGAGGTGGTTCAGGCGATGGCTGCGATGTCTCCGTCGTCGAAGTAGATCGCCTGGTGCAACCGCCCACCCAGCGCGGCGGCATACCGGGCCAGGACCTCCTGTCCGGAGACCTTCCCCTGCTCGATCTGGGACACCCGCCCTTTGGTCACCCCCATGCGCTCGGCAACCTGAGCTTGGGTGAGCCTCCGCGCACGGCGCAACTGAGCCAGGCGCTGGCCCACCACCTGCGCCAACAGCTCCTGCTTGACCTCTGCCAGGGCATCCTCTCCGCCGACGCCGGCCAGCCCCCCCCGGGGCCAACCACGCGATCCGCCAGGTGCCGTTGATTGTGGATGACGATAGTGCGTAGAGAATGTGTTGATTCCGTGGGGGATTAGTGCTGCTATTCGGCACTTTCTCCCCACGGAATCGACACATTCTCTACGCACTTGGCCTTGCAGGAGGCGGCCTCAAACGGTCCGCGGGAAGGGCGACACCGGACCACGAGGGCCGGTACCGTAGTGATCTCGTTACGATCAGTGGCGAGGCTGACCCGCGGATCGAGCGGCGTGGTCCTGCCCCGCCCTTCCGTAGACCGCCTCCCGCAGGCCACGACGTCCAGGAGCTACGAGACAGATGGAGATCGTCGACCTGACCGAAGAACGGAAGGACCTCTTCAGTCTCTGTCTGGAGGACTGGTCCGCGGAGGCGCGTGAGGCCGGTCCGAAACGTCGCGAATGGCTTGACCGGTGTCTGCGGCACCATGGTCTGAGGGCCAAGCTCGCGCTGGACGACGAGGGCGTCGAAGGCGGCCTGATCCAGTACAGCCCGGTGGCGAACGCCCCCGTCGACGGAGCGGACCTCTACTTCATCCACTGCATTTTCGTCCACGGCCACAAGGAAGGCCGGGGTAACTTCCAGAAACACGGCATGGGTCAAGCGCTTCTCGCCGCCGCCGAGGACGACGTCCGCACCCTGGGCGCGAAGGGGATGGCGGCGTGGGGAGTGTGGCCTCCTTTCTGGATGAAAGCGTCATGGTTCCGGAAACACGGATACCGCACGGCCGACCGCCAAGGCCTGGCGGTTCTGGTGTGGAAACCGTTCACCGAGGACGCCGTCGCTCCTCGGTGGTTCCCGAAGACGACGGAACTGCCGGATCCCGTTCCTGGCAAGGTGAATGTCGTCGCCTTCTCCAGCGGCTGGTGCCTCGCGCAGAATCTCGTCCTCGAACGGGCCCGGCGAGCGGCTGCCGAGTTCGGTGACAGCGTCGTCCTCCAGGAGATCGACACGACGGATCGCGCGACCATGGCCCGGTGGGGAGTCTCCGATGCCGTCATCGTCGACGGGAAGAACCTTCAGAAAGGACCGCCTCCCAGCTACGAGACCATCCGGAAGGCGATAGCCCGGCGGGTCGCCAAACTGTAGAGGCCAACTGTGAGGCGCGAAGCGCCCCGGTTACTTGGAGGGACGCCGGACGACGAAGGTCCTCCGGAACGGTCCTCCGGCAGACGCGGTGGCGTGCAGGCCCGGGACGGGGGGCCTCCAGCGGTAGACGGTCCGGCGGGTGAGGAGCAGGTACTCCTCCTGCCCGTGCCCGGCGTCCGCACGGTGGAAGATCGGAAGCCTGGTCCGTGCGGCCTTGTCCCGGAGCGCCCTGGCGGACGGAAGGTCTTTCGGGCCCGGCCGTCCCACCCCCCGGGGGAACTCCGTCCCGGCGGGCAGGCTGCGGCACCAGCCGGAGAACACGGCCTGAGTCCTCTCCGGCTCGGGCAGCCCGAACCCGTCGAAGGCACGGACGAGCAGGAGTTGGAGACAGGCGAGGCAGCCGAGCAGGGATGCGACCCGGATCCCGACCACGGGCCACCAGGGCGCCTCACGCACCATCGCGACGGCGAGCGCCGCCCCGCAGACCATCGACCCCACCACCGTGAGGCCGAGCGCCACCCTGGTCCCGGGATCGACCGGATGCGTCGGCGCCTCGGGGACGGTGAGATCGATCAGACGGCGTACCCGGCGCGACTTCCGCCGGGGGACGGGCAGGTGACCGAGGACCGTCAGCCCGACGGGAAACATCACCAGGGCGGCGGGGTGGTCCACGAGGGCCTGGAGAGGCCGTCCTCCTCCGGGTGTGATCAGCAGGATCTCCCCCAGGATCGAGGAGTCAGGGATCTTCCAGGGGTCGGGGTAGCGGTAGTTGTCCCCCTTGGAGATCCACCCCTCCGAGGGGCCACCTTCCACGAGCCGGTGCATCACCTTGCCGCCGCGCCTCTCGTAGACGACGAGGTCACCGAGCGCGTAGTCCGTTCGCCGACGGGCGAGCACGAGGTCACCGTCGTGGGCGAGCGGATCCATGGAATGCCCGGTGACGGCGGAGAAGAACAGTGTTCCTCCGGGGTTTGAACTGGGTGCCCAGGCCGACGCCGAGCAGTACGGCGACGGCGGCCAGAAGGACGGCGCCGCCGCGCCGGACCAGCACACGCGGCAAGCCTGCGCGCGGCCGGTGGCGATCCACCGGTCGCGCGCAGGAGTCGCTGTGCCTTCCGTGGGGCACGCCGCCTCGTTCCGCGACCACAGTCACCGCGGCCACCGCCAGCGCCGTCACCGGCCGGACCCGGCGTCCTCAGTCCCACCCTTTGGCGACCGTCAGCGTGACCTGGCCGAAGTTCTCGGCCTTCACCGGCGGGGCGAGGGTGTCACCCGGCGACAGTGATCCGTCGGGGTTCGCCACGGGAATCCCGTAGTAGAAGTCGCCGGTGTCCCCGTTCTTGAAGGCGAAATTGAGGGTGTTCACCTGTTCACCCGTCAGCAGCCGAAGCGCATGGGCCCGCGTGAACCCGGGAATCCCGAGGAGTTCTACCTCGACGAGCAGCGTCTGCCCCGCGCAGAGATGGGTGTCGCCCTCGACCCTGACATGGGTCACCGTGCCGTGGGTATCCCCGCCGCCTCTGTTCACGGGATTCTTGATGGTCAGTTCCCCGGCGCAGGTCGCCTCGTCGGCGCCCTTCGCGCTGGCGGGAGGAGGATCGGACGCCTGGTTGATGTCCAGCATCGACGCCCCCACCGAGGAAACGGCGAAGACCATGGAACCTGCCGCGATTGTTGCCAGAGCCGTACGCATCGTCGTCACCTCCTGGTGAAACGCTCAACACTGGAACCTCGATTCCATAGTGTTCCGGTAATCGCCGTCACACCAGCGTCCGGAGGTGAGGCCCCACCTTCGGAGGAATTCGCTGCACCGACCGTGACGACGTCACCGGTCCGGTTGAACCGACGGTGCGATGCCCGGCCGCCGGACGCCGTCGTCGTCAATCCACGGTGACGGGGTGGATATCAGACTTTTCAGGTGCCGGGCGGGATCCGCGGCGGGGCGTGCCACGGCCGGGTGTGCCGCGGCGACGGTGACGGAGGACATGAATGCCGCAGACCACCGCCAGCAGGACGCCGAGAGGACCGTGCGGCAGGTGGCTTCCGCCGTCCGGATCGAGCAGCCGCTCAAGGCCCGTCACCGTGACCGCGACGGTGAGAACCACGAGCTGGACGGCCCATCTGACGTCGACGGCCAGGCGACGGGGAATCCCCCGGGAGCGGCGGCGCATCACTCCCCGGATCCAGCGACGCCTGTCCCACAGGTGGGCTCCGACGGCGATCACGAACGCCGTGCCGATGACGGCGTGGAGCACGGCCAGTTCGTGAAGGGCCAGGCTCGTTGCCAGGAGCACGGCGACGACGAGGGAAACGGGCGAACAAGTCGTCGATCTCATAGCCGTGATCCTGCCGTCGACGCCCGGGAAGGAGCATCGGCCAGGAGGACCAGAGCCCTCCTTCTGAGGGAGTACGCCGCCCGCCGGCGAGCGGCGTAGCGTCGGAGCCCATGCCGGACGGACGTCGAGCAGAAGGGATCGCCCAGGGGAAAGGGACGGCGGACCGCATGATCACTTTGCTCGAACGCCGGGGTGACCTCCTGCTGGCAGGGGTCTGCCTGACGGTGCCCACCGCGGACCTGTTCCTCCACGACCATGTCCACGGACTCCACCCGCTCTCCGTGGCCGGCATCGTGCTCTGTTTCGCCGGTATGGCGGGCTCCCTTCTGCTCCGGTCCGCGCGGCCGCTGTCGGTGACCGTGGTGTGCGGGGCGGGCGGCTTCGCCACGTGGGCTCTCGGATTCACCTCGCCGCTGGGGGGTCTCTCGGCCGGGATCGCCCTGTACAGCGTGGGAGTGGCGGGTGTCCCCCTCACCTCGGCGGTCGCCGTCGCCCTGGTGATCCCCGTCTCGATGGTGCTCGAAGCACGGACGGAGGGGGTTCCCCCTCTGTCGGTCAGCAGCCTCGGCCATGCGGCACTGGTCATCTGCCCGGTCCTGGTCGGCCACCTGGTGCGGCAGCGCCGGGACACCCTGCTGCTGCGCCTCCGCCGCGCCGAGGACGACGCCCGGGCGGAGCTCAACCTGCGGCAGCTGCGGGTCGAGCAGGAACGCCGGCGGATCGCCCGCGACCTCCACGACGTCGTGGGGCACGCCCTGACGACGATCAGCGTGCAGGCCTCCACCGCCGAACGCCTCCTCGACAAACGTCCGGAGTTCGCCCGGCAGGCCCTCGCCGAGATCGCGACGGCGGGCCGGGAGGCCCTCACCGAGCTGCGCGGCATCGTCTCGGTGCTCCGTGAACCGGACGGCGGGACGTCTCGCGGCGGCGAGCCGCCGGGCCCCGGTCTGGCTGCCCTTCCCGGTCTCGTCGACCAGGCGAGAGCCGTCGGCGTCCGGGCGACGCTCGTGCGGACCGGAGCGGCGGCCGACCGGGTCCCGGCGTCCGTGCAGCTGGCGACGTACCGGATCGTCCAGGAGTCCCTGACCAACATCCGGAGGCACGCCGGTGAGGTGTCCGCGGTGATCGAGGTCGAGGTCGGGGACGACACCGTGACCGCCTGGATCCGCAATGCCCCCGGCCCGCGCCCCGCGACGCCCGCCGCGCGGTCCACGATCGCCTCCGGGGCCGGGATCACGGGGATGCGTGAGCGGACGGGCCTCACCGGAGGCACGCTGCTGGCCCGCCCGACCGAGGCCGGGGGGTTCGAGATCGAAGCGGTGCTGCCCTACCGGCCGGGAGGCGGATCGGCATGATCAAGGTTCTTGTCGCCGACGACCAGGACGCCGTGCGGTCGGCCTTCACCGCCCTGATCGACGCCGAGGACGACCTGGAGGTGGTCGCGGAGGCCGCCGACGGGCGCGCCGCCGTCGAGCGGGCACGGGCGACGTCACCGCGGGTCGTCCTGATGGACGTCCGGATGCCGGTTCTGGACGGCGTGGAGGCCACCCGCCTGATCTGCTCGGACGGGACGCTGCTGCGCACCCGCGTCCTCGTCGTCACGACGTTCGATCTCGACGAGCACGTCTACGGAGCGCTGCGGGCCGGTGCGAGCGGGTTCCTGCTCAAGGACGTCGAGCCGGAGGAGCTGCTGCGCGCCGTCCGGGTCGTGGCGGCGGGAGACGCCCTGCTCGCCCCCGGGATCACCCGGAGGCTGATCGCGGAGTTCGCCGCCCGTCCGGGGACGCCGGGGGCACCGGCGTCCGGGCCCCGGCAGGGAGTCTGCCGGCAGGGAACGGCCCAGACCCCGCCCCCCGCCGTGGAGACGCTGACCGTCCGCGAGCGCGAGGTCGTGCGGCTCGTCGCCCGGGGGCTGACGAACCTGGAGATCGCCGCGGCCCTGGTGATCAGCCCGTTCACGGTGAAGACCCACGTGAGCAACGTCCTGGTGAAGCTGGGCTGCCGGGACCGGGCACAGCTCGTCAGCCTCGCCTACGAGCAGCGGATCCTCCGGCCCGGCGAACGCTGAGCGAACGGCCCGCCGTGGCTACCGGGGAGTGGCTACCGGGGAGTGGCTACCGGGTCATCCTCGCGGCGGAGAATCCGAAGGGCAGTTCCAGGCGGTGGGCGGCGAGGAGGTCGACGTCCCCGAGGATGTCGGGAGTGGGCCCGTCCGCCACGATCACCCCGTCGGAGAGGATCACCGAGCGAGGACACACCTCCATGGCGTAGGGGAGGTCGTGCGTGACCATGAGCACCGTGACGTCCAGCGAGAGGAGGATCTCGGCGAGCTCCCGGCGGCTGGCGGGATCGAGGTTGGACGACGGCTCGTCCAGCACGAGGATCTCCGGCCGCATCGCGAGGACGGTGGCGACCGCGGCGCGGCGCCGCTGCCCGAACGACAGGTGGAAGGGCGGGCGGTCGGCGAGGTCCGCGAGACCGACGGCGGTGAGGGCCTCGGTGACCCGCGCGTCCAGCTCCGCGCCCCGGATCCCGAGGTTCGCCGGGCCGAAGGCGACGTCGTCGCGCAGCGTCGGCATGAAGAGCTGGTCGTCCGGGTCCTGGAACACGATGCCGACCCGGCGGCGGATCTCGGGCAGATGCTCCTTCGAGACCGGCAGACCGCCCACCTCGACGGTTCCCCGGCCCCCGGTGAGGATCCCGTTGAGGTGCAGCACGAGGGTGGTCTTGCCGGCGCCGTTGGGGCCGAGCAGGGCGACGCGCTCACCGCGGGCGACGGCCAGGTCGACGCCGAAGAGGGCTTGGTGACCGTCCGGGTAGGCGTAGGCGAGACCCGTCACCCGCAGTGAGGGGACATCCGCGCTCATCAGGCTCCTTGGGAGAGTTCGACACCCCACGCCGCCGCGGCGACGGCCAGGGCGACGGCGGGCAGGCAGAGGGCGAGGATCCAGTGCCCCGCACCGGCGGCCTGGGTCCGGAGGGGGAAGCGGCCGGTGTAGCCGCGCGACAGCATCGCCAGGTGAACCCGTTCGCCCCGCTCGAAGGAACGGATGAACAGCACCGCCAACGACCTGGCCAGCACCGGCAGATGCCGGATGTCCCGCGCCACGAAGCCCCGGGAGATCCGGGCGAGGCGCATGCGGCGCATCTCCCCGGTGACGACGTCCGCATATCGGATCATGAAAGTCATGATCTGGACGATCAGGGTCGGCAGGTGCAGCCGGTCCAGCCCGGCGACGAGATCACCGAGTTCCGTCGTCGTGGCGAGCAGCAACGACGTCAGGACGCCGAGCGTCGCCTTCGCGAGGACGCTCCACGCCCCCCACAGCCCGCTGACGCTCAGCGAGAGACCGAGGACGTCGACGCGGTCCCCCTGGCTGATGAACGGCAGCAGGACGGCGAACAGGACGAAGGGGATCTCGACGGCCGTCCGTCGAAGGAGCAGGCCGATCGGCACCTCCGCCACGGCGGCCACCGCGAGGATCAGGACGGCGAACAGGCCGAAGGCCCACAGCTGCCGGAACGGGGCCGACACCACGACCAGGACGAACGTGAACGCGGCGACGAGTTTCACCTGTGGCGGCAGCCCGTGCACCGGCGAGGGACGATGCACGTACAGACGGTGCGCGTGTCCGGTTGCCATCAGGCGATCACGAGTCGGTCCGGCGGCAGCCGAGGCAGGTTCCGGACAGGGCGACGTGCCCGGGGTCCAGCAGGAACTGGTGATTCCGGGAGAGGGCCTCGGCCACGCCGTCCAGGAGGTCGGACGGCAGGTCCCGGACCACCCCGCACACCCGGCAGTGCGCGTGCAGGTGCCGGGTGCCGTTCCGCACCAGGTGGTAGGTCGTCCCGCCGTGACCGACGTGGATGTGCTGGACGATCCCGAGGTCGGAGAGGGCTTCGAGGGTCCGGTAGACGCTGGCGCGATGGACGCCGGACTCACGTCGCGTCACACCGTCCAGGACCGCCTCGGCGCTGAGGTGCTCGTCGCCTTCGGCGAGGACGGTGAGGACCGCCCGGCGAGGTCCCGTCATCCGCTCCCCCCGGGCCCGCAGCAAGGCCGTCACCTCGGCGATGAGGGCTTCGGCGCCAGAAGGTGGCAAAAACCCCGGCGGGCTCCCCGACGACGACACGGGTCCGACAGTCATACGGCCAGTGTGCCCGGTACCGGCGACTCGGATGCAGGAAGGCGTCCCTCCCCCTCCTCGTCCCGGCAGCTCCCGGACCGGGCGATACTAGAGCCGTTCATCGCCGTTGCCGTCCCCAGGAGGCGAGCGCGCCCGTGGCACAGCCGCACCGGCCAGCAACTCCACCAGATCCGGACGCCTCTGACGTGACAGAGGACTGTCCCGCTGGCGTGACGGCAACGAAGCCACAGCCTGACCTGGAGGAACTGCTGGATTCGCCGGAGTTGCCCGACGCTTCCGAACCGTCCGCGGACGCGGAGCCCTCGACGGCCCCCACGTCCCCCGAGCCGCCGGAGTCCTCCGACCCCGGCGAGTCCACCGTCCCCGTGGACACCCCCGGCGCCGTGAAAACCCCCGAGCCGGACGACTCCCCCGAGCCGGACGTCGAACCCGCCGTCGAACCCGCCGTCGAACCGGGCGACGAACCGGACGTCCAGGAGGCCCCCGAGCCGGAGGTGCTCCGCGAAGAGGAGATCCCGGACTCCCCCGAGCCGGACGACGAGCCGGACGACGACGCGGACGATTTCTACCTCGACGACGCCTTTGACCCCTATCTCTTCGAGTCCGGATACTCCCCCGTCGAGGACTACTCCGAGGACCAGTACCCCCAGCACCAGTACCCCGGGAACCAGTACCCCGGGAACCAGTACCCGGAGGCTCAGAACCCGGAGGATCAGTACCCCGGGAGATCCGGCGACACGTATCCCCAGGCCCCGGTCGGGCAGGCTCGCCGGCCGGCCTGGGGCCCCCGTCACTGGCTGATCCTCGGCGCGTGTGCCCTGCTGGGGACGGTGATCGGCACCGCCGGGTTCCAGATCACGAACTCACCGCCCCCGGTCAGCCGGCTCGCCGTCCCGGCGACGGCGGCGCCCTCCACGACCTCGGCGACCCCGATCAGCACGCAGGTCGTCCCGGTGGCGCCCTCGGGAACCAGCTTCACCTTCAAGGAGGGTGCCTGGCGTTCCCAGACGTACAGCGACGCACGGTTCGGGAACCTGAAGAAGGGGATCGGCCTGCTGCTCGATCTGAAGACCGCCCGGCCGATCACCGGAGTGACCTTCCTGGCCCAGACCGGCCCGATGACCGTTGAACTGCGGGCCGGTGACACGGCTGCCACCACGGGAGAGAGCTTCCAGAAGGTGGGCCAGCCGGTGACGGCGAACGGGTTCACCACCTTGCCCGCGACGACCGGCGGCAGCCACCGCTATTGGATGATCTGGGTCACCCAGCTCCCGCCGGGTTTCCAGGCGAGGATCGCGGACCCCGTGGCGAGAGCCTGAGGGAGGCCGCCGGGCGTCAGGAGAGGGCGGCGCGCGCGATCAGGAGGACCCCGAACACGGCGAACGCCGCGGCCGCACCGTAGGCGATCACCCGTTCGGGGAGTTTCCGGCCGAGCACGAGCCCGACCCCGATCGCGAGGGCATCCGCCACGACCATGCCGAGCGTGCTGCCGAGCCAGGTTCCGAACCAGCCGTTGTTGGTGGCGAGCGTGACGGTGGCGAGCATCGTCTTGTCACCGAGCTCGGCGAGGAAGAAGGCGACGCCGACGGCGAGCAGGGCCGAGCCGGTGGTCCGCCGGGCCTTGCCCTTCTCCTCGTCGTCCAGTTCGTCGCCCCGAAGGGTCCAGACCGCGAAGCCGAGGAACGCCAGCCCGGCGGCGACGGAGATCGCCCGGGTGGGCAGGGCCAGCCCGACAAGGGAACCGATCGCGACGGAGGCCAGGTGGACGAGAGCCGTCGCGAGAGTGATCGCCAGCAGGACCGTCCTGGCGCGAAAACGGGTGGCGAAGGTCATCGCCATCAGCTGACTCTTGTCCCCGAGCTCCGCCACGAAGATGACGGCTGAGCTGAGCAGGAACGCCTGCACGTCGATCGGCCTCCCGCCTTGATGTCCCCCGTCCGGGGACCACCCCGGCAGCCAAGGACTGTAGCCGCAACGACGCGTCACGGGACCCAGGAGGTTCGTCGCGGTGCCCCGGCGGTCAGCCTCCGAGCGGGGCGAGGGTCTCCAGGGAGGGTTCCCCGGCGGCGTCGGCGAACGCGACGGCTCCGGCGAGGACGACGGCACGCGCCGACGACGACATTCCCGCCAGGATGCGCTCGATCTCCCTTCGGCGGTTCCCGCTGACCGTGCGCACCATGTCGAGCCCGAAAGGGGTCGCCTCGACGATCACTTCCCGCCGGTTGGCGGGATTCTCCTGGCGGCGGACGAGGCCCGCGGCGACCATCCGGTCCGTGGTCCGCGTGAAGGTCGACTGGTGGACGCCGAGCCGCCGGGCCAGGGCTCCGATCCGGGTCGGCCCGACATCCGCCAGGATCACCAGCGCACGGTACTGCGGCAGGGAGACCCGCTCCAGGACGGGAGCCAGGGAGACGGCCGCGACCCCGAGCAGCGCCCGTGACGCGGCCAGAACGGCCGCCGCGACCTCGACGAGATCGTCGTCAAGGCCGTGGGAACGGTCCGGGGCTGGCTCAGTCATCTCCGGCAGAGTAGCGGCGAATTACCCCAAGAGCACACAATCCGGAATCGCTATTCACCGATTCCCACGTGATCCCGGACCTGATCCTGCAACAACTTCCACAACGCCTCGACATGCTCCCGCTCGGTGCCTTCCGCCCCGAGGGAGACCCGCACCATCCAGCGACCGTCCAGCTTCGACGGCGTGACGAACGCGTGGCCCGACCCGTTGACCGCCGCCACCCAGGCGAGGGTGTACTCGTCCAGGGCCTCGCCGTCCAGGATCTCGCCGTCCGGCCCGACCATGTCGGAGGGTTCGTGCCGCAGGCAGACGGTCTGCAAGGTCACGGGCGCGAGCACCCGCCACCCCGGGGTCGCGGCGACGGCCTCCTCCAGCCACGTGGCGTTCGCGAGGTCCCGGCGGAGCCGCGCCCTGATGGCGTCGACGCCGTCGAGCCGCAGGTGGAACCAGAGTTTGAGGGCCCGGAACCGCCTCCCGAGCGGGATACCCCAGTCCTTGAACTGGGTGACCTCGCCGTCCACCGACGAGCGGAGGTAGGACGGGTTCGTCGACATCACCGACACGAGTTCACCGGGATCCCGCACGTACAGCAACGAACAGTCGAGGACGGTGCCGAGCCATTTGTGGGGGTTCCAGCACAGGGAGTCCGCGCCCTCGATCCCGTCGATCATCCCCTGCCGCTCCGGCAGGAGGAGCGCGGAGCCCGCCAGCGCGGCGTCGATGTGGACCCAGGCACCGTATGCCGCGGCGATCGGGGCGATCCGGGCGAGCGGGTCGATCGCCGTCGTCCCGGTCGTACCGATCGAGACGACGACGGCGGCCGGGCGCCTGCCGTCCGCGACGTCCGCCGCCATCATCGCGGCGAGCGCGTCGGGGAGCATCTGGTACGTCACGGGGTCGACGGGCACCTGGCGGAGGTTCGCGGCCCCGAACCCGGCGAGCCCCGTCGCCTTGCCGACCGAGGAGTGTGCCTGCGGCGAGGCGTAGACGGTGAGGGGCCGTTCCTCGGCCTGGAGCCCTCCGCGGTGGAGGCTTCCGCCGCTCGCCCGCTCGCGGGCGGCGAGGAGGGCGACCAGGCAGGCGGTGGAGGCGGTGTCGTGGATCGCGCCCCGCCAGCCAGGGGGCAGACCGGTGAGCTCGCGGAGCCACTCGGTCACCACCTCCTCGACCTCCGTCAGCGCCGGGGCGCTCGCCCAGGTGATGCCGAGGGCTCCCAGGCCGGAGGAGGCGAGGTCCCCGAGTACCGAGGCGAGGGCCGCGTTCGAGGGGAACCAGCCGAAGAAGGAGGGGCTCTGCGTCTGGGTGACGCCGGGGACGACGATCCGCTCCAGATCGGCGAGGACGTCGGCGAAGGGCTCCGGCCGTGCCGGGGGGACGGCGGGAAGGGCCGCGCGGATCTCACCCGGTGCTACGGTCGCGGCGACGGGACGGACCGCGAGACCGCTCCGGTAGTCCGCGATCCAGTCGATGAGGGCGTGCCCGGCGACCCGGAACTCCTCAGGCGTCATTCCTGCCTCCGTTGGTCGGTCGGCGGTAACGCTACCCAGGGCGGACAGGCGATCATCAACCCGGCCCTCGCGGTCAGCCGGTGTTCTGGAGGCCGGCGGCGGCGCCGTTGACGGTGAGGAGCAGGACGCGGCCCCACTCCTCGCGCAGGGAGGCCGCCTCCGGATCGCCGTTCCCGGCCTGCGGCTGCGGGGCGCGCAGCAGGCGGAGGGCGCGCAGCTGGAGGTGGCTGAGGGCGTCGATGTAGGGGGCCCGGAGCGACACCGCCGTCCGCAGCTGGGACTTGCGTTCGAGCAGTTCGGTCTGGTCGAGGACGGCGAGGACCGTCCGGCGGGTGCGGTCGAGCTCCGCCAGCACCGTCCGGGTGACGTCGTCCTGGCCTCCGAGGCTCAAGAAGGCCTCGGTGAGCTGCCGGTTCGCCTTGGCGAGGCTCATCTCCGCGACGTCGATCATGCTGGCGAACAGGGGCCACCCGGCGTAGGCCCTCCGCAGGCGCCCGATGTCCCCGACCGCCTCCAGACCGGTGCCGAGGCCGTACCAGCCGGGGACGTTCGCACGGATCTGCGCCCAGGCGAAGACCCAGGGGATCGCCCGGAAGTCGGCGAGGTCACGCCCGGTCGTCGCGCCGCTGCGCCGGGCGGGTCGCGACCCGAGCCGGAGCTCGCCGAGCTCCTCCAGCGGGCTCGACCGGGCGACGACGTCGGCGAACCCGGGCAGGCGCACCAGCGCGAGGTAGGTCTCGCGCGACGCCTTCTCGACGCGCTCCGCGACGTCCGCGAACTCTTTCGCCCCGGTGGAGTTCGCGTCGGCGACCGGGCCGGAGTCCGCGAGGAGCACGGCGGACGTCAGCCGTTCGAGGTGACGCTGCGCGATCGTCACGTCGGCGTACCGGGCGAAGATCACCTCGCCCTGCTCGGTGACCTTGAACCGTCCGGCGACCGATCCGGGCGGCTGGGCAAGGATCGCCCGGTGCACCGGTCCGCCGCCCCGGCCGAGCGACCCGCCCCGGCCGTGGAAGAGCGTCAACCGGACGTCGTGACGCTCCGCCCACTCGACGAGCCGGGTCTGGGCGTCGTAGAGGGTGAGGGTCGCGGCGGCGGGGCCGACGTCCTTCGCCGAGTCCGAGTAACCGACCATCACCTCGACGTCACGGCCGTGCGACTCCAGCCAGGCGCGCGTGGAGTCCAGGCCGATCCAGCCGTCGAGCACCTCGGTGGCGGCCTGGAGGTCGCGCCCGGTCTCGAAGAGGGGGACGACGTCGAGGCGCAGCGGCCGGTCCCCCACCGCGAGGCGGGCGAGCGCGCGCACCGCGACGAGGTGGGCCGGACGCTGGGAGAAGCTGACGACGTACCGGCCGCAGCAGCGTGACCCCCACCGCTCCTGGAGGAGGGCCATCACCCTGAGGGTGTCGAGCACCTCGCGGGTCCGGTCGGAAAGGGGCCTGACGTGGCCGGGCCAGCCGTGGGTGGCGAGCCCGTCGAGCAGGGTGAGGTTCGTGGCGGCGGCCCGGACGTCGACGCTCGTGTCGAGCTGGGCGAGCAGTTCGACGAGGGCCTCGTCGTGGACGGCGCTGTGCTGGCGGACCTCCAGCTCGGCGAGGTGGAACCCGAAGGTCTCCGCCTGCCAGACGAGGTGCTGGAGTTCGCCGTGGGCGGCCCGGGTGTCCCCGGCGAGCTCCAGCGACGACTGCACGAGACGCAGGTCGGCGAGGAGTCCGTCGACGCCGCGGTAGCTGAGGTCGACCTGGCCGCGACGGGTGGCGGTCAGCCGGGCCGCGACGAAGAGGAGTTTCTGGCGGTGCGGTTCGGACGGGGACGAGACGACGATCTCGTCGAAGACCGTCGGCGCCGAGACGGCGTCGTTCGCCAGCGACTCGCGCAGGGCGGGGGACGACGGGGTGGTGCCCTCGTCCATGGTGAGGGTCCGCGCGACACGGCCGACGCCGGTGACGAGGGCCCGCAGCACGTGGTCGGCCTGGAGGGTCATCGTCCGGCGGGTCACCTCGGAGGTGACGAACGGGTTGCCGTCCCGGTCACCCCCCACCCACGAGCCGAAACGCACGAAGGCCGGGACGGCGGAGGCGTCCTGCCCAGGTTCCCCGCCGACGAGACTCACCTCGACCGCCCGGTAGAGGCGGGGAACGGCCCGGAAGAGGGTCTGGTCGAAGACCGTCATCACCGTGCGGACCTCGTCGGTCGGCTGGGGTTGGGTGCTGCGCAGCGGTGAGGTGCGCTGGAGGATGTCGATCTCCTCCAGCATGCGGCGCCGGGCGACCGCCCTCTCCTCCGGGCCGGAGCGGTTGTCGTCGAACAGGTCGAGCTCCGCGGCGATCCGGCGCAGGGCGGAGGCGACGGCCCGGCGGCGCGCCTCGGTCGGGTGCGCGGTGAGGACGGGGTGGATGCGCAAGGTGTCGAGCTGGGCACGCACCTGGGACCCGAGAGCCGTCACCGCCGGCCAGACGTCGTCCGCGGGGGCCGCGCCGTCGTCGACGGACCCGCCGCGAAGGATGCGGGCACGGTGCCGTTCGTCGGCGAGGTTGGTCAGGTGGAAGTGGACGGTCAGGGCGCGGGCGAGCGCCGCCGCCTGCTCGACGTCCAGGTCCTCGATGATCCGGTCCGGCAGGCAGGGGTCGGTCCCCGAGGCGGCGGCGATCGTGGCGTCACGGAGGCGGGCGACGAGAACGACGAGATCCGCGTGTCCCGCCTCGCGCAGGACCTGGTCGTGCAGGTCCGTCAGCAGTTCGACGTCCTGGTGGAGCAGGGCGTCCCACGACGAGACCGGAACGGGCGAGAGGGTCACGGCCTCAAGCGTAGGGCTCCGGCGACCGGCGCCGGAGCCCACCCGCTCAGGCGTCGGCGCGCCCCCGCAGGGACCGGTAGCGACGGATCAGGGCGTTCGTGGACGAGTCATGGCGAAGGTCCGGTGCCGCCGGTGACGTCAGCTCGGGGGCGATCCGCCCGGCGAGCACCTTGCCGAGCTGCACACCCCACTGGTCGAAGGAGTTGAGACCCCACACGATCCCCTGGGTGAACACCTTGTGCTCGTAGAGCGCGATCAGTGCCCCGAGGGCGAACGGCGTCAGCTTCTCGCCGAGGATCGTCGTCGTCGGCCGGTTGCCCTCGAACGTCTTGTGCGCGACGAGAACGCCGGTCGCGCCTTCGGCCGCCACCTCGTCGGCGGTCTTGCCGAAGGCCAGCGCCTCGGTCTGGGCGAAGAAGTTCGCCATCAGCAGGTCGTGGTGGTCACCCACCTCGTTGCCCGGGTGGGCGAACCCGATGAAGTCGGCGGGCACGAGGCGGGTCCCCTGGTGGAGGAGCTGGTAGTAGGCGTGCTGGCCGTTGGTGCCGGGCGTTCCCCAGACGACCGGGCCGGTCGCGTAGTCGACACGCTGCCCGTCGACGGTGACCGACTTGCCGTTGCTCTCCATGTCGAGCTGCTGGAGGTAGTCGGCGAACGAGTCGAGGTACTGGGCGTACGGCAGGACGGCGTGGCTCTCGGCACCGAGGAAATCGGTGTACCAGACGCCGAGAAGAGCGAGCAGGACCGGCGCGTTCTCACGCAGGGGGGCGGTCCGGAAGTGGGTGTCCATCGCCCGGAACCCCGCCAGCAGCTCCTCGAACCGCTCCGGGCCGATCGCGATCATCAAGGACAGCCCGACCGCGGAGTCCATCGAGTAGCGTCCGCCGACCCAGTCCCAGAAACCGAACATGTTCTCGGTGTCGATCCCGAAGGCCTCGACCTCGGCGGCCGCCGTCGACACCGCGACGAAGTGACGGGCGACCGCGGCCTGGTCCTTCAGCCCGTCGAGCAGCCACGCCCGGGCGGTGGCGGCGTTCGCCATCGTCTCCTGGGTGGTGAACGTCTTGCTCGCGACGATGAACAACGTGGTGGCCGGGTCAAGGCCACGGGTCTTCTCGGCGATGTCGTCGCCGTCGACGTTCGACACGAACCGGACGTCGAGGTCGTCGGTCGCGTAGGGGCGCAGGGCGAGGGTCGCCATCGCCGGGCCGAGGTCGGAGCCGCCGATACCGATGTTCACGACGGTCCGGATCGGCTGCCCGGTGTGCCCGAGCCACGCCCCGGACCGGATCTTCTCCGCGAAGGCGCCCAGGCGGGCGAGGACGGCGTGGACGCCGGGGACGACGTCCACGCCGTCCACCTCGACCACCTGGCCAGCCGTGGCGCGCAGGGCGGTGTGGAGGACGGCACGGCCCTCGGTGACGTTGATCTTCTCGCCGGAGAACATCCGCCCGGCCGCGTCACGCAGGCCGACGGCCTCGGCGAGCTCGACGAGCAGGTCGAGCGTGGTGTCCGTGACGCGGTTCTTGGAGTAGTCGAGATGCAGGCCGGCCGCCTCGACCCCCAGACGCTCCCCACGATCCGGATCGTCGGCGAAAAGGTCGCGCAGGTGCACGTTGCGGAGGTTCTCGGCGTGGGCGGACAGTGCCTTCCACTGCGGAAGGCTGCTCACCAGTGGCGTAGTCACAGACGCAAGCCTGCCCGCACCGGGCCGTTTCCTCCTAACCGGGGGGCCGCAAACGCCCCCTGCCGGGTCACCGGCCCTGGTCAGATCCCGCCAGCCCGGTCAGATCCCCCAGCTGTGGTGGAGGCGCAGACCATGGCTCAGTTTGCGCAGGGCGTCGGTGTGCAGATCGATCCGCTGCCCCTCGGAACCGCCCGAACCCCCGGAGGCGCCGCTGAAGACCCCGTAGACGTACGGGTACGGAGGCGGACCGTCCCAGGTGACATCGGTGAGGACCGCCGACGCGGGCAGCGGCCCGGACGACCCGTTCGACTCCCCGGTGATACCGAGGTCCTCGGCCGTGAACCGGGGGGCGGCGGGTGCGGTGAGGGCGTCGTGCAACTCCTTGAGCTGAGTCATCTCAAGCGTGTGCGTGGTCGACGACAGGGGTTCTTCGATCACCGGGGACTCCTCGGGAGTGGTTGGTCCTTCTGACAGCTGCTGGGGATCATCCCATCAGCCGCGTCACGACGTCCGGGGTCAACGCCGAGGACAGCGCCGGCGCCGGTGGGAGCAGCGGCACCAGCGTCGCCTGGAAGGCGTGGTACACATCGGGTTTGCCGGGCCAGACGGTAGCGGCCGGAGCCCCCGAAGGATCAAGCTCGTGGTGCCACGACCCGTTCGTCCGGTCGATCAGGTACCGGTCCGCGTAGACCCACCAGCGATCGTAGTGATCCCGGTACCGCGACGCACCGGTGACACGGTGCAGGGTCGCCGCCGCGTTGACGGCCTCCGCGAGCACCCAGTGCATGCGGGCCCGGACGATGGGGACGCCGTCCCAGTCGGTCGTGTAGACGAAACCGTCCGTGCCGTCGGCGGCCCAGCCGTCGGTGACGGCCCGGTCGAACAGGGACGTCGCGGCGTCCACGAGCCCGTCCGGCGCGTCGTCCCCCAGCGCCGCGTCGACGCTAAGGAGCAGGCGTGACCACTCCAGCCCGTGCCCGACGGTCGCCCCGAACGGACGGAACGGGTGGGCGGGCCGATCCCTGTTGTAGTCGAGCACGGGGTTCCAGTCCGCGTCGAAGTGCTCGGGGACACGCCACCCGTTGCCCCCCGCGAGGGCGACCAGGCGAGCGGCCATCCCGCCCGCGCGCTCGGCCCACCGGCGGTCACCGGTGACGTCCGCGGCCGCGAGGTACGCCTCCACGGTGTGCATGTTGGCGTTCATCCCCCGGTACGGGTCGAGAACCCGCCAGGCGGCGTCCCACTCCTCGACCACCAGGCCCGTCGCCGGGTCGAAGAAATGCTCCTCCTGGACGGCGAGAGCGTCGTCCAGGAGGTCGCGGGCTCCGGGAACCCCCGCGGCGACGGCCGAGGACGCCGCCAGGACGACGAAGGCGTGCCCGTAGGCGGCCTTGGTGCCGCCCGTGGGCCCGGACGCGGTGACCGCCGGGAACCATCCGCCGTGCTCCTGGTCGCGCAGGGAACCGGCGAGGGCGGTGACGCCGTGCTCCGCGAGAGCCGCCGCCCCCACCCGGCCCAGCAGGACCCCAAGACTGATCACATGCGTCATCCGGCAGGTGAGATACAGCTCGACCGGGTGGGTCCCGTCGAGCTGCCCCCGCTCATCGAGCCAGCCGAAACCCAGCGGGTGGCGGGACGCCTCCGCGAAATCCAGCAGACGATCTCGTTCGGCGGCCAGGTAGGCGGGATGACCAGGGATGTCACCGGGGATGTCACCCGGGCGGACAACGGGCGTCGACATACCCTCACCTTCTCGCACCGAAGCCCCCTTCCCGCGCCGGAGACCCCGTTCTCGCGCCGGAGACCCCGTTCTCGCGCCGGAGACCCCGTTCTCGCGCCGGAGACCCCGTTACCTCGCCGTCGGCACCAGCGGACTCCTGCTGATCGTGCACGAGTGGGCCGACGGCGGCCACGCCCGACCGCTGTCCGTGACTGCCCGGACCCGTTGTGCCTGGTCGCGGAGAGGGATGGTGACGGTTGTCCGTGCGACAGATCGCGGTACTGGATGGCCGAGAGTCGAGGACCGCGTACCGGCGGGGCGAACCCTGCCGCCACGAACGGTTCGCGTGCCCGAGGACCGGATACCGCACCCGACGGCCGATGGGCACCGCTCTGGATGACCGAATGGTCTGATCACCCGGAACGAAGTGATTGATCACCCGGAACGAAATCACCGGGAAACCAGGGAAAAGTCCACTGTCGATCAAACACTTCGTTCCGGGTGACCATGGCCGGTGCTCCCACCACGCCGTCAGACCGACGACGACCGGTAGCCGAGCCCCGCACCACGCTCTGAGAGGTGGCACGGGACACACCGATGGTCTATTTGCGCATGCTTGCTCCAGCAAGCATGCTGGACGCAACGGCAAGCACTGTCGCCGCCCCGGCACCGCGCGTCGCACCACGAGCGACGCACCACACGAGTCGCACCACACGAGTCGAACCACCGGTCGCAGGACCACGGGCCCTCGCGACGGGATCGCGAACCGTTGAGGAGATCCAATGTCCACGGCCACCCCACCCCGCAAGACCGAACCGACCCCTCTGTTCGCCCTCGTCGGCGCCACCGAGCTCGCGCTCGAAGGGGTCCGCCAGCTGATGGCCGACGCGGCCCGGCGCCAGGCCGAGGTCCAGGTCCAGGTCAGGACCAGGTTGGAGCAGCTCCCGACCGAACTGGAGCAGGTGCCCGGTTACGTGATCGGCCGCACGCTGGAGGCCGCGGCCAGGACCGAGACCCGGTACGAGGAGCTCGCAGAACGCGGAAAGACGCTGGTCGAGCGGGTCCGCTCCCAGAAGACGACCCAGGACCTCCTGGACCAGGGCATGAGCACCATCAACCGGACGAAGGCCGCCGTCAGCACGGCCCGGCACACCGCCGAGGACGTCGCGTCGTCCGCTCTCGGCACCTTCGCCGCCGGACGCGGCCAGGCCGGGACCGCCTCAGGAACCGTCTCCGGGACCGCCACCACTTCCGGGACCGCCACCACTTCCGGGGCCGCCGCGGCGTCCACGACGAAGCACGCCCGGCCGACGGCGCAGACCGCCCGGACCGCCACGGCGACCGCCCGCAAGCGTCCCGCCCGCACCCGCACGGTGGCCCGGACGCCCACCAAGAGCACGGCGACCACACCGGCCAAGAGCACCCCCGACACACCCGTCAAGAGTGCCCCCGCCGCGTCGGCCAAGAGCGCCCCGAAGAGTTCGGAGCAGGCGGAGGACTGACGCGGCGGTCGCTCCTGGGAGCGCTCCCATCACCCCTCGAAGTCGCCGCTTCACCAGGGTGAAGCGGCTTGACCTGCCGCAACAGGGTGGCCAGACTGGGAGCGCTCCCAGAGCGACTCCCCTCCGGAAGGCCCGTTCCGTGGAGGGAGCGCCCTGGGGCACCGCCGGGGGCCGCCCCGGCACCGCATGACCTCGGCCCGGTTCAGTGAAGCGGTGGTGCCCGTTGAGCAGCGCAGCAGCTCCTCCCACGGAGCTCGCAGGCCCCGCCTTGGTCCGGGACATCCACCTGCCCGTCACGGGCTCCTTCCCGAAGGGGTTCCTGTGGGGCGCGGCCACGGCGGCCTACCAGGTCGAGGGCGCCACCGACGCCGACGGCCGCGGACCGTCGATCTGGGACACGTTCTCGCAGCTGCCCGGCAGGATCGCCGACGGGACGACCGGCGACGTCGCGTGCGACCACTACCACCGGGTCGACGACGACCTCGATCTCCTCAGCTGGCTCGGCGTCGGCTCCTACCGGTTCTCGATCTCCTGGTCGCGGTGGATGCCGGCCGGGAGCGGGCATCTCGCCCCCCGGGGCGCGGACTTCTACGACCGGCTCGTCGACGGTCTTCTCGCCCGGGGGATCCAGCCCTGGGCGACGCTCTGTCACTGGGATCTCCCCCAGGCCCTCCAGGACGCCGGGGGCTGGGCCGAGCGTGACACGGCGCACCGGTTCGCGGAGTACACCGCCTCGGTCGCCCGCCGCCTCGGCGACCGGGTCCGGGGGTTCTTCACCCTCGACGACCCCTTCTCCTCGGCCTTCCTCGGGTACGCGGGAGGCACCCACGCGCCCGGCGTGCAGGACGACGCCGCCGCCGTCCGCGCCGTCCACCACCTTCTCCTCGGCCACGGCGAGGCGCTGACCGCCCTGCGGCGGAACGGCACGGCCGCCACGCTGGGTATCGCCCTCACCGTCTCCCCCGTCGAGCCGCTCACCCACAGCGAGGAGGACCACGAGGCTGCCCGGCGCGTCGACGGCCTGGTGAACCGCCTGTTCCTCGACCCCCTGCTGCGTGGCGACTACCCCGTCGACGTCGTCGCCGACCTGTCCCATCTGACGGACTTCTCCCATCTCCGGGACGGCGACCTCCAGGTGATCAGCACCCCGATGGACGCCCTCGGGGTCACCTACCGTGGCCGGCACGTGGTCGCGGCGGCCGGGACCCCGTCGTCCCGGCCCCTCCCGGACGACGTCTCGACGCGGGCGAAGCGCGTGGCGCCCGCGGCTCCGGTGGCGCGCGTGGCGCCGGACGGGTGGAGCCCTCGCTCACCGTGGCCCGGCGCGCGGGACGTCGTCTTCGCCGGCGGGGGCGCACCGACGACTTTTCCGGGGGCGGAGGTCGCACCCCGGGGCCTTCCGGACGTCCTCTTCCGTCTGGTCAGCGATTACGGCTGCCCGCCGCTCTATCTCACCGGGAGCGAGGTCGCCGTCAGCGACACCACCCGGATCGACGGCGGCGGGATCGACGGCGGCGGGATCGACGGCGGCGGGATCGACGGCGGCGGGATCGACGGCTCCGGCGACGCCCGGACGGAATGCCTCGCGGACCACCTCCGTGCCTCGCTCGAAGTCATCGCCGAGGGCGTGGATCTGCGGGGGTACTTCACGTGGTCCCTGATGGACAATTTCGAGTGGGATTGGGGCTACTCGCAGCGTCTCGGGATCTTCTCCGTCGACAGGGACACCGGGCGGCGTATCCCGCGGCAAAGCGCCCACTTTCTGCGGGGGGTCATCGGGAATAACGCTCTCCGTCAGCGGTAACATGCAGGTGATCGGCAGGTCAGAAGGTCCCGCTCGATCCAGAATCACGGGGAGGCGGGAATGGGCGTCGTCCGTCGCACCGCGACACCGTCAATAGCACGACCCACGCTGGAAAGTGTCGCCGCGCTCGCGGGGGTGTCACGCGGCACCGCCAGCCGGGCGTTGAACGGCGGCGTCAATGTCAGTCCTCGCGCCCTCGAAGCGGTGCAGCAGGCGGCGGAACGTCTCGGCTACCGGCCGAATCTGGCGGCACGGTCACTTGTCCTCGGCCGGTCCGGCAGCGTCGGCCTGATGGTCAGCGAGAGTGACGACCGGTTGTTCAACGATCCGTTCTTCGCGGCGATCATCCGGGGTGTCCACAGCGTCCTCGCGGCGCAGGGCGTGCAACTCGTGCTCACCCTGGCGCAGACCAGCGGGGAACGGACCAACATGGTGCGTTTCGCCTCCGGCCGGCACCTCGACGGCATTCTGTTGATCTCGATGCCCGGCGGTGACCCGCTCCCGGGGTCCCTGCTGTCCGCGGGTCTGCCGGTGGTTCTCTGCGGGCGCGGAACGCGGGAGAGCGCGGCGAGCGGCCTGTGGTGGGTGGACGCCGACAACAGGGGCGGCGCGCGGCTCGCCGTCCAGCATCTCCTCGACAGCGGGCGCCGCAAGGTCGCCACGGTCGCCGGGCCGCGTTACCTCGCCGTCGGCCGTGACCGGCTGGCGGGCTGGCGGGACGTCCTCAAGGCCACGACGGGCGACGCCCCGTCGGAGCTCGTCGAGCGCGGGGACTTCCTCGCCGAGACGGGCTACGAGGGGACCCGCCGGTTGCTCGAACGCGTCCCCGACGTCGACGCCATCTTCGCCGGGGCCGACCTGATCGCCCTCGGCGTCCTCCAGGCCCTGCGCGAGTGCGGCCGTCGCGTTCCGGACGACGTCGCGGTGATCGGGTTCGACGACATCCCCGCCGCCGCGCGGATCGATCCCCCGCTGACGACGGTCAAACAGCCGATCGAGGCGATCGGGACCCGCATGGCCGAGATGCTGATGCACCGGATCGCCGGTGACCCGGTCGACCCGCCGTGGGCGATACTCCCGACCGAGCTGGTGCTCCGGACCTCGGCCTGATCACCTACCGGATTTGATCATCTCGGTCAGCTCGGGCCCGGGCAGAGGCCGTCCCAGGTGGAACCCCTGCGCGCGATGACACCCGATCCGCCGTAACGCCAGGAGCTGTTCTCGTGATTCGACGCCCTCGCCGACCACCGTCAGGCCGAGGGCCCGGCCGAGGCTGGTGACGGCCGCCACGATGGCGCTGTCCCCGCTGCGGACCCCGAGCCCCGACACGAACGATCGGTCGATCTTGACGCTCCCCACCGGGAACCGCCCCAGGTGGGACAGCGACGAGTAGCCGGTCCCGAAGTCGTCGATCGCGAGGCCGCACCCCGCGGCGGTCACCTGGTCCAGCTCCGCCACGACGTCCGCCCCGGCGTCGACGAGCACGCGTTCGGTGATCTCCAGCTGGAGGCGGGACGGGTCGACGCCGGCCGCCGACGCCGCCGTCAGCGCCTGCTCGCGCACGACGAGCTGGCTCACCTGGCGCGCCGACACGTTGACGGCGACGTCCACATCGGGCCGGTACGCCTGCCAGACGGCCAGCTGCCGGCAGGCCTCCCGCAGCACCCAGTCGCCGATGGGCACGATGAGGTCGCTGTCCTCGGCGACGTCGATGAAGTCCTCGGGGAGCACGAGCGTCCCCTGGGCGTCGCGCAGCCGGAGCAAGGCCTCGGCCGACGACATCCGGCCGCTGCTCAGATCGACGATCGGCTGGTAGTGGAGGACGAGCCGGTCGGACTCCAGGGCGTCACGCAACCGGTCCTCGATCGCGAGCCGTTCGAGCGCGAGGCCGTGCAGGGTCTCGTCGTAGAGGGCCCACGGACGACGGCACTGACGTTTGGCCTGGTACATCGCCGCGTCGGCCTCCCGCAGCAGATCCTCCGGACGGGCGCGCAGACTCGTCGTCGTCGTGACGCCGACACTCGACCGGACGACGAGTTCCCGGTTCCCGACGAGCACCGGCGCCGACAGGGCGACGTGCAACCGTTTCGCCGTCCGGACGGCCTCGACGTCGTCCGCCGCCCTGGCCGCGACGACGAACTCGTCGCCGGCGAGACGCGCCGCGGTGTCGGGAGGCCGGACCTCCGCGGAGAGCCTCGCCCCCATCTGCCGCAGCACCTCGTCACCGGCCGCGTGGCCGAGAGTGTCGTTGATGTCCTTGAAGTGATCGAGATCGAGGTAGAAGACGGCGAGGGCGTCACGGTCCCGGCCGAGGTCGAGGACGGCCATCTCGAGGTGGTCCAGCAGCAGTGCCCGGTTGGCGAGCCCGGTCAAGGGGTCGTAGAGCGCCCGGCGGGCGAGTTCGGCCTCCACGGCCCGGCGGGCCGTCACGTCCTCGGCGTGCACGATGACGTACGCGGGCTCGCCGTCCCGCTCGACGACGGACGCCGCCATGCGGACCCACAGCCAGGACCCGTCGGCGCATCTCATGCGTTTCTCACGCTGGTACCGGCTCCTGACGCCGGCCGTCATCTGGGCGAACTGCTCGCAGTCGACAAGCATGTCGTCAGGGTGGATCAGGTCGCCGCAGCTCAGGCCGACGAGTTCCTCGACCGGCAGTCCGAGCATCCGGGCGAAGGCGTCGTTGACCATCAGGTAGCGGCCCTCGTCGCCCGGAGCGAGGCTGGCGATCACCATGCCGGTGGGCGCACCGTGGAAGGCCATCCGGAAAACGCGTTCCGCGTCGTCCGCCCACGGTGTCTCAAGCATCAATCGCACCCCTCCGCGGGTCGCAGTCCGGCAATTGTCCGCGCCGTGTATTTGTTCGATCACAGTAAGACAGATCTCAACGACGGCGCACAATAACGGACATCTCGCCACTATGAGGGTGACGTGACCGACGGTGCGGCACGGATCGCGCGACCCCCGGCGACACCGGACGGACGCGGTGATCGGCGCCGTCCGTGGCCCGAAAGTTGCGCCCGGCACCACCGTGCCGGGGGCGCGGAAGCCCCCTTGACGGGTCCGAAACCGGAGCCTACGGTTCAGGTTCGCCAGTGGAAGTTATCGGTACACGACGTGCCGATGAGGGCCCACCACCCACCGATCCACGGTTGATCTCCTCTGAGCGGCCCAGGACCGGCCGGCGGGTCACGCATCCCGTTTCGGAGGTGGCCGCTCGGCGGTCCGGGCGCCCCTGTCCCTATCGTGTCCGACGGGCCAAGGACGGCCCGAAAGGAGATTCGCGATGATGGTCAAGCGGTCACTGGGCATCTGGGGTATCGCCGCGGCGCTGGTGGGTGTGTTCGCCATCGCACCGGCGGTCGCGACGGTGAACGAAAAGACCCCCTCCGAGCAGACCCTTCGCTCCCTCGCCCTGCGCCACGGCCTGTACCTCGGAACCGCGGTCGACCTGTCCGCCGCCAAGAAGACCGACGAGCCCCGGTACTCCCAGATCATCGCCTCCCAGTTCTCGACCATCACCGCCGAGAACGTCATGAAGTGGGACGCCCTCGAACCCGAGCGCGGCAAGTACACCTGGGCGGCGGCGGACGCTTTCATGAGCCTCGCCGCCGACAACCACCAGCTCGTCCGTGGCCATGTCCTCGTCTGGCACAACCAGCTTCCCTGCTGGCTGACCGAGGGCGTCGCCACCGGGACCATCACCCGGGACGAGCTCAGGGAGATCCTCAAGAAACACATCACCACCGTGGTGAAGCGGTACAGAGGCAGGATCTGGCAGTGGGACGTCGTGAACGAGGCGGTGAGCGACTCCCGGGACGACGCGGACGGCGTCATCCGGTACAAGCAGTTCTGGTACCAGCATCTGGGCGAGGAGTACATCGCCGACGCCTTCCGGTGGGCCCGGGCCGCCGACCCCAAGGCGCTGCTCTTCTACAACGACTACAACATCGAGGCCTTCGGCGACGGCAGCGCCAAGGACAAGACGCAGTTCGTCCACACCATGGTCAAGAACCTGCGCGTCAAGGGGGTCCCGATCGACGGCATCGGCAGCCAGGGGCACCTCTCCACCCGGTACGGCAACTACGACGCCTTCCAGATCGCGGAGACCCTCGACAGATTCGCCTCCCTCGGCGTCGCCACCGCCATCACCGAGGCCGACGTCCGGAGCCCGATCACCGAGGGCGTCAAGCAAGGCCTGAGCGACGACGTCAACGCCATGGTCCACGCCCAGGCCGCCAACTACAGCGCCCTCCTGCGGGGCTGCCTCGGCTCACGCAAATGCCTGTCGTTCACCCTCTGGGGCTTCGACGACAAGCACCACTGGACGACGATCACCGACCTCGGCCGGGGCAGGGGGGCGGAGTCGATGGCCGGGATCTACGACGCCGGCTACCGGCCCAAACAGGCCTTCACCGCGATGAAGGCCGATCTTGCCTTCTCGGGTGCCCCCTATGTCCAGAACCGCCTTCCCCAGAAGCCGATGCCCTAGCGCCGTCACCAGCACGACGCCAAGGCGTCGCGAAGGGCCGAGGCGCTCGCGAAGCCGATCGACGGCGTCTCCCGCAAGGCGTGGTCGATCACCTGGGCCAGCCGGTCGGGAAGGCCGGGGGCACGGCGGCGGATCGGCACGGCGTCCTGGGTGAGGATCGCCAGCCAGGGGTCACGGTCACTCGTGAAGTCGCGGGGGTACGTGCCGGTCAGCGCCTGGTAGAGGCAGGCGGCCATGGCCCAGGTGTCGACGTCCGCCCCGGTCCGGCGGAAATCGATCACCTGGTTGCGGGGCAAGAAGTACGGTTTGCCCGCCGTGGCCCCGGTGCGCGTCAGACCGCTCAGCCCTGCCTGGTCGAAGGCCTTCGCCAGGCTGAAGTCGCCCAGCTTGACGACGGGCGCGTCGCCCCCGGTGAACATGATGTTCCGCGGGTTGAGATTCCGGTGGACGACGCCGAAGCGGTGCGCGTTCTCCAGGCCGTCGAGTGCCTGGAGGAAGATCGGGACGGCGGCATCCACCGGCAGGGAGCCGTCGTTGCGGACGAGCAGGTCCTCCAGGTTGCCGCCCGCGCAGTACTCGCTCGCGAAGAAGAAGACGCGGTCATGTTCACCGGCGCTGCCCAGGACCGCGATGTGATCGTGGTGCAGGCCACGGGTGGCCTCGATCTCGCGAAGGAACCGGGCGCTGACCTCCGGCGCGGCCGTCACCTGCGGCAACATGACCTTCAGAGCGATCTCGTGATCCGTCCGGACGTGCCGGGCGAGGAACACCGCCCCCAGCAGGCCTCTGCCGATCTCGCGGACCACCTCGTACCCCATCAGATCCGCGGGCGGCCCCACGAGGTGATCGATACCGGGGTCGAGCAGGGCGTGCCTCCCTGGCCGGCCGCCGCTGCCGAACAGGCTCCGGACGGCGGCGTCCGGGTCGCCGACGGAGAACGCCGCCGCGACCCCCGCCGGGACGATCTCCTGGGGCATCGTCGGCTCCGAACCCCGGATCTTGATCCGGAGCACGGTGTCGCCGAGCCGCAGCTCGTCGCCGTCCTTGAGGTCGTGCTCGGGGTACGAGTCGGCGGCGGCGTCCTCGGGTGTCTGACCCGTACGGCGCCGCCCGATCACCGTGCCGTTGATCCGGGTGCCGTTGAGACTGCCGAAGTCACGGATCCGGACCTGGGGAGGGTTGATGTCGAGCAGGCAGTGGTGCCGGGAGACCGTCCGATGATCGGGATCGTCGGGGAGGCGCGGATCACAGTCCCGGGAACGCCCCAGAACCCAGGTGGTGCGCTCGGTGGCGAGGTACTCCTGCCCGTCGAGCGGCCCCCGGATGACGGTGAGGACAACGGAGACAGCCATGGCTCACACCCTGCGCCGGGCGGAGCCCGTCCCTCGAAGGGTCATCGGGCACGACCTCGTCGACACCGGCGATCCACGATCAGCACGGCAGGCCCGCTCGTTCGAGCCCGTCACGTTCCATCAGATCCCCCGATCCCCCGTTCCTTCTGCTCTCGCGGGCATGGCCGACGGATCACGTCGGCACGCCCGATGAGGTGGCGCAGAAGGGCATCACTGCGATTGACCCGTCTCCGTCCGGGAAGCCTGGTTGCGGCCATTGTCACCCTATCGGCGTGACGCTCCCGTCGCTGCCTCCAGCACCCGACTCCGCCCCGCCGCCGCGCAACACGACTCTTGGTCGCTTCCACCTCCCCGGCACGGTCCACGATGGTGCCATCGGCACCCCGGTGACCTCGCCGTAGGGATGTCACCGGGCCCGGACGCCGTCCCCCGCGCTCGACAGTCCGTCGATCAACGCGGGGGACGGCCGGACCGGCTCCCGCCGGAGCCGATTGTCACCGTGACTAACGCGTTTATCCCTCCGGTTCGCGGCCCTCCTCCGGGCCCCGGCGGCCTTCCGGATCCCGGATGCCTTCCGGATCCCGGCGGCCTTCCCCGGCGGAGACACGAAGGGCGGCGAAGGCGGCACGCCGGGCGTGGCCCCGGAGGACGGGATCCCGCTCGGGGATCTCTTCCGCCACCACGGAGGCGAGGAAGGAGCCGATGGCCGTGCGCAGCTGGTGCGCGCCGTCCAGGGAGTAGCTCCCGCCCTCGATCTCCACCGTCGGACGCGAACGCACCCAGTGGTCGCCGACGCGGATGTCGACGACGTTGAGAGTGACGGCGGTCGTGACGGGATCAGGCCCGTGCGACCGCCACTGCATGATCGTCGGGCGGAGGGACGCGGTGGTCTCATGAGTGATGGCGCCCGCTTCGGCGACGCTGTGGGAGGCCCAGATCGGCGGAGGGGGCGGTGCGACACCGCCGACGGACCATGGGTCTACATTGCGATTCATCTCGGACATTTCCCAACTTTTTGGCGAGATGGCGTCGACCCGGCGAAAACACGCTTCCCTGTGCTCCGCCCGCCTGATTGGACCCCTCCATTCTCCGCCTGACCTGCGCATGTCGCGAATCATCCGCAGCCTCGAAGCACCGTCCGGCACCCCGAAACCACCCCTCTATTCACCTCATTCCGGACATCTCTGACGGTGAAGTCAGAAGAAGGCGCCCCAAGGGGCCGTAGGTCCCACTAGCGTGCGGGCGGACAACGGAAGGACTCGACGATGCGCGCCACCCCGCTCCTGATCATGATTGCGACAGCCGCCGTGACGACGCTGACCGGCTGCGCCGGCGAGGCCTCGCCGGTGGTCGTGAACGACGGCGTCAGTGAGAGCCTGGAGAACACTCTCCCCGCCGCCGACCCCGCGTCAGGTACGGCCGTCGCGGGAGCCACGACACCGGGGACGACACCGGGGACGGCGCCGACCGCCGCGGCCCCGACGGCCGCGGCACCCCTGGCGCCGGTGACCGTCACGGTGACCCCCGAGGGCAAACCCGTGGCCGGGGCCGAGACGAAGACGCGCCTGTCCACCCAGCGCCGCGTCGTCGGAGTGACGAAGACCGGCGTCGCCACCGCGATCACCACCCGCATCGTCACCCCCGCCCCGATCACGGTGACGCGATCGGGAGCCGCCGCCACCGTCGTCCGGACCACGACCGTCACCCAGACGAAGGTCCAAGAGGTGCCCGGCGAGATCCGTCAGATCTGCGTCGACCAGTTCGGCAAGAAGGTCGCCTGCAGCTGACCGCCGGGCCCGGCACCGGACGGCGGACGTCGCCCCGAAGCTGGCGACCGGCCGGGCGCCACAAGACCGGCTCGACACAACAAGATCGGCCCCCACCGGCGTTTCCGCTGGTGAGGGCCGATCTTGTCGCTGTCTCAAACGAGTGCGCCCGAAGGGACTCGAACCCCCAACCTTCTGATCCGTAGTCAGATGCTCTATCCGTTGAGCTACGGGCGCTCGTCACCCGGCCGCAGCCGCGTAACTGTCCCCGATGCTAGCGGACACCCGCCCGATGTCCGAAATCCTTAGAGCGACCGGAGGACGCCGCCGGCCCACCGGGCGATGTCCGCGCGGCCTCGTTCGGCCCGGGCGGAGGTGACGACGAGCGAGCACGGTCCGCCCGGGACGGCGACGAGCGCGGGAGGACCCTCCGTGTACCGGAAGACCAGCATCGCCGGGTGGTCCCCGGGGCGGCACGCCGCCCGGGCGGAGGCCGTCACGACCTCCCCAGGTGTGGAGTTCAGCCGGCCGGCGAGCTCCGCCGTCCGGGTGGGATCGAGCACAACCTGCCGGTCGACCGTGTAGCGATCAGCGGTGGCGCGGTAGCCGCACAGGCGGGCGGACACCGGTCCCCGCGGCTGGGGCAGCGGCATCGGTACGAGGACGTCGGTCGCACCGGGACGTCCACCGTCCGCGAGAGCGTCGGCGTCCGCGAGAGCGTCGGCGTC
>JAUPKQ010000095.1 GCA_030837345.1 Actinomycetota bacterium | reverse complement strand
GACCCGAAGATCGGCGGACCTATCGTGCGGAGCACACTGACCGGATGAGCGGTGAAGAGGGCCCCGCCGTCCCACGCAGGCAGGTGGGATCGAGCCCGCAGCATCTTCTGGCCACCCTGCTGGGCGAGTACTTCGAGTCCGCCGACGCCGCGCTGCCGTCGGCGGCCGTAGTGGCGATCCTGCGGGAGTTCGACGTCACCGAGGCCGGTGCGCTGGCCGCACTGTCCCGGCTGACCAGGCGAGGCCTGATCGAACGGGTGTGTGTCGCGCGTCAGCCCGTGTACCGCCTCACTCCGGCGGCGCTGGCGCGACACCACGCCAGGATGAGTCACTTCCTCAGCTTCGAGGCCCGGCCACGACCCTGGAGCGGGGACTGGGTGATGTGCTCCTACTCGGTCCCCGCTGACCGGCGCGCCCAGCGGCACGGCGTCCGACAGGTCCTGACGCACCTTGGCTTCGTCCTGCTCTACAAGGGGCAGTGGATCCGGCCCGGGACGCCGACCTCCGACGTCGAAAAGGCCCTTGGCGAGCTGCTGAGCGTGGAGGCAGGCGACAGGTGGTCGGTGATGCATGCGACGTTCGCGGATGAGCCGGGGCCGGGCGGGCCCGCTCGTGCCTACGATCTGGATGCCCTCCGAGCCCAGTACGAGGCGTTCGTGCGTCGGTTCTCCCCGCTGTGCGACCGGCTCGCCGACGGCGCCGTGGGTGGTGCGGAGGCGCTGGTGGCCAGGACCCGGGTGATGGACTCCTGGCGGGACTTCGCCGACACGGACCCCGGTCTTCCCCCGCATCTGCTCCCGCAGCCGTGGCCCCGCGAGGAAGCCAGGCGCCTGTTCGTCGAGATCCACGCGGTGCTCGGTCCACTGGCGCAGGAGCGGCTGCGGGCCTTGATCGAGCCGTACTCCGCGCAGGCCGCCAGATGCGTCACCCATTTCCGGTATGAGCCGGACGACGCGTGAGACGCCTTCCGTGCGTGCCGGAGATGCCTTCCGCGCGTGCTGGAAGGCATCTCCGGCACGCCTCTCAGAAGCCGTTCTTGCTCTGGACGATCCAGCCGGACTTCGAGGCCAGGCCGGAGGACCCGACCAGGTAGGCACGAGCCGCGGTGTTGCCGTTCAAGGTGGAGTCCATGAACTGGACCAGGGCCTTCGCGGCCTCTGTGGTCGCGGAACCGTTGATCAGTCCTCCGTGGCCGGCGCTCGTCTGCTCGGCCAGCACCGCCGGCACCGTGACCACCTTGTAGTTGGCCTGGCTCTGGGGGTACGCGATGTCGGAGGAGCCGCCGTCCATGAACATGATCGGTGAGTGGAGCTTGGCGAGCTCGCTGGGTTTGTACCCGCCGAGCGAACCATCGGAGAAGAGCCCGCTGTTCAGCGAGACCACGGACTTGACCCGTGCGTCGGCGCCCGCAATGAGTGCCTCGATGCCCCCGCAGGAGAAGCCGGACGAGGTCACCTTCGACAGATCCAGGTGCCCGGCGAGTGTCGCGCCGCTGCGGGCGTTCTCCGACTGAGCCCACGTGATTGCGTCGGTGAGCAGCGTCGGGATCGGCGAACCGTTGGACACGCCGCTGTACGACCCGCTGACCGCGCCTTCCTGGACCACGACGATCCCACGGGACGCCACCTGGGTCAGGAACGTGGCTTCGGCGCTGCTGGTGGAGTGCTGGCAGCCGCCGTTGCCGAACACGAGGACCGGCATCGTGCCGCTTACTTGCGACGGGCGCAGGACCGTGAACTTGTTGCTGGTGCCGTAGGCAGCCTCCCGTGTGACGGTGAAGTTGTTGTCGATGAGCCCCGGCCCACCGGGCGTGGTGGGGATGGTCGGTGTGGTGGACGTGGTCGGTGTAGGGGTCACGCTCACCTGGCCGGTGCACGCTGTGCCGTTCAGCGTGAACGAGGAGGGGACGGGGTTGCTCGAACCGGAGGTGCTGTTGAACCCGAAGCTGGCCGTCGAACCGGTGGCAAGGGTTCCGTTCCAGGACGTGTTGGCGACCGTGACCTGGGTACCGGACTGGATGTAGGAGCCGTTCCACATCTGGGTGATGGTCTGCCCGGAGATGAAGTTCCAGGCCAGGCGCCATTCGTTCACCGGGTCCCCGAGGCTCTTCACCGTGACGCTGGCACCGAACCCTCCCTGCCATTGCGAGGTGATCTGGTAGTCGACCTCGCAGCCCACCGCCGCCGACGCGCTCTGAGCACCGGTGACGCCCCCTCCCGCAACGAGCAAGGCCCCGACGGCGGCTGCGGCCAGCCACCGGGCAGATCGGGGTCTGCGCGCCGTGCCCGCTGCCCCACCAATGATGTGGTGGTTCATCCCCAGGTTCTGATTCACCGTCGTCATGTGACTCCTGTCTCGCTTCTGTCGCGCCGTGCCCTCGATCCGATGGAGCTTCGGCCGGGAGTCACTTAGGCTGACCAGTGTCACGACAAGTGTCAAAGACCAGGTCAGAGCCGTCGCTGCTCGTTCAGCGTGCACGCGCAGAGCCAGATGGTGCGACCAGCGTCGATGAGTTGACACCAATCAGCCGAGCTCGGTGAAACAACACCACTCAACGCGGCGGGACGGTACGGCCTTGGGCAGATCATCGGTGGGCGGGCTGCGGTTGGGCAGCAGACGGTCGCGAAGGATCGGCCCCTCACAGCGTCCCTTCCGGGAATTTGTCAAGTCGACGGCCGCGCCGTGTCAGTGATGGAGCCCTTGGCTGGCCCTCCGCTCCAATTCCTGCATCTTGAAACGGAAGTCTGCCATGTCGACGTCGTGAAAGCGGCGAAAGAACCACTGCGGTGTGCGTGATTGTTGGCTGCGAGCCAAGAACAGCACGTCCTGAACCTGCCGGGAGAACACGGCAAATGCCTCGTCGTTGTCGAGGATCGGCGACGATGGATCCTCCATTACCGCTCGCACCAGCCTGACCACCCGCATACGCTCGCGAGTGGTGAGGATCTGGACGCGTGCAATGTCCGAGCAGGACAGTAGAAGGCCCAAGGAAGGCACGAACCATGCGTTCACCAGATTGCCGACGGTGCTTCCGAGTACTATGCCAACGATGACGCCCATCACACACCAAACTGCAACGAAGCCCAGCAGTACGTCGGCGAACCGACGACGGATGCGGGACCCCCAGGCCAGATTCTGCTCCAAGCAGAAGAGCACATCGTAGGGGGCGTCGACCGCTGCCACAAGGTAGTAGTCACGCAGCGACGCTTCGTCCCCACGAAAACGCCGGCTGAGTCGACTCACCTCATCCTCAGGCAACTGTTCTCCGACGAGAACAGAGTTCCAGGTCGTCCCGAACAGGGTGGTATCCAGCATCTCCTGAAGGACTGCGCTGGTCCGCAGATAACGGCCGACTTGCGGGGATAGCGCGACCATGTAGGCGCCCGCCCATGCCGCGCCGATGGTGGTGGCGACCGCCAGTAGCGGTGGGTGTGCCACCTTGGCCAGCGCTCCCAGGCACGCGATCGCTAGAGACACAACCAGACTGATCGACTGAGTCCTCTGGGTGTAGCGGTGGGCAACCCGGATCGCCCTGTGGAGGGTGATGGAACGAGTGTTGTTCTGCAACTGACTGATCCGCTGGTGGGATGTCATCGCACCTCCGAACGTCCACACAAGCCGTACCAATGGGGACAGTGTGACACGAGGAGTGAGGCACATTAAACCGTAAGTAACTGGATAGATGGATCCCTGTCAGTGAAACCCGCTCCCCGGCCTGCATCTCGGACGATCTCGGCGGTCCGTGATGGCAGGTCACTCGTGTGAGGACAACTGGACGGCGCCCTGCTACATCCGGGACCAAGCCCAAGGGTCTTCGGAGCACAGTCCTGCACTGTGCTGACGACATGGGACGGGAGCCTTGCCCGCCGAAGCGGCGGTGTCAGCTTCGTCAGCAGGCTGGCGACCAGGTCCCCGAACGACGGCGCCGGGCACTCGAAGGGCACAATCCACAGGGGGCCCACGTCGCGTGACGATGGGGAAGGTCGTTGTGGCTCACTACGGGAGACCTACGCGTTCAGGGAGACCCGGAGCGTCTCGACCTACGGCTGCCCTGCTGGAGATCGCTCCCAACCAACCTGTCCGACTATTCATAACTATCGACGCAAAGCGGAAAACATCAGAATCAAATGATAGCGGGGCAAAAGCTACGGAAATCGCTTGGAGTCGTGTCTTGCGGCTCAGGTCCAGAGCCTCTGGCACAATTGCCGCTGTGTCCGCCAGAAATGAACTAGGCCCAGCGGGTATCGATAACAGATCCATGCATGCCCTCACGGAAATGTTCGGGCCCGAGGCTGCGGAGGATCTACAGCAATGGGCCCATGATCATGATAGATCAATGAGGACCGACGAACCATTGTGGGATCCGAAAGGATGCTCTGGTGCAAAGCTTGCTGTAGTGGTGATTGGTGATCGCCCGCCGGCCAGGGAAGCGCCAGAGAAAGTCATTGCCAAGATGTGCCGAAGTGGTGGCTGCGACGATGAGGCAGCACGTCACCGTTCGGCGAGGAAATACTCCAGCGAGGCGTTCGCGAAGCACCATCTTGTGGAGTTGAGACAAGCAATAAGGCTGAGAAGCCGCGATCTGATTCTTCTGCAGGGAATTACTGGAGGAGGCTTGCGGCAGTGTCTTCCGATGGCCGAATTGCCGGAAGAGGAACATATCGCTGTCACGCGGGGTGTCGTGAGAGCAATATTGGAGCAATGGACCCCCAACGTCTTCACGGCTGAAGGAACGAATGTGGCGGACTTTCTCCGTGGAGAATTCAAACGAGTGAACCTTCCCCTCGACAAGCTGTTGGATGACGTCATTGCTGCATCCAGAACGCAGGAGGACGGAAACGGTTCGACGCTTGTCAAGGAATGCGGTGAAACTCAAGTCTTGTATGATCTCCTGTCGACACGAGAGTCATCGCCTGTGGAACAGTATGGGTTCCAAGCACTTCTCGGCAATAGTCATGGAGATCTTCACGAGTACAACATCATGGTGTGCGGAAACAGTGAGACGCACGACACGGAGCAGTTCTGGCTCATTGATCTGTGCACCTTCGATCACAAGGCTCCGCTCACCCGTGATGTCGCTGCCCTCACCATGTCGATCGTTGCGCGGCAGTTGAAGACGCTGTCCTGCGTGCAGCGCGATGCGCTTCTTCGCTATCTCGTCGAGAAATCGGCTCAGGACCGCAACAAGTTACCACTAGACACCGTGAACGCCATTGAAGCCGTACTGTACTGTCAACCGCAGGCGGTTAAGGACAAGGGGTTCTTGGATGATTGGTTGATACAACTGCGGATTTGTCTGCTGGTCGAAGCTCTCCGGTGTTCCTCGTTCAGCTCCTTCGACGCCGCGACCCGACAGTGGCTGGTCATGCTCGCGGCGTACCTCGGCTCCAGCGTCCTTCGCACAGCAGGACAGCCAACATCGTCCTCCCCACCGCGGCATGGCTCCGAAACCACTCGCCCGTCCACGATTGGAGAAGAGCGCCGGCATGAGGTCGATGAAGCCCCTCGACCTGAGGAGCGGAAAACGACTGGCATCAGCAGCAACGATGATTCGAGTGACACTGGTCCGAACACACGACGCGGGAACCGTCGATGGACAGTGATCAAGGGAGTCATCTTGACGGCCGCTGGGGTATGCATGCTGGTCACGTTCGTGGCGCCAGGGAAGCAGTTGATTCCCGACTCTCCGCCCACAGCATCACCGTCGCCCCGGACTGTGCCCTCTGAGACACCACCTACGAATCCACCCAATCTGCCTCCGCCGGAATCTTCGAAAACTCGACAGTCGCCGACCGGAGAGATCACCAGTGGGCCTCACTCGACCAAGAAGACTTCCTCCGGACCGCGAAGCAATAGGACGTGGCTGTCGTCATCCAGGACCTCGGCGGCACCCACTCAAGTCGACTGCCAACCAGATAAGCCGATAACCTGCGTACTAGGGGGAATTCTCGCAACACAATTGAAGTATCCACCGGTACCATCAGGAAATGGTATTAACTTCAAACCTTCTATCGAGAATGGTTCAGCCTGTTTCGGGTCGGGAAAACCTCGCTGCATGAAGCTTGATTTGAGGAAGTCGAACGAGAGTGATGGGCGGTCCGCAACCTATAGCGTGCAGTATAACCAATTAACCATCCCGAAGGATTCAACGGCACTTACATTGTCACTGAAGATACCGCGCGGAAATATCAAATACTTCCAAGTTTTTCTTGTGTACGGCTATGACAAATGCACTTATGTGGGTGTTCCCACAGATTCCCTGATTCATGACGCATGGACGAAGAAGAGAATCATGTTCAAGGAACTCATTCCTTGTCCTGGTCAGGCCGAATTCCCAAGTCAGGTCGAATTCCCAAGTCAGGTCACCGAGCTGAAGCTCGTTTTCAACTCAGAAAGCGGCGATGGCCAGATGTACATAAGTGACATTCTGTTATCCAAGTGAGCCCAATGGTGAGCTACCCGCGGACAATTTCCTCCGGTCGAGGCTCTCGAATCTGCCGCGCACTGCTTTTCCTTCCTGCGGTCTCGCGCTGATCGGGACGGACAACAACGGACGTGGAGGCGACCATAAGACCTGCTCCGGCAGGCAGTGGTTGCGAAGCTGAGGGCACCTCCCGCTTGCGGGGGACAACCCGGCAGGACGGTCCCGGCCACCTGTGAGACCGGGACCGTCCCAACGCAAGACGGGCTGCGACATGAGCGCTCTTCAGC
Source organism: Actinomycetota bacterium (assembly GCA_030837345.1). GTDB lineage: Bacteria > Actinomycetota > Actinomycetes > Actinomycetales > Kineosporiaceae > JAUPKQ01. The sequence continues at coordinate 43,066 of JAUPKQ010000095.1, read as the reverse complement.
GCTCCATCGCAACGGCCTGACGTATCAGTAGAGCCCGGCCGCGCCCTTCGCCCGGAACAGCTTGATCTTGTGGGCGGCGGTCTCTTTCATCGCCGTGATGCACGGAGGCTGGATGACGTTCGGCTCGCGCAGCCCGGCGTCCGCGAGGACGGCCCTCATCCGCGTGTAGTAGGCGGCCTTGATGTCACTCGAAATATTGATCTTGTTGATTCCCCGGGTGACGGCCTCGGCGATCTCGGCGTCCGGGTTGGCCGAGCCTCCGTGCAGGACCAGCGGGGTGGAGACAACGGACGCGAGCTGTCGCAGCAGGTCGAGTTTCAGCTCGGGCTTCATCCACGACGGGTAGATCCCGTGAGAGGTGCCGATGGCTACGGCGAGGCTGTCGATGCCGGTCTCTGCGACGAACCGTACGGCGTCGTCCGGGTCGGTGTGGACGATGGTGTTCGCGCCGGCCTCGGCCTCGCCGTCCGTCTGCCCGATCGTGCCGAGTTCGGCCTCGACGGATACGCCGACGGCATGGGCCGTCTCGACGACCCTGGACGTCAGGGCGATGTTCTTCCGTAGCGGGAGCGTCGATCCGTCGATCATGACGGAGGTGAAACCGGCCTGGACGGCGAGCAGGACGTGCTCGTACGTCGTCCCGTGGTCGAGGTGGATGCTGACCGGAACGCTCGCCCGGTGGGCACGGGCGATGATCGCAGGCACCAGGTCGGCTCCGACATGGCTGAGCTCGTCCGGGTGGATCGCGATGATCAGCGGCGCCTGGAGCTCCTCGCTGATCTCGACGATGCCACGGCACATCGCCCAATCACTGATGTTGAACGCCGGGACGGCGAATCCGTGCTCGTGCGCCACCTCGAGCAGGTGGCGACCGGTCGTCAGCATGGGATCTCCTCGTGGGGGCGCTGGAGGGCGAGGGCGTGGGCCAGGGGCTCCAGGCTAGTGATCACGGCGTCGGCGTCGGCGAGCAGCCTGCTCTTCGGGGGTTTGTTCGCGTAGGCGAGGGCGCGGATCCCGGCGGCGCGGGCCGCGTCGACATCTGCCCGTGAGTCACCGATGAGGACGGCGCTCCCGGCGTGCGTCGTGGGGTCCGCGCTGAGCGCGGCCAGTGCCTGGAGTACGGGGTAGGGATGCGGTTTCATCAGCGTCGCATCGGTCTTCGCCCGTCCCTGGACGTGACGCACCGCATCTGTCAACCCGTGCTCGTCGAGGTACGCGGTGATGGCCTCGGCGGAGTTGTTGCTGACGACGGCGACGGGCCGTCCGCTGGCGACGCAGGCGGCGAGGAGGGCCGTGGACCCCGGTGTCGGGGTGGCGCAGGTGACGGCGCGCAGCTCGGCGTCGGTGAGCGCGGCCTCCAGTTCGGGGCCGAGCCCGGGGGCGATGTCCGCGGCACGCCGGATCACGTGGAAGGGATCAGGGGTCGCCTGGACGTCGTCGGGGAGCGGGTGCCCGTGGCGGGTGATGATCCGGCGCAGGACGTCGGCGATCCCGGGAGCGGGATATCCCGAGAAGACGGCGCAGACGGGGCCGTCGAAGTCGAGCAGGACGGCGCACCCGGGGACGAACAGGTCTACGGGGACGAACAGGTCTACGGGGTCGAGGCGAGGCACAGGGTCAACGATGCACCGTCCGCGCGGGGCGGCGGGTGACGTCCGGCCAGGGGCTCGACGTCACTTCGGGTGAGCGTTGATCTGCCGCAGGAAGGCCGCCTGTTCGCGACCCTGCTCAGCGGGGGTGGACCAGGCCGTGGTCGTAGGCGAAGATCACGACCTGGATCCTGTCCCTGAGATCCAGTTTGGCGAGGATCCGGCCGACGTGCGTCTTCACGGTCGCCTCCGAGAGGTACAGGCGCCGGGCGATCTCGGGGTTGGAGTAGCCGGTGGCGATCTCCTGGAGTACCTCGCGTTCCCGCTCCGTCAGGGCGCTGACGGCGTCCTGGTCGGCGTCGCGGGTGCGGGCCTGGACAAGGTGGTCGAGGAGCCTGCGGGTCGTTGCCGGGGCGATGACGGCGTCCCCGGCGTGCACCGTGCGGATGGCGGCGAGTATCTCGGTGGCGGTCGCGTCCTTGAGCAGGAATCCGGATGCCCCGGCCCGCAGCGCCGCGTAGGCGTACTCGTCGAGGTCGAAGGTGGTCAGCACGATCACCCGTGGGGCGCCCGGGCTGCTTCGCAGGCGCCGGGTGGCCTCCACGCCGTCCATCCGGGGCATCCGGACATCCATCAGCACGACGTCGACACCGGTACGGGGCAGGACGGCGAGCGCCTGTTCCCCGTCGCAGGCCTGGGCGACGACCTTCATCTCGTCGTCGGCTTCGATCACGGTTTCGAGACCGACCCTGACCAGCTCCTGGTCGTCGACGAGCGCGACCCTGATCGTCATCGTCGTCCGCCCTCCGCCCGGATCGTGGTGGCGGGCAGCTCGGCCCGGACGGCGAACCCCCGGCCGCAACGCCCCGCGTGGAATGATCCGCCGACGGCGGTGACCCGTTCGCGCAAGCCGGCCAGGCCGGTCCCGCTGCCGGGCACGGGGGAGGGGTCGTGGGGAAGGAACGAGCCTGGGGCGCCGTCGTCGTCCTTGCCGCCGTCGTCCTCGACCCGGAGCACGAGGTGGTCGGCGCGCCACTCAAGGTCAATGTCGATCCTGGCCCCGGCACCCACGTGCTTCACGGTGTTCGTCGTCGCCTCCTGCACGACGTGGTAGGCCGCCAGCTGGATCGCCGTGCCGAGCGGAAGGGCGGTTCCCGACTGCGTCAGCACGACCGTGACGCCCGTCGTCCGGACCCGTTCCAGCAGCACGGGCAGCTCCGCGAGCGTGGGCTGCGGGCCAGGGACAGCCGAGCCGTGCGCCGGTGGCCCGGCGGCGTCGGTGGTGGCGTCGGCGTCGGGATCCCGCAGGACACCGACGATGCCACGCATGTCCTTCAGGGCGTCCCGCCCGGTGTCGGCGATCGTGACGAGCATGTCGTGGGCGCGCGTCGGCGATGTCGTCGTGAGGGTCGCGCCCGCCTCGGCCAGCCGGACGACGACGGCCAGGGAGTGTGCGACGACGTCGTGCATGTCCCGGGCGATCCTGGACCGTTCGGCGAGGATCGCCGTCCGGGCGGCCTCGGCGCGGGCGGCGGCCTCCAGCCGGGCGCGGGTGACCCGCGCCGTCCCGAGGCCCCAGGCCGACAGGATGGCGATCATGAGGGCGAGCAGGATGTAGGACTCGTACTGCACTCCGGGGAACGCGCCGGACACCGACTGGCTGACCCTCACCATCGCCAGCCCGGTGCCGATGACGGCGGCCAGCAGGGCCAGGACGCTCACCCGGCGGTGCGCCTGGACGGCGACCGCGTTCAGGGCGGGCAGGAAGAGCAGGCTCGACGGCAGGAACACCAGGGGAAACGCCCTCACATCACCGGCCGCCGTCGACAGGGGGAAGCGGCCGTTGGGAGCCGTGACCAGGATCAGCATGGCCAGGCAGGCGAGGCCGTACCCGGTGACGGGGGCGGTCCGCCGCAACGCCGGCGTCAGGTGCACGGCGGCGAGGGCCGCCACGACGGCGACCGGCCACCCGCGGTCGGTCCGCAGCCCGAACAGCAGGGCCAGGGACTGGGGGAGAAGGAAGCCTGCCAGCAGCGTCGCGACCAGGGCGTCCGTGGCCCGGGGGTGAGCCTGGAGCTGTTCGACGGCGGTGCCGGGGACTCCGGCCACGCGCACCGCGATCGAACGGATGCTCACAGCCGTGAGCATAGGGCCGTGTCCTCCCTGGGGTCGTACCACGGTCGTACCGGGGTCCCACCGGCGGATGACGGCGATCCCGGGTACGCCGCGTCAGGCTGGCGTCGTCGCCGAGCGGCCCGGACTCGCCGGGCGGCCGATCGTGGATGGAGCGGATCATGTACAGACGTGTCGGGGAGCTGTGGATCGCTCTGGGAGTCCTGCATTTCGTGGTGATCGGTGCGCTGGCCCGCGACGACATCATGGGTATCCTCCGGGACGGATACGTCAACGTCATCGGGGAGGACGCGCGCCGCAACGCCGTCTTCTGGCTGTTCTTCCTCGGGGCGCCCATGATCATGCTCGGGGTCGCGTTGCGCTGGATCCAGCGCCGGGCCGGCACCGTGCCGGAGCCGGTGAGCTGGCTCGCTCTCGTGGCGTTCACCCTCGGGGCGCTTGCCGTGCCGTCGTCCGGTTTCTGGCTCGGGATCCTGCTGGCCGTCTACGGGATCCTGGCCTCTCGCCGTGACGTCTCCCTCGGTGGTGTCTCCTGCGGCGAACCGGTGACGCCGACCCGCGCCGTCGATCCGTCGACGGCCACGTCCTAGTACCGGATCCTCACGACGTGGCGATGGTGAGGGGGCGGGCGGTCTGATCGGCCAGGGCGCCCAGATCCCGAGGATCGCTGGTGAGGACGACGGGGTCGGGGTAGAGGCTGGCGAAGGCGGCCACGACGGCGTCCACGGCGGAGATCTTTGAGGCCTTTCCGGTCGCGGTCCGCAAACGGGCGGCCTCGCGGGATGTGGACTCGTCGACGTCGCGGATCTGGCAGGTCCGCAGCAGACGGTTGGCGTGGAAGTCCCGCCGGGCGTCTCCGGTCAGCGCCTCGGCCAGGACGACGGCGGGGACCTGGGGTGGCCACAACCCGCGGTCGCGCAAGGCAGCCAGCCGGGCCCGGTGCCCCGCCAGCGCGCTGACTCCGCCGGAGTCGAGGATGAGCGTCACGCTGACCGTGCTTGACGTGTCCGGCCACCGGCGCGCTTGGTGGCAGGGCGACCGGCCGCCAGTCCGTCCGCCCAGTCCGCGGCCTGCTGGAGCTCTGACTCGGGGACAGGGCCGAGCTCGGCGTCCATCTCCGCCAGATAGGCGTCAAGGGCCGCGATCTTCGCGCGTCGGTCGAGTTCTTCCGCCAGGGCCGTCCCTGCCAGGCGCGACACGTTGAGGCCTGCCTCGCGGGCATGCTTGAGGAGCTCGTCAGGGATGGTGATGTTGACCCTAGCCATGCGCATACTATACACATCAAGGGCGTCCTGGTGGTACCTGCCCCTGCTGACTGCGACGCCGGTTCAGAGGGTGATCAGAGGGCGCACGTCGCGGAGTAGACGCTTCCCGCGCTCGCGGGATCGTTGAGGTTCTCGCGGGTGAGCAGAACCATCGGGAAGAGTCGTTTCTCGGTTCCCGTCACGGCGCCGCCGTCCGGGTTGGCGGTCAGGTAGTCGGCAACGGAGTCCACCTGGGCCGCCCCGATGTCGAGCGCGGGCTGGGACCCGAGGGCGAAGGCGGTGCCGTCACGCAGGCCTGACACCGCATTCGGCACGGCGTCGAACCCCAGCAACTTGATCTTTCCTTTCCTGCCGGTATCCCGGAGCACCTTGACCGCGGCCTCTGACTCCGGCCCGCTGGAGGCAATGATCATCGTGAGGCCGGGGTGCTTGGTGATCGCCTGACGGAGGAGTTTCTCGGCGAGGTCGGGGGAGAACTCGGAGTACTCGACGGGCAGGATCCGTACCGCGGGCGCCTTGGCCCGGATCGCGTCAAGGGTGGGCTGGTAGCGGCTGGCCATCATGACGGGCCAGGAGGAGAGCCCCCCGAGCACGTACACCAGTCCGGTGATGCCGACCTCTTGGAGCGCCCGGTTCACGACGATGGATCCGTCCTGGTTGACGTTGACGGACTGGTACTGGGTCGCGGGCTGGAGGTCGTTGGCGGTCACCACGGGGATCCCTTTGGACATCTTCTCCGCGACCGCGACAGGACCTTTCTTCTGATCCAGGGCGAAGGTGTTGAGGATCAGGCCCTGGGCGTCGCTCTTCAGGGTCTCCTCGATGTTCTTCAGCTCCTCGGGGCCTGCTCCCTTGCTTTCGTACACGGTGAGCTTGACCCCGCGTTCCTTGGCCCGCTGCTTCGCGCTGCACATCACCGTGGTCCAGAAGGCGTCGCTGGTGTTGCCGAAGGCGCCCGATACCCGGATCTGCTCGCTCGGTACCGCGACGGCCTGAGACGCGGCCCCGGACGGGGCGCCGCCGCACCCTTGGAGGACGCCCGCGACGATGAGCATTCCCACGGTCGGCAGGGCACGCCGTCCGGGGGAGATGGTTCGTGCGGTCCTGGTCATCAGCTGTCCTTCGGTGAGATGGGGAAACGTCGTCTGTGAGGTGATCGTTGACTCAGAAGGTGAACTGGCCGACCAGGGTGTGGACCCGGTCGGCGAGCTGGGAGAGTTCCTCCGACGAGCGGCGGGTCGCCGAGGCCGCGTCCGAGGTGCGCCCGGCCGTCCCGGTGATGTCGTGGATGGTGGAGGCCATCTGGGTCGCCCCGTTCGCCACCTCGCTGACATTGCGCCCGATCTCCGAGGTGGTCGAACTCTGCTCCTCCACCGAGCTGGCGATGCTGTTCTGGTTCTCACTGATCGAATTGATCACCGAGGTGATCCGGTCGATCGCCGACGTGGCGTGGGAGGTGGTCGCCTGCATCGCGGTGATCTTCGCGGTGATGTCGTCGGTGGCCCGCGACGTCTCCTGAGCCAGGTCCTTGACCTCGCTGGCGACCACGGCGAAGCCTCGCCCGGCGTCCCCGGCCCTGGCCGCCTCGATGGTCGCGTTGAGCGCCAGCAGGTTCGTCTGCTCGGCGATCATCGTGATGACCCTGACGATCTCCCCGATCTCGGCGCTGGCCCGGTCGAGCTGCATCACGGCCGAGGACGTCTCCGCCGCCGTTCTCACCGCGTCGGACGCGACGTCCGAAGCCCTGGACGCCTGACCGGCGATCTCGCCGATCGACGCCATCATCTGGTCCGTCGCCGCGGACATCGACTCCACCGAGCTGGCGACGGCCGTCGCAGACTCGGACACCACGGTGGTCTGTTCGGCGGTCGCCTCCGCGGCGCTACCGAGCTCGGCCGAGACGTCGTTGAGCTGTTGCGAGGACGTCGCGAGAGTTGTCGAGCTTTCGGCGAGCGTTCCGATCGCTTCCCGGACCGAGGTCAGGGCCTGGTTGAGCAGGCGTCCCATCTCCCCCAGCTCGTCATCCGACCGGATGTCGACCTCGGCGATGAGATCCTTGCGCGCGAGTGCCTTCAGGGCGTTGACCATGACGGTGACGGGACGCTTGATGAGCCGGCTGATCCAGGTCGCCAGCGCCATGAGGACGAGGAATCCCACCAGCAGAACCGCTATGACGATCTGCTGGACCCGGGTGGTGGTCGATTCGACGATGGCATCGGCCTCGGCGACCTTTTTCGACATCATGTCCCTGACCGTGAGCAGTTCCCCCGAGATCTTCTTCCCCCTCTCCCTCTCGCTGATGGCGGCGTTCACCGACCGCTCCGTTCCCGGCTTCATCGTCGAGAAGAACGGCATCATCGTGGCGACGTCCCGGAGATAGGAGTCGTAGTGTTTCTTGAGGTTGTTGAGCTCGGTTGACACCTCGGGGTCGAGGTCAGTTCATGACAACTCCGCCCAAATTGTGCGAACTGTCTCGGCGTCCTTCGAATATCGACTCTCAGCGGCACGCCAGCTGCGGTCGTCGTAGGCGAGGAGGGAATCGCGCTCCGTCGAGCCGATGCTGTTCATCAACGATTCCAGGTGGCGGACCCGTTGTTCCGCGAAGGCGAGGGCGTTCCGCTGCGTGTCGGCGACGTGGATCGTTCCGACACCGGTCGCGCTCGTCACCGCGATGGCCGCCGCGACAATCAGACCAGCTGAGGACAAGGCCATGAGCTTCCGCCCGATGGTCCATCTCCACACGCCCATCACCGCATTTCGTATCAGGATGTCTGCAACCACCGGGATGAGGCCTGCGTGCGCCGCAAACTCGCTGGACAACAGCGACCAGGACTGCTGTCCGATGGTCATAGGCCTTCTCGGTTCCGGCGGCCGACGACTTGAGAACGTGCTGTAACCCGCTGACACGACGACGCCGCGGGGGAGGGCAGCTCCACCACGGCGGCGGACGGTGCCTGGATCAGGGGAGGGGGGGTGTCCGCATTCCGCCCGGTGGGGATGGCGTCCAGAGTCGAACGCATGACTGTCGTTGACCATGGCCGGCGCACCGACGAGAGTTCACCTCCGGACGAGATCCAGATCGTCCGGTACTCCTCGATCGACGACGTTCCCGTCGCCACCTGGAACGATCTGGCCCCGACCGCGGTCGTCGGGCTCGAAGCCGCTCACCTGCGCGCCGTCGAGGAGTCGCGTATCAACGATCTCCGCCCCTCCTACCTGATCGGGTTCCGTGGTGGCAGCCCTGTCGGCATCGCGTACTGCTTCGCGATGGACCTGGACCTGACGAAACTCACCTTTCAGGATCCGCCCGAGGTGCTGGCCACGGTGAAGGCGTGGCGACCGGGGTTCCTGACGGTGCGGCTTCTCGAAGTGGGGCATGTCGCCTCCCTCGGGACGACGGTCGAGACCCTCCCCGGCCTGGGCGAGGCGTTCGTGCGGACGCTGGCCCGTCACCTCGACGAACTCGCCCGGGTGGAGAACGCGGACCTGGGGGTGATCCGTGACATCCCGGCGGACCGGTACCCGGAATTCCGGGCGCTCGAGGGGGAGGGGTACCACCCGTCACCCGGTTTCCCGATCGCGAGGCTCGCCCTGAGGTGGACGAGTCTCGACGGCTACCTCGCCGCCCTCAAGCACAAGAAACGCAAGAACCTCCGCCGCGCCCGGGTCGCGTTCGACGTCCCGGAGATCACTGTCGAGGTGATCGACGACTACGCTCCGCACGCGGAGCGGCTGGCGGATCTGTGGGGCCAGGTCGCCCGGCGGCACGGCGAGTACGAGCACGAGCGGCTGACCCCCGCCTACTTCACCGCGATGGCGAAACACCTACCAGGTCGTAGCCACGTCGTCGCGATCAAACGGGACGACGTCATCGTCGCCTTCGGACTGGGCCTCGTCGGGGACGACGAGTACGTAGGCGTCGCGGAAGGCCTGGACGACGCCTTCCGTCACGTCTACGCGCTCTACCCGAACCTGCTCCTGGAGGTGATCCGGGTGGCGTGCGAGCGAGGGGCGAAGAGCCTGAACCTCGGGATCACCACCTATGACGCCAAGACGTCGCTCGGAGCGGACATCGACCCGGTCATCTACCTGATCAAGGCCTTCAAGCAGCCCGAACACGGGGCCGCCTACGCCGAACTCTTCCGCACCGGGATCGAGAAGCCGGCGAACCACCACCGGACCTTCGCCGGCCGCCCTCCCGCCACGGCGACGACCGATGAGGACGCCGGGATCCTCGACGCCGTCGGCGACCCGCGAGACCCGTTCGTCAGACAGCGTCGGTACACCCGTGCCGACGTGTCTCGGATCGCGGATCTGTACCCGTTCTGTCCGGTGTTCGAGAGCGCCCAGGAGCCGGTCGTCAAGCATGAGGGCCGGGACGTCATCATGCTCGGCACCAACTCCTACCTCGGCCTCGCCACCCATCCACGGGTCAAGGAGGCCGCCCGGGCCGCGATCGACCGGTACGGCAGCGGCTGTTCGGGGTCTCCGATGCTCAACGGCACGCTCGACCTGCACGTCGGCCTCGCCCGCCGGCTGGCCCGGTTCACCGGCAAGGACGACGCCCTGCTCTGTTCCACGGGATACCAGACCAACGTCGGGGTGGTGCAGGCGCTCGTCCGCAAGGGCGACGTCGTCGTGATGGACGAACGGTGCCACGCCAGCCTGATCGACGGCGCCCGGCTGTCGGGAGCCACCCTGGTGCGTTTCCGGCACGCCGACACCGACGCCCTCGCCGGGGAACTCGCCGGGTGCTCCGGCCGTCGCACGCTCGTGGTCACCGACTCGTTGTTCAGCATGGAGGGAACGGTCGTCGACCTGCCCCGGATCGTCCGGCTGGTCCGTGCCCACGGTGCCCGGTTGCTGCTCGACGAGTCCCACGCCATCGGGGTGATGGGGCCTGGCGGTCGCGGGGTCGCCGAGCACTTCGGGCTGCTCGGCGAGGTCGACCTCGTCATGGGGACGCTCAGCAAGTCACTGGCGTCGATCGGAGGGTTCGTCGCCGGCGACCGCAAGATCATCGACACCCTGAGGCACACGACGCGCTCGCACCTGTTCTCGGCGAGCCTGCCCCCGGCGTCCGTGGCGGCGGCGCTCGCCGCCCTCGACCTCATCGACGCCGAGCCCGAACGGCGCCGACATCTGCTGGCGGGCGCCCGCTTCCTGGCGGGAGGGCTGCGCGCGCTCGGCTACCGGGTCGACGATCACGGCAACGCGATCCTGCCTGTGTTCTGCGGCAACGAACTGCTCGCCCTGGCAGCCTTCCACCGTCTGCTCGCCGGCGGCGTCTTCGTCAACCCGGTCACCCATCCGGCGGTCCCGAGGCACCAGGAGATGCTGCGGATCAGCCTGATGGCCACCCACGACGAAACGATGCTGCGGGGCGCGCTCACGGTGTTCGACGCCATGCGGACGCCGACCTGGCCGGGGCCGGTCACCTGGCCTCTCCCGGCCGCCTGACGGGAAAGGCCGAGACATGATCTCCGAAGCGCTCCTTCACCGGCTGGTCACCGCTGCCTCCCGGGCCCCCTCGGCGGACAACATGCAGGCGTGGTCGTTCGCCGCCGCGGGCGACGTGGTCGACGTGTACGTCGAACCGGGCCGGGTCCTGCCGACCGACGTCGACGCGATGTTCGCCTGGGTCGGCCTGGGCGCCGCGGTCGAGAACCTCGTGATCGCGGCCGAGGACGAGGGGTTCGGCGTCACGGTCGACGACGGCGGTCTCGGCGACGGCACCTCCGGCGACCGGGAGCCCGTGAGGGTACGGCTGTCGCCCGGAGGCTCCGGTTCCGGTTCCCGCTCCGGCCATCCGCTCGCCGGGTGGATCGAGCGGCGTGAGACGAACCGGGGACCGTACGACGAGACGCCGCTCGACCCGACGACGCTCGGTGAGCTCACCGAGGCCGTGGGCCGGTTCGATGCCGGGGTCCACTGGATCGGCGGCTCCGCGGACCTCGGCCTGATGGCGTCGATGGACGCGCGCTCCAGCTACATCCGGCTGGAGCACCGGCCCCTCCACGACGAGCTCTTCGACATCCTGCGGTTCAGCCGCCGCTCGGTGGAGGAGACCGGGTTCGGCCTGGACTTCGCGAGCCTGGGCGTGCCACCCGCCCTGGTGGGGGCGGCCCGTCTGCTGCGGTATCCCTCCGTGATGAAGGTCGTGAGCCATCTCGGGATCGGCCGTTTCGTCGCACGCCAGCTCGCCGCCAAGCTGTGCGCGGCCGGTGCCGTCTGCCTGGTGACGGCGCGCCGGGCCGGGCCGGCGGGTTACGTCGAGGCGGGCCGGGCGATGGAGCGGCTCTGGCTGGCGGCCACCGCCCGCGAGCTGGCGGTGCAGCCGTACGGGGTGCTGCCGCAGTACCTGACGAAACTCGACGTCGAACCCGAGGGTTTCCTGCCGCGCTACGCCGAGGTGATGCGCGGACACCGCGAGCCCTTCGCCGGGCTCTTCCCCGGCGCGCGGGACGAACACCCCGCCATCGTGCTGCGCGTCGGCAGGCCCCGGGAGCAGCCGCCACGGCGCAGCGTGCGGCTGCCGGTCGATCAACTGATCAGGAGCGGGCGCGAACCACTCCTGACGAGCAGGCCCGCCATCGCCGCGATCCGTCACCGTGGGGCGGGGGGTTGGCGGACCGGCCGGGTTTCGAGCCAGGACGCCGGGGGGCGCCGGGCGGCGAGCGCGGTCGCCACGGTGTGGACGGCGATCAAGAGGGCGAGCCAGGCCGTGCCCAGAGCGAACGAGGCCGCCACGTCGGAGGGCCAGTGCACCGCGAGGAACACCCGGGTTCCCCCGGCTGCGAGCGCGCCGGCCAGGGCGAGAAGTCCCATCGTCGTCCGGCGGAGCTGGGACCAGACGCGGGGGGAGAGGTAGGCGAGCATGCCGAAGGCCGCCGTGGCGGTGAGAGTGTGCAAGGAGGGGAAGGAGAACCCGGTCTCCTGGACGGCCCGCCAGCCGACCGGAGGCCGTTCGCGCTGGACGAAGAGCTTCATCGCGCTGCCGATCGCGATGCCCCCGCCGGAGGCCGCCAGCATCAGGACCAGGGGGACGAAGGTGCCGCGGCGCCAGGCCAGCCATCCGCCCACGAGGAGGCTGAGGACGAGGAGCACCGGGGGGTCGACGAGGGTCGTCAGGTACTCGACAGGGGTGACGAGGGACGGGGGACGGTGGGCGACCACCCATCCGGACAACCGGGGGTCGAACCCGGACACGCCGTTCCGGTCGACGACATCATCCGCGATCTTCGCGAAGACCGCGCCCGCGCCGATGATCGTGATGATCGCGGTCACGACGGTCAGCACGAGCACGAGCAGGATCCGGGTCGTGGAGATGCGCAGCCGCAGGATCCACAGGGCGAGGACCCTCATCGCCATGACCTTCAGGTCGAGCGTTCCAGGGTCGGGCACCTTCGGGGAGGACGACAGCGAGGTGAGCGACATCGAGGTGGGCGCGGCGAGGTAGGGCACCGTGCGATCGGGGTCGGGCCCGGCGAGATGGGGCATCGTGCGATCGGGGTCGGGCGCGGCGAAGTGGGGCACCGTCGGATCGAGGTCGGGATTCGACGTCCCGTGGTCGTGAATGCGTCGAGATCTATCCATGGTCGTCCCTGCCCTAGCGTCCGGTCACCGAGGCCGGGGGCGATATCTCCGACAGTACGTTGTCGTTCCGCGCCTCCGGTCCCGGATCACCGTACCTCCCGGGTGCCCCGGGCGAAGTCGAGGATGAGCTCTTGACCGTCGAACGCCGTCCGGAATTCCGTGGGGTTCCGTTTGACCTGCGCGTACTTCGATTCGTGGCGGGGGTAGGAGGAGACGAGATGAGTTCCGTCGACCGTGCATCCGTCACCGAGCGACGCCGTGTACCGACGCCCCGCGGACGTGTAGGCGACGGTTCCCTCAGCCGACGACACGGCCGATTTCCGGATTCTGTCCGCGAAGGCCTCGAAGGTCTCCGTGCGGGTGGTACTCGCCTCGGTGATCCAGGACGTCTGCCTTCCTTCCTGGACCACCTCGGAGTCCGCGAGACGCAGCCGGCTCGTCCCGGTCACGGCGACCAGTGCCTCGCCGTACTGGAGGAAGAGCCGCTTGTCCTCGTGGACGACACGGGAGAAGCGGGAGAGAGGGAGATGGAGATGGGTGAACGTCAGCAGCGGGCGACGTCCGCGTCCCGGGCCCGACGGCAGCCGGTACAGGGAGAGATTGACCGAACGCTCCTGGCAGGAGAGGGGGAGGATGCCTGTCCCCGTCCAGTATCCGGGGGAGCTCCCGTTCGGCTGGGGTTCCCCCGGCAGGACGGCGGGATGGGTGTGGAGGAGGGTGACACCGTCGGCGAAGGTCATTCCGAAGATGTGGTGCTGGTCGCCGAACTCTCCCGGGCGGTAGGCCTGGGTCGTGGACATGGTGTAGTCGGGCGTCCGGAACGTATAGGTGTTCGCACGGGTCAGAACGGTCCCGTCGGTGGGGAGGTCCAGGGCCGTACTGGTCAGCGGGAGGACGCCCGGGACCAGGAGGGCGCGGTAGTTCAGCTGCCGCAACGGCGCGAGGTAGGGATTCGAGAACAGGGAGTGCGCCCGGGCGTACCGCAGTGAGGGACCGAGGGCCTCGGGATTGGTGAAGGCCTGCATGCCCCAGAGCGCCATGATCCGGTGCTCCCCGGCCGACAGGGAACGGTCGTCGTCCAGTTCCGGAAGGTCCCTTCCGTACGACGCCTGGACGACGGCGTCACCGGGGTCGAGGGCGATGGCCCGAAGGACCGGAGGAACCTTGTACGTGCTGGAGACGACGTTGATCTCGATTCCCTCGGCGGACGCCGCTTCGGCCGATCCGAGGAATGCCCACCGCATGATGCGGTTCACCCCGGTGTCGCCGTATCTCTTGTTGTTCTCGTAGAGCCTGCCGCTCGTCGCGATGAAGGTCGTCCGGAACGACTGGGTCGCCATGTCGAAGAAGAGAAGGTCCGTCACGGCGGTCGCCCTGCGGACGATCTCGTCGTCCCCGGCGAAGTCGACGAGGTTGGCCAGTGCCGCGAGGTCCTGGGTGTAGTAGTGCGAGTTCCACTCCGAGAACCCGAAGCGGCATCGCTGGTCCAGCCAGAACCAGATCCTTCCCCGCGCGTCCCGTGCGTGGTCCTCGCCGGTCCGCCCGTCGGCGAACCGGGCGGCCGGGTACCGGCGTCCGGCGAGGAACTCGGCGCCGGAGAAGAGGATCTGGTGGTTCTCGCTCCAGTAGACGGCGGGGGTGGTGCCGGGCTCGGTCATCCAGTAACGGAAGCCCACGACCATCTCCCGGACAGCGCGCTCGACCTCGGGAGGGAAGGTACCGCCGTAGCTGTAGGCCGCGCGCAGGACCGTGGCCATCCGGAAGTCCGAGCCGTCGCCGCGGGACGCGACGAAGGCCGCGACGTCGGCGAGGTCGGCCGCCTCGATCCGTCCGCCGGAGGCCAGACGTTTCAGGACCTCGACCTCGCCGGTCCGGACGGCGTCACGGGTTGCCGAGCGCAGGATCTCGATCTTCTGGTTGGCCTCGTGGTCCTGGGCGGTGACCCACCCGGTCGCCAGCGCGAGGACGACGAGGCCCGTCGCCACCGCTCGCCGGATCCGCCGGACGACGCCTCCCGAGGAGGTGCCGCGTCCGGGCCTGTCGCGTCCTGGTCTGTCGCGTCCTGGCATGGCGTCGATGATGCCGTGCGACGGCACGGGTGCGCCGGTGCGGACGGCGGAGGAAGCCCTCCCCGGCAGAAGCGTCCACTACTGTGCCTGCTTGGGACGTCTGATTTCCGGTGTGGGGATTGTCGTGAACAGTCATCGTGTGGATCCAGTCCCTACGACCACGGTTACGGTGACAACGGATCGCGGGACAACGGGTCGCGGGACAACGGATCGCAGGACCCGGGACCGGCGGGCCGGGAGTCGGGCCCTGCCGGGCCCGGGATGGCGGTCGCTCGTCGCGGCGGAGGCCCTGCTGATCCCGATCTGTCTCGTGTACCTGTGGTTCCCGGGAGACGGTGACCAGGTCACCTTCGAGGTGGGTGCCCGGAGGATGGCCGAGGGCGCGATCTACCACCGCGATTTCTGGGACGTCAAGCAGCCCGGGATCTACTGGTTCTTCCAGCTCGGGCTGGCGCTCCACCTCGACGTCGTCGGGCCTCGCCTGCTGGAGATCGCCGGGGTCCTCCTCGGTGGCCTCCTCGTCTGGCGGCTGGCGTGTTCCTGGAGGGTGGGGCCTGGCGCGCGGCTCCTCTCCCCGGTTCTGGTGCTCGGCAGCTACCTGCTGCTGACCCACCGTGCGGGGGTGACCCAGATCGAAGGGCTCCTGAACGTCTGGCTGGTCGCCGTCGTCGCCCTCACCTGGCCCTCACGGCCGGCGGGCGGCCCGGCGCGGCCGGTGCTCCGCTGGGGCGCGGCTGGGGCGGTGGCCGGTGTCGTCGGGCTGCTGAAGCTGGTGTACCTGCCGCTTCCCGCGGTGTTGTTCGCTGGCGCGCTCCTGGTCTCGCGGGTCCCGCACCGGGCCAGACTGATCCGGATCGCCGCCGCGGCCGCCGGGTGCGCCGCCGTCCTGCTCGGCGCGGTGGGGTACTTCGCGTGGAACGGCGCGCTCGAGCACACCTGGATCACCTCGGTGACGATCCCCCTGGAGACGGCCCGCGAGCTGAACGTGTCCAAGGGGTGGTTCCGCTGGAAGGACCTCGTGGTCAACCCGCTGCTGCCGCTCTCCGTCGCGGCCCTTCTCACCGCACGCCGCCGGGGCACCGTCATCCGCGAGGCGACCTTCGCCGGGACGGCGCTGGTCGCCGTGCTCCTGGCCTGGCCGCAGTACCCGGGGCAGTACCGGATGCTCATGCTCGCCGCTCCGGTCGGCCTGCTCGCCGTCGTCGGGGCCGACGTCGTGTGGCGGTGGACGGCGAGGGAGGGCCGGGTTCGCGCCGTCCGGAGGGCGATCGTCCTGGGAACCGCCGTCGTCCTGTCGCTGCCGATGTTGTGGGGGCCGCAGCGCTTGCTCGCCAACCGGTCGGAGATCCCCGGCTGGGGACTGGGGGAGGACGCGCGGAACAGCCGCGACTTCGTCCTGCTCGGCCAGGACCACGACCGGAAGGTCCGTGATCTCCGGGGACGGATCGCTCCCGGCACCGCCGTGTACGTCTTCGGTCACCCTCACGTCTACGAGTTGCTCGACGTCCATCCCGCGATCTCCATCTCCGGCTGGGACGCCGACGCGAAACCCCGGCGGGTCTGGGCGGAGCTCGAACGGGAACTCGTGGCGGCCCGGCCGGAATGGATCTACGTGGAGTACGAGTGGTCGCGCTACCGGTCGATCATCCCCGAACGGGCTCCCAAGGTGGCGGCGATGCTCAACACCTCGTACACCGTGGCGTCGTCAGCCTCCCACGGCGCCTGGTACCGGACGGCGAGTCCCGGCCGCCCGTGCGGGATCCCGTGCCGGAACGACCTCGCGACCGCCGCCGTCCTCGGCTGAACGGCGGCTCACAGCAGGCCCGCCAGCCGGGCTCCCGGACCCGGCAACGGCAGCGGTCGCGGTTCCCGGCAGCGGTCGAGGAGCCGTTCGACGAGCACCGCCTGCCGGACGACGGCCGCCGCGTCGATGCTGCCCGGCAGGCAGCGGATCTCCACGGTGTCCTGCTCGGGCCGGGGATCGACCAAGGCGGTGAGGTTGATGTCGGCGTACTTCGTCAGACCGGTCGCGGACGCGGCCCGGCACAGGTCGTCCCAGGTCCCCGGCAGGTGTCCGCCTGCGAGACCGACCGCGGCCTGGGGGAGCGGCGCCAGCCGCAGGCACCGGGGGTTCGTCGCCAGGGCGTCCCGGACGTGCTCGCGCCAGGCGGAGAACAGCCGGACGAGGTTCGCGAACGTCATCACCTGGCGCAGCGGGGCCGCGTCGACGTGCAGGTGGACGGCGGCCTCGGCCGGGACGGTGAACCCCAGGTCGCGGGCGGGGCCCAGCAGTTGCTCCAGCCGGGCCTCGTGCCCCTCCCGGATCGGCGGTGTGATGATCTCGCAGGGACGTTCCCGCTCACCGGGCAGGGGCGCGGCCATCGCGATCGTCGCCCCGTCGGCGTCGTCCACCTTGACGACGCCCTCGGTCGTCACCGTTTCGACCCCGAACACCTCCGCGAGGGGATCGAGGACCGTGGACAGCGGGGCGCCGGGGTCGGCGTGCCGGTGGACGAGCCGCATCAGCCGGGGCTCGTCGCTGATGATCCGGTACCACCCGGGTACCGGTGGCGCGTCCGGGTCGAGGTCCTCCCGGATGGTGATGTCGTCCACGAGCCTGCACAGCAGGTCGCCCTCGGGACCGACGACGGCGAACCCGGGGGTGAGGTGGAGGAAGAAGTCCATTCCCGGGACGAGGGACGGTTCGCTGTCGGTGTGCAGGAACCGGTGGACGTCGCCCCCGCACCGGCGGGCGATCTCGGCGGCGAGATCCGCCCGGCTGAGGCCGGGGGGAGCGAGCAGTTCGATCTCGAAACCGATGCGCTGGGTGGGGACGCCGCCCGCAGGCCCGCGCCGGAGCGCGCGGACCTGCGGCAGCGAGGTGGGAGAGACCATCAGCGCACGGGGAGGCGGAGGCCGGCGAGGAGCTTGCGACCGGCGGTGGCCTTGACACCGGACGTGTCGTCGTCCGACCAGAGCCCGGCGAGCTTCTCGGCGTCCTTGTAGTCGTACCCGTTGTTGAAGAACGCCTCGAGCGCCGTCTCGTCGCTGGTCCGCCACACGTTCTGGCGGGGGCGAAGCGGCATGGCCTCGCGGGCGAGCAGTTTCTCCCCCGCACGGAGCTTGGCGCTGTACGGGGTGCTCTCGAAACCCCACAGCCGGGACAGGACCACGGCGTCGTTGTAGTTGTACCCGGCCCGGAAGAAGGCCTTCAACCGGGCGGACGGCGCCTGGCTCGCGGCCACCCCCGGCAGCGGACGACCCGCGAGAACCAGGCGTCCCGCCTTCGTCTTGGCGCCGGCGACGTCCCGGGGACGTTTCCACGCGCGGGCGAGCGTCACGGCGTCCCGGTACCCGTAGCCGTTGCTGTAGAAGGCCTCTCTCGCGGTGTCGTCGCTGACGCGCCAGACGTTCTGGTTCGGCCTGACGGGAACGGTGTCACCGGAGACGAGCATGCTCCCCGCGCGGAGTTTGGCGGAGTACGGCGTCGTGCTGTTGCTCCACAGCCGCGACATCAAGGCGGCGTCGTTGTAGTTGTACCCGGCGCGGAAGTAGGCCTTGAGCCAGGCCTTCGACCCCCGGGCCGACAGCGGGGACGCCGCCGGCGCGGACGGGGCGGCCACCGGTCCGGCCAGGGACGTCGACCGGACCGGGTGCGCGGCGGCGGCCGGAATGCCGGAGGCGCTGACGGTGATCGCGGTCGGAATCGCCATCACCGTGAAGAGGAACGGTTTCGGGATGTTGCGGAACGCGCACGAACGGCTGCGGCGCTGAGTGTCCTGCATGGCTACCTACGCTTCTGCCCCCCAGGGGCGCTCGTCGGCCGGGACTTCACTGGCATTTTCTCCACGTCGTGGTCGCGGCACGGGTTGCCGCCGTTCGGGACAAAACGAGCGTGATCCATATCACACGAATAGGGGTGATCCTGGTCGTCAACCCGCCTCCCAGGTCAGGAGTCCCAGAACCGGCGGCTGTACCTGACCTGAACCGCCGACCGGCCGAGAGACCGGGATGATCGGGATCATCGGGACCCTCCGGGGTCGGACGAACGGAGTGGATCATGCGGAGCGTGTCGTCACGAGTGGGACGGGGTCTTCCCGCGGTCGTCGGTCTGCTGCTCGTGCTCGCCGGATGCGCGAAGGCGGCGCCGGTGGCGGTGGACGGCGGCGGCGCTCCGGCACCGGCGGCGGTGCCCTCGGGCGGTGCGGGTGAAGGCGGGGACGCGGGGGCGGACCAGGGCGCGAAGGGGGGGAAAGCCTCCGGAAAGGGCGGCGCCCGGCCGCCGGTCCTCGTCGGGGTCAGGACGGGAAAGGGAGTCCGCGGCAGCGGTGCGCTCGTCGTCCTCGATCCGTCGAACGGCTCGGTGATCCGGACCCTCGACCCCGGCCTGGCGGTCGGCGCCGCCGTCCAGCTCAGCCCGGACCGTTCGACCGTCTACTACGAGAAGGCCATCGGGTGCTCCGGCCAGATCTGGAAGGTTCCGGTGGCCGGCGGATCCCCCAAGAAGGTCGTGGACGCCGGGAACCGCCCGGCGCTGAGCCCTGACGGCACGAAGCTCGCCTACTCGACCCAGACCGTCGGCGACAGCTGTGACCAGGGGTCCGCCTCGTACGGAAAGTCTTTCGCCCTCGTGGTGCGGTCCCTGGCGGAGGGGACCACCCGACGGCTCGGGCTGCCCAACGAACAGCTGCCCCTGCCCTCTCCCATCGGCCGCCTCAGCTGGAACGCCGACGGGACGAAGATCGCCGTGTCGGTCACGAGCGTCCAGGACAACGAGGGATGGGCGCTGAGGGTCGTCGACCCCGGGACCGACGAGTACTACTCGGGGGAGAAGGCCGCGGGCTCCGCCGTGCCGGTGTCCGGGCCGGGTACCGCTACGACGCAGAATCGCGAGTCCTACTTCCGGGAGGGGGTCTTCCTCCCCGGGGGCGGGCTGTTCGTCGTCCACCGGTGCTGCCAAGGCATCGACGACGAGATGAGCGTCAAGCCCCGCTCGGAACTGCTCCAGGAGATCGACCCCGCGAGGGGTGCCCTCCGGCGCCAGATCGCCGTCGGCCTGACCACCAAGGACCACACCAGCCTTGACTCGGACATCTCCGGACGCTGGCTGCTGTACCTGTCCGGGGACTCGGTGATGGTCTCCGACGCCGGGGCGAAGCCCGTCACGCTGACGAGCGGCTACCAGGCCGTCGATTGGTGACTCGCGGATCCGATCCGTCGCGTCCGGCCCTGGAAACTTGGCCCCCGGCTGGGACAGAGTGGGGGACCGAGGTTCTCGCGGTCGACGCTTCAGGAGGGTGATGTGCGGTCCTCGCGGCAGGTCCGGGGACGGCGGCAGGCTTGGCGCCCGCCGGCCCGCACGATGCTCGCCGGAACCGTGGTGGCGCTCGTCACCGCCGTCGTCGTGGCGGGCGGGACGCCGACCCCCGCCGGGGCCGCGACGCGGCACGGCAACGACGTGTCCTGGCCGCAGTGCGGCAAGGCACAGGGCGGGTACGGGCTGCCGATGCCGCCGGACTCCGCGGCCTTCGTCGTCATCGGCCTGACCCGGGGACTGCCCTTCACGGCCAACCCGTGCCTGGCGAGCCAGGTGGCATGGGCGGCGAAGCGGCGGATCCCGGCCCAGGCGTACGCGATGGCGGCGTTCCCGACGCCCGCCCAGCTCACCGTCCACCGCGACACGGGTCCCTGGACCGACACCACCCGTCTGGGACGGCTCGCCAACACCGGGTACGCCGAGGCGTCATCCGTGATCGCCGGGCTCTCGGCGGCGAAGTTCTCCCCCCGGATGATCTGGGTGGACGTCGAGCCCCGGTCGAACCAGCCCTGGCCCGCCGGCAGCCGCTCCAAGGAGGCGGAGAACCGCGCGGTGCTCACCGGGCTGGTCCGGCGGCTGGACGAAGCCGGGTACGCCTACGGTTTCTACTCCAACACCTCCGGCTGGAAGAGCATCACCGGCACCTGGCGCGCACCGGGCACCCCCACCTGGGTGACCGTCGGCACCCGCTCGGCGGCCGAGGCCCTCGCCGCGTGCACCCGGGCGAGCTTCTCGGGCGGGGCGGCGCATCTGGCGCAGCGGTGGGATTCCCGACGCGACTACGACGTCACCTGCGCCTCCTACTCCGCGACCCCGTCCCGGCCCTGGCCGGTGTCCGGCCCCGGCGACCTCGACGGGAACTGGACGACGGACCTGCTGGGGCGCGACAGGGCGAGCGGGGTTCTCCAGCTCTACCCGTCCGCCGGTTCCCCCCGCCGGATCGGCAGCGGCTGGCAGGCGATGGACATGGTTGACACCGTGGGTGACCTGTCCGGTGACGGTGTCCCCGACGTCCTCGCCCGGGAGGCCGCCACCGGCGTCCTGTGGCTCTACCCCCGCTCGACGGCGGGCCGGTGGCTGGCCCGCCGGGCCGTGGGACCGGGGTGGGCGGGGATGAACGCCGTGTTCGGGGCGGGCGACCTGAGCGGTGACGGCATCCCCGACATCCTCGCGCGGCAGGCCGGCACCGGGTCGCTGTGGTTGTACCGCGGGACGGGCTCGGGAACCCGGCTGGTCGGGGCCGGGGTGCGGGTGGGGAGCGGATGGAACGGGTTCGACCGCGTCCTCGGACCGGGCGACATCGACGGCGACGGGCTCGCCGACCTCATCGCGAGGAAGACCTCCGACGGCACGCTCTGGCTCTACCCCGGGAACGGCTCGGGCGGGTGGCGGACATCCCGCCAGATCGGTTCCGGATGGGATGTCTTCGACCTTCTCACGGCCCCGGGCGACCTGACCGGCGACGCCGTGCCCGACCTCGCCGCCCGCGAACCGGGCACCGGGAGGCTCTGGATCTACCCGGGGGACGGGTCCGGAGGCTGGCAGGGGCGTATCGACCGGGGAACCGGCTGGATCTCCCTCGACATCCTCGCCTGAGAACCTGACCGGAGCATCCCGCCGCCTTCACCTCCAGGTGGCCATTCAGAGTGAGGTCACTGGGCGGCGGGAGCGATGCCCGCACGGGTGGGACGGGCGGTCGGGACCGGTTCGGGGGCCGGGAGCGGCGCACAGGTGGCGTCGGCGACGTTGCCCGCCCGTCGCGCCGGCAGGGTGCCGTCGGTGAGGTAGGCCGCGATCCTGTCGTCCAGGCAGGTGTTGCCGGACAGTGAGAACGCGTGGTTCGTGCCTCCGGGGACGGACACGAGCCGGGCCTTCGGGAAACGCCGGCGAACCTCCAGGCTCCCGGCGAAGGGCGTGGCCGCGTCGAGGGTCTCGCCGACGAGCAGGACGGGTGGGACGTCCCGGCCCGTCACGTTCACCGCGGGCCCGGCGGGGGCGGGCCAGAAGAGACAGGGGGCGTTGAGCCAGGTCGTCGCCCACGTCGCGGACGGCGCCCGCCGGTTGAGGGCCGTGCTGTCCGACTTCCAGCGTGTCCAGGTCCGCGGGCTCGGGGAGTCGGTGCACTGGACGGCGGTGTAGGCCGCGTAGGCGTTGTCGCCGTCCGGGGCGGCCGAGTCCCGGTACCGGGACACGACGGGATCCGGGTCACCGGAACCCGCCCAGCGGGACCACAGCTGAGCGAGCTCCGGCCACGAGGAGCGGTCGTACCCCGCGGCCAGGAAGATGTCGGTCCACTCGCTCGCCCCGACGACGTCGCCCGCCGGGTCCTCGCGCAACCGGTCCTTCTCGGCGAACCAGGCCCGTTCCACGGCCGCTCTCGTCGCCCCCAGACGGAAGGTGGCGTTGTTCTTCGCGACCCAGGTCCACCACAGGCCCAGGTTCCGCTGGAACGCCGGGCCCTGGTCGAGCCCGGACCGGTAGATGCCGTACCGAGGATCGACATTGCTGTCGAGCACCATCCGGCGGACCCGCCCCGGGAACAGCGTCGCGTAGACCTGGGCGAGGTAGGTGCCGTAGGAGAAGCCGTAGAAATTGATCCGCGACACGTCCAGGGCGGCGCGGACCAGGTCGAGGTCCCGGGCGACGTCCTCGGTGCGCATGGAGCCGAGCAGGGCGCCGCCGTTCGCGCCGCAGGCGGCGGCGTAGGCCTTCGCCCGGCTGAGCCAGGCGTCCTCGGACGCCGGATCCGACGGTACGTAGTCGGGGCGGGGCCCGTCGAAGTAGTCGTCGTCGCAGCTCAGAGCGGGTCGGCTGGAACCCACCCCTCGCGGGTCGAACCCGATCCAGTCGTAGGCGGCCCCCGCCTCATCGGGTACGGCGGAGCCGAGGACGGCGAAGGAGCGCCCTGAGCCTCCGGGACCACCGGGATTGACCAGCATCACGCCCTGGTAGCGGTCCTCGCGGACCGTGTGCGGGACGAGGGAGAGGGCGAGCGTGATCTTCGTCCCGCCGGGACGACGGTGGTCCAGCGGCACCGTCACCGTGCCGCAGCGGGCTCCCGCTTTGTCGAGCTCGGCGTCCGAGCACGGCCCCCAGCCCTCGGTGGCCGCCTCGACCGCCGAGGCCGCGGCGGCGCCCTCCGCGGCCGGTGCCGCCCGGCCGGACGCTGTCGGCCCGGACGACGTCGGCCCGGACGACGAGGACGACCCGGGCTTGGGCGCCGGGACGGTGACCGACGTCGACGCCGGGATGGTGGCGGAAGGTGATGCCGGGACGGTCGTCAGCCGGGACGACGGCGTGGCCGGTCTGTCGGTCGGAGCGGGTAACGGGCTGGCCGAGGCGGGGGACGCCGGAAGCAGCGCCCCGGCGACGATGCCGACGGTGGTGACCCAGGCGGCGGCGTCCTTGGCTCGGTGCACTTCGGTCCCCTTTCGCCTCCGCTCCGGACCTCGCCGAGTTCGTGCCTCGACGGAGTGCGAGCCTAACGCGGGACCGGCAAAACCGGGGAGATTGTCGCCCGCAGCCAATATCGGGCGAACGGATGACATTCATCGCGAATGACATGTTTGTGACCCGGTGCACAGTGGGGACGCCAACGTTGCGGACAGTGACCGGGCCTGGTTCGGAGTCGGTGGTTTGGTTCGGTAGAGTTACTAACTGACTCGCGCCGGCGCTCCTCTCGCCGGTCTGTTTTCAACGACGACGGGAGAGCCGAGCCAATGGTTCAGCATGCTCAAAATCAGTATTCACCTGCGCCGATTCCGTACGCTGTGGTGACGGAGCCAGTCTCCCGGCCGCCGAAGCCGCCCTTCCGGCCGACGGCCGCCGTGATCGCCGGTTTGACCGTTCTGGCACTGCTCGTCACCGGTGGCGCTTACTGGCTGTGGTCAAACGGTCGGGACCTCGTCAGTGAGGCGTCCGTGGGGGACTGTCTTCGGCTGGCTCCGGAGGACACGGAGTCTCCCTACCGGATCGTGGGGTGTTCCGACTCCGCCGCCCGGTTCACGGTTCTGGGGGCGGTTCCCCGGACGGGTGACGACTCGGCGTGCCACGACATGGCGGGATCGACGAAGGCTGCGACCGGTGACGGCGAGACCCTCTGCCTCGGCCCGGTCGGCGTCGACACCGCCAAGGCCGTGAACGTCGCGAAGCAGGGTGACTGCCTGCGGCTCGTCGGCGAGGTCGCCGAACGGGTCGCCTGTTCGGACCCGGAGGCGAACTACAAGGTCCTCAAGCGGCTCTCCGCGGTGGCTGACTTCGAGATCAAGCAGGCGTGCGCCGACGTGCCGGGGACCGACGAGGAGTACCTGTGGAACTGGGGTTCCGGCGGCCGCCTCCGGAACGGGTCGGAGCTGATGGTCGACCGGCTCTTCTGCCTGGGGGGTCAGTAGACGGCCAGCGGGGCGACCGTCGTTCTCCGGGGCCTGCCACTTTCGGTAAGGTCTGCGCGTGATCCTTCAGCGGGGGCAGACGGAGTGGGGCGGGTGCGGGGCGGAGGCGGAGGTCCGACGTTCTAAGTGGCGAAGGGCGATGCCCGATGTGTGAGAGACTCGGCCACTCCGTTCATCGACGATCCCGTGGGGCCGGCGACTGGTGGTGTCTGCAACGACTAGCAATGTGATCATGGAGCCGATGGCCCCCTCCCCAGCCCCTTCGCGGCGGTTCCTCCTGGCCGGTGCCGGGGTCCACGTCTACACGGCCAGCGGTACCGTGCTGGCGTTCCTCGTCGTGGTCGCGGCCCTGGAGGGTAACGCGACCCGGGCCCTCTGGCTCGGCCTGGCGGCCCTCATCATCGACGGCAGCGACGGCATGCTGGCGCGCCGCCTGCGGGTCAAGGAGACCATCCCGCAGTTCGACGGGGCCCGGCTCGACGACATCGTGGACTACATCACGTATGTCTTCGCCCCGGTCGTCCTGCTCTGGACGGGTGGGTTCCTGCCACGGGGGCACTGGGGGGAGGTCCTGGCCGCCTTACCCCTCCTGGCCTCGAGCTACCAGTTCTGCCGGGTGGACGCCAAGACGGAGGACCACTACTTCCTCGGTTTCCCGAGCTACTGGAACGTCATCGCGTTCTACGCCGTGGTGATGGGACTGACGCCGAGCACGCTCGCGATCATCTTCATCGTCTGCTCGGTGCTGGTCTTCGTGCCGGTCAAGTACATCTACCCCTCGCGGACCGTCGTCCTGCGCCGGACGAACCTGGTGTTCGCGGCGATCTGGTTGATCACGTATGCGGTGCTGCTCGTGCAGATGCCGGCCCCGTCACCGCTCGTCATCGGGGTGTCGCTCGGGTACGTCGCGTACTACGCCGGAGCGAGCGTCTACCTGACATTGCGGGGACGGCGCGCCGCCACCGAGAACGCGGGGGCGACGGCCGGGGATCGCGAGCAGGACGTCGACCGCCGGCCCGTCTGAGGCTGATCGGTCCGGTATTCGCTTATCTCTCCAGACGCCGTTGTGGGTGAGCGGCCGACTTCCTGTTCGAATTGTCGTGATTGCTCGGACGTCAGCCCGGTGAAGTCGCGGGAGGGCCCGGGGATCAGAAGCTCGGGTTCCGCAGGGCCATCTGGATTGCGCTCTCGGTCTGATTGAGAAGTTCGGCCAGAGGACCGGGGAGAAGAGGTACGACCTCCCCGAGGTAACCGCGTCCGACGTCGTCGAGTTCCAGGAGATTCGCCCCCGGGGCCATGATGTGGAGAAGCGCGGCGAGAAGAGCGTCGCCAGCGGTGATCTCCACCCGGTGTCGCAAGTAGGAGGAAATCCGCTGACATCGGATGAACGCCTCGGCCGGTCTGAGCGGGTAGAAACGGGTCACCGTCCGGCCCAGGCGACGTTGCTGCTCCTCCCGTCGCAGTTCACCGGCCCCGGCCATACGGTCCGCCACGAGGTCCAGGACGATCCTCCGGTGGGCTCCCAGCCAGTTCCGCACCGTCAGTTCGCCGCCGTACAGCTGGGCGCGGGTCTCGTCGAGCAGGGATTCCGCGAGGTGTTCGTTCGGGGGCGGGTACTCCCCGAGGAGCAACTGGCCGTTCGACAGCATCAGCGATCCCGAGAACACGAGTTCGGAGAGCAGCGCGGCGGACAAACCGATCCCGAGAGCCGGGTCGGAGAGCCTTGCCTTGCCGGACTGAATATCGTGTGTCATCAGGAAGAGCTCGTCGGCCAGCGCGAGCGTCACGACGATTCCCTTCTCGTCACCGGCAGGTCGAGCGTTTCGCGAGGTGTGGCGTCATGCCGGTCGCCTCCGGTCATGACCTCGTTAAGGGACCATAAAGCACATCGGGTCCGGCGCGCATCGAGGAAGGACAAGTTCGTCTCACCCCGAGTCGGCTCCCGGCAACAGAACCGTCGCACAGGTCCGACCAGGTGCCGACGTGAGCAACAGCCGGCCGCCGTCCGCGACCAGCAGGGACCGGGCGAGTCCCAGCCCGATACCCGTCCCCCCGCGACGGGCGGCCTGGCGGCCGCGGCCGGGGCGCCGTCCGGTTTGTCCCACCGCCGTCGGCGCCGTCGCCGGTGAGGAGGCCGGCGCCGGGGGAACCTGGCCGTGCCCGGAGGCGATGAGGTCGGCGGAGCGGTCCACCGACCCTGACCGCCCCCCGGAGGAGATCCGCGCGAACTGGGCGTCGACGTGGGACGACTCGCCGGGTCTGCCCTCGTCGACGACGTCGATCGCGAGGGCGCCGCTCGAGTCCCGGGCGACGACCTGGACCGCTCCTCCACCGTGCCGGTAGGCGTTGTCGATCAGGACGTCGAGCACCTGCCGGACCGTCGCCGCACGGCCGGTGGCGGCGGGCGGGTCGTCGGTGCGGATCGTCAGGCCGCGCCCGTCGGCCTCCAGGAGCCCCTGCCAGCGGTGGGGGAGACCGGAGAGCAGGGTGTCGAGGTCGAGCCTGGCCGCCGCACCGGTCCGGCCCCGGGAGACGGCGAGCAGGTCGTGGACCGTCGACTCCAGGTCGTCGACGATCGCCAGGGACTCGTCGACGGCGGTGGAGAGATCCTGAGGGCCGCCGTGCAGGGCCGAGTCGAGGCGCAGCCGCAGAGCGGTGAGCGGCGTCCTCAGCTGGTGGCTCGCATGGGCGGCGAAGGCGCGTTCGCGGCTGACGAGCTCGCCGAGTTGCTGCGCGGTGACGTTCATGGACGTCGCGACGGCGTCCAGCTCGCCGATACCGCTCGTGGGGGCCCGGACGGCGAAGTTGCCGTCGCCGAGTTCCTCGGCGGCCTGCTGGAGGTCGCGGATCGGTGCGGCGAGCCTGACGGCGAGGCGCAGGGCGAGCAGGAGGGACATCAGGGAGGCGAAGACCGCCACTCCGCCGATCGCGGCGAAGGTGAGGAGCTCCCGCTCCCGGAGCTCGTGCCGGTGGGAGGACGCCCGCGTGACGGCGATGATGTCGCCTCCGCCCTCGACGGGTGCCGCGGCGACGAGGTCGTCACCGGCGAAGCCCTTCGAGGGCTCGCCCTCCATCGCCTCCTGCACGATCTCGTCGGCGGTCTCGGGGCCCTCCCCGGCGATCAGGTGGCCCTCGTCGTCGTAGACGCCCAGGTGGATACCCGACTCGTCGTTCGAGATCGTCGGTGGCTCGTTGCGCTCCCGCATGCTGTGGCTCACCTTGACGGTGAACGAGACGGCCGCGTCGTAGAGCTTTCCCTGCTCGTTCTCGCGGAGGAGCTCCTTCTGGACGAAGGCGAGCGGGACGCCGAGGACGGTCACCGCGAGGGCGACCGCGGTGATGGCGACGAGGAGGATCCGGCGCTGCACCTACGACCCGGCCAGGCCGGGCGGGTCGAGCAGGTATCCCACACCGCGCACCGTGGCGACCCTGGGGAGCCGAAGGGCCCTGCCGGTCCGGGACTCCGCCACGGCGGCGATCTCGGCGAGCCGTTGCCGCAGGGTTGCGATGTGGACGTCGAGGGTCTTGGTGGACCCGAACCAGTTCTCGTCCCAGACGTCGGCCATCAACGTGTCCCGGTTGACCGGTCGGCCGGCGTCGCGGCCCAGCCGCTCGAGGAGGTCGAACTGCTTCGCCCGCAGCGGCACCTCGACGTCCGCGATCGTGCATCGCCGCGCCCCCGGGGCGATCTCGAGGTCGCCGAGGCGGATGACGTCGACACCGGCGAGACTCGGGATCCGGCGCAGGTGCGCCTGGACCCGGGCCTGGAGGACCGTCATCCCGAAGGGCTTGGTCACGTAGTCGTCGGCGCCGGACTCGAGGCCGGTGATGACGTCCATGTCCTCACCCCGAGCGGTGAGCATGATGATGACCGTCTCGGGGTGATCCCGGCGCAGCCGCCGGCAGAGGTCGACGCCGTCGATGTCCGGAAGACCCAGATCGAGCAGGACCAGATCGACCGGCCGGGTCCGCGTCGTGTCGAGAGCTTCACCGCCCGTGGTGCTCCAGTGGACCTCATGACCGTATTCGCGCAGGGCGGAGACAACCAGGGGACCGATCCGCCGGTCATCCTCCACGAGCATCACCCGAGCCACGCCCTCAAGGGTAGGGGGTCCCCGGTTACCGCATGCTGAACGGCGGATCGGCGCCGTCTGATCGGTGAATCGGTCACCACATTCTCCGAGGGACCGGATCGGCCCAAGGTGTGGAGGTGTGCCCCCTGAAGGAGGGGAACCGCGCCCGGAGACCCTGGACGTCGTCACGCCCTCGCGGGGTCCGGACGGTGGTCCGCCGGGTCGTGAGCGGGAGCGTCCGGGTGGCCTCGCCCGCTTCGCCGCAGGCTTCGCCCGATGCGTTTCCGCTGCTTGACCGGCGTGTTCCGAAGAGGGGCCGGAGGGCCGGACGCCGGGAGACACCGACACACCGAAGGCCAGTGATGCTGGCGGAGAGTAACTGTCCATTACTGTGAGTGCCTAGGGCTGGGCGGGTACCGCGCCTGGTGCAGCTGTGACCTCTAGGGCACAATGGCCCGCAGACACCGCACCTGTCTGCAGCCAGCGAATCTGGTTACCGCCACATCGAGGTCGTAGGGGAAGACGCACCTCGAAGAAGTGGAGGAGGTCCAGATGGCTGGTGCCATCACGCGCGGGGTCCTGTTCGTGCACTCGGCGCCGCGTGCGTTGTGCCCGCACATCGAGTGGGCCGCCGGTGGCGTTCTCGGTGTGCGTGTTTCCCTTGACTGGATTCCTCAACCGGCAGCCTCGGGTATGTACCGTACCGAGTTCTCCTGGCAGGCCGAGCAGGGAACAGGGGCTCGTCTGACGTCCGCCCTGCGGGGATGGGCTCATCTTCGGTACGAAGTGACCGAGGAGGCGAGTCCCGGCGTGGACGGAGGACGGTGGAGCCATACCCCGGAACTGGGGATCTTCCACGCGGTCACCGACGTCCACGGGAATGTCGTCGTCCCCGAGGACAGGATCCGGGCCGCGCTCGACGCCGGGCAGGGCGATCCCGTCGTGCTCGTGCGCGAGCTCGACCTCGCCCTGGGCCGGGCCTGGGACGACGAGCTGGAACCGTTCCGCTACGCCGGTGACGGGGCCCCCGTGAAGTGGCTGCACCGCGTGGGCTGACCGGTCCCGCTCCGGCGGAGCCGGCAGGAGACGACGAAGCGGAGCCGCACCTCCCCGAGGGAAGTGCGGCTCCGCTTCGTCGTGCGTGGTGGCTCAGGCGGACCGGAACACCAAGGCGGCGTTGTGGCCGCCGAACCCGAACGAGTTGTTGAGCGCGGCGATGTCGCCGTCCGGGAGGATCCGCGCGTCCTTGCGGATGATGTCGAGGTCGATCTCGGGGTCGAGATCGTCGATGTTGATCGTGGGAGGCGCGAGACGGTGGTGCAGGGCGAGCACGGTGAAGATGCTCTCCAGGGCACCAGCCGCTCCGAGGAGGTGGCCGGTCATCGACTTGGTCGCCGAGATCGCGACCCCGTCGGCGGCGTCACCGAGAGCCAGCCGCACCGCCTTCGCCTCGGCGACGTCCCCGATCGGGGTCGAGGTCGCGTGGGCGTTCAGGTGCGAGATGTCCCCGGGGGTGAGATCCGCGTCGGCGAGCGCGAGCGACATCGCCCGGGCCGCTCCCGTGCCCTCCGGATCGGGTGCGGCGATGTGATAGGCGTCCGAGGTGAGGCTCGCCCCGGCGAGGACGGCGTACACGCGGGCCCCACGGGCGCGGGCGTGCTCCTCCGACTCAAGGACGAGGAGCCCGGACCCCTCACCGAGGACGAAACCGTCCCGGGTGGTGTCGTAGGGGCGGGACGCCGTCTCGGGGGAGTCGTTGCGCGTCGACAAGGCCTGCATCGCGGCGAACCCCGCGATCGGGAGCGGGTGCGTGCACGCCTCGCAACCCCCGGCGACGACGATGTCGGCCCGGCCCGAGCGGATCATCTGGAGCCCCGCGGCGACCGCTTCGGCGCCGGAGGCGCAGGCCGAGACCGGCGTCTGCACACCGCCCTTGGCGCCGAGCTCGATACTGACCGAGGCCGCCGGTCCGTTGCTGATCAGCATCGGAACCGTCAGCGGACCCACGCGGCGCGGGCCGCGCTCGCGGAGCGTGTCGTAGGCGTCCAGGAGGGTCCACATGCCGCCGATGCCGCTGGCGACCACGACGCCGAGGCGCTCAGGGTCGACCTCAGGGGTTCCGGCGTCCTTCCAGGCTTCGCGGGCCGCGATCATCGCCATCTGGCCCGCGGGGTCGAGGCGGCGGGCCTCTGTCCGCGAGAGCACCTGCTTGGCCGGGACGGCGACCTCCGCGGCGAAGGTGACGGGCAGGTCGTACTTCTCCACCCAGGGGTGATCCATGGTGTGGGCGCCGGGCGTGCCGGCGAGTGCCGCCTGCCAGGTCGACGGCACGTCACCGCCGAGCGGCGTCGTCGCGCCGAGTCCGGTGACGACGACACGGTGTTGCGTGTCGGTGGCCATGGGGAGTTCCCCTCGTGATCGTGGTTCGGTGGTCAAGGTTGTCTACGGGCTGCCCACCGGCGCCAGGGGCGCCGGCGGGCGAAGGCCTGGGTCAGGCTGCCGTCGCGGCGGTCTGGATGTAGGAGATGGCGTCCCCGACGGTCTTGAGGTTCTTGACCTCGTCGTCGGGGATACGGACGCCGAAACGCTCCTCGGCGTCCACCACGATCTGCATCATGTCAAGCGAGTCGATCTCGAGGTCGTCGGTGAAGGTCTTGCCGGGCTCGACCGATTCGACCGGAACCTCGGTGACGGTGTTGACGATCTCGGCGAGACCACTGAGGATCTCCTGCTCGCTCAATGCCATTGCGGTGCTCCTGTTCGCTGGTGGTTCCCGCCTGATGACGGGAACCGTGGGTGGGACCCGGCCGGGGCCGGCGACGGGGTGGTTCAGGGGAGCTCGACGACCTGGGCCGCGTAGGCCAGGCCCGCGCCGAAACCGATGAGCAGGGCCAGGCCGCCCGAGGCCTCGGGGTGATCGGTGAGGAGGCGGTCCATGGCGAGGGGGACCGACGCGGCCGACGTGTTGCCCGAGTCCGTGATGTCCCGGGCGATCGTCACGGTGCCGGGCAGCTTCAGCTGCTTGGCCATCGCGTCGATGATCCGGCCGTTGGCCTGGTGGGGGATGAAGGCGGTCAGGTCGGCCGGCGAGATCCCGGCCGCGTCGATGGCCTTGGCGGCGACGGGCGACATCTGCCAGACCGCCCAGCGGAAGACCGACTGGCCCTCCATGATCATGTACGGCCACCCCGCCTCCGGGTCGTCCCGGTACTCGATCCACGAGTTCTGGCTGCGGATGAGCTCCCAGGCACTGCCGTCCGAGCCCCACACCGTGGGGGCGATCGACGGGCGGTCGGACGGGCCGACGACGACCGCGCCCGCGCCGTCGGCGAAGAGGAACGCCGCCGAGCGGTCCGCCGGGTTGATGAAGTCGGAGTTCTTCTCGACCCCGATGACCAGCACGTTGCGGGCGCTACCTCCGCGGATCATGTCCGAGGCCAGCGACACCCCGTAACAGAATCCGGCGCACGCGGCCGAGACGTCGAACGCCGCCGCCGGGGTCGTCCCCAGCCGGTCGGCGACGACGGCGGCGGCCGACGGCGTCTGGAACGGGTACGTGATCGAGGCGAGAATGACGGCGTCGATGTCGGCACCGAGCAGGCCCGCCCGCTCGATCGCCACCCGCCCGGCGATCTCGGCCATGTCCGCGATGCTCTCGTCGGCGGCGGCGAACCGGCGGGTGGAGATGCCGGACCGCGACCGGATCCACTCGTCCGAGGAGTCGATGAACTGGCAGATCTCCTCGTTGGTGACGACTCGCTCGGGCCGGTAGCTGCCCACCGAGAGGATCCGGCTGAACCGGGATCCCTCCGCGACACTGATCGTGGGTCGGGAGGTTCCCCGGGGTGCTTCCCCGGGTGTCTCAGCGGTTGTCACGAGAGAGCCCCCGCGGAATCGTGGTGGAGAGTGACGACGTCGTCGGAGGCGAGCAGTTCGCGGGCGGCGTCCAGGTCAGCAGGGGTCTTGAGAGCCACGATGCGTGTCCCGCGCAGTCCCCGCTTGATCATCCCCGCCAGGGTGCCGCCGGGGAGGAGCTCCAGGACGGCGGTCACGCCGAGGTCCGCCATGGTCGTCGTGCAGGCGTCCCAACGGACCGGACCGCTCACCTGGCGCACGATCCGGGCGAGGGTCTCGCGTCCGTCCGTCATCACCGCGCCGTCGGTGTTCGAGAGCAACCGGACCGCCGGATCACCCGGCACGACGGCGGAGGCCGCCCTCGACAGGGCGTCGACGGCCGGTGCCATGTGATGGGTGTGGAAGGCCCCGGCGACCTTCAGCGGCGCGATCCTCGCCTTGGCCGGAGGATCGGCCGCCAGCGCGGCGAGCTGCTCGAGCGTCCCGGCCGCCACGACCTGGCCTGAACCGTTCATGTTCGCCGCCGTCAGCCCGTGCCGGGCGATTGCCTCGACGACTTCGGTGGCGTCCCCTCCCAGAACGGCGCTCATGCCGGTCGGTGTGACCGCGCTCGCCTCGGCCATCGCCCGTCCCCGCACGTTGACGAGGGACAGGGCTTCCTCCGCGGTGATCACGCCGGCGAGAACGGCTGCCGTGAACTCCCCGACCGAGTGCCCCGCCACGACCCCCGCCGGAACGGCGCCGACCGGGAACAGGCAGGAGGCACTGATCAAACCGGCCGCGACGATCAGTGGCTGGGCGACGGCGGTGTCGCGGATCGTCTCGGCGTCCGAGGTCGTCCCGTGCGCCGTGAGATCCATGCCGATCGTCTCCGACAGTTGCCCCAACTGCTCGGCTACACCGGGCAATTCAAGCCAGGGGGAGAGGAATCCGGGTAACTGGGACCCCTGTCCGGGGCAGACGATGGCGAGCACGAGGTCAAGACTCGCCCTTGGCCGGCGTTTTCCGCTCCCGCGACGAGGACGAAGCTCGGGGCCATGCTTTGTGGGAATCCACTAATGGCGAGTGGGTGGGGGAACTCGGTTGCCGTTTTGTCCGGTGCCTGGGGGAACGTCAAGGAGTCGCCCGGCGACAATGGCGACCTGGAGGACGAAGCCTTCCCGGGGGTCGACCGGGTCCCACCCGGTGATGTCCGCCACGCGGCGCAGCCGGTACCGCACGGTGTTGGGGTGGACGAACAGGGCCCGTGCGGCGGCCTCGATCGAGCGACCGTGGTCGAGGTAGGCGGTCGTGGTGTCGAGCAGGGGGACATCGGACTGCTGGAGTCGCTGGAAGGCCCGTTCGACGAGGGAGTGCCGGGCCGAGGTGTCCCCGCTGAGGATGCGTTCGGGCAAAAGGTCGTCAGCGGCGACGGGCCGGGGTGCCTGCGGCCAGGCCCGGGCCGCGACGAGTCCCGACAGGGCGTCGCGGGCGGATCGGGCGGCATCGGTCAGGCCGTCGACCGTTGGCCCGGTGACCACGGGGCCGGGGCCGCAGAGACCCGCCAGCGCTGTGGCGACGGGAGAGACCGGCCCGTTGTGACCGACCACGACGACGAGGCGGTCCCCCTGGACGCCCACGAGCGCCTCGGCCGAACAGGACGCCGCTGCCTGGCGCACGTCGTCCACGAGGTTCTCGACGCTGCCCGGCGGAGTGGCGCCCACCAGGACCGTCACCGTCACCGTGTCGGACCACCCCAGGGCCGCGGCACGGGAGCGCAGCGCGTCGTCCGCCTCGCCCCGCACGAGCGCGTCGACCACGAGGGCCTCCAGGCGGGCGTCCCACGCGCCGCGCATCTCGGCGGCCCGCGCGTAGACCTCCGCCGCCGCGAAGGCGACCTCGCGGGAGAAACGGAGCATCGAGTCCCGCAGGGCCTCCTCGCTGCCGGGCGCGGCGAGGGCCAGCGCCTCGTCCTCGACGGCGTCGACGACCGTCCGCAGCATCTCGAGGGTCTGTTGGAGCGAGATCGACCGCATGAGTTCGCGGGGCGCCACCCCGAAGACACCCGCGGTCAGGGCGACGCTGGGGCCCGGATGGTCGTACCACGAGACGAAGGCGGCGATGCCCTGCTGGGCGACCAGCCCCACCCACGAGCGGTCCTCGGGCGGGAGGGCGCGGTACCAGGGGAGGCGTTCCTCCATACGCTGAATGGCGGACGTCGCCAGCGCGCCGGCACCACGGCGTAACCGGGCAAGGGTGGCGTCCGAGCGCGTTACGGTCACCGGGCCAGAGTAGTGCGACGAGATCCTCCAGCCTCGCCTCTACTTTTGTGTCGGCCTTTGTGCCACATGGACAACTCTCCGTGTCAGATCACTCACGCGTCACTCACACGTCGCGCAGGTGCCGCTCACGCGTCGCCGGTGGAGAGGAGGTCCCCCGCATGGTCCGGAACCTGTGTGAAGAGCTCCCGGGGCGGGCGCTGGTAATCCTGGGCGGCCGGCCTGGGCGGCAATTCGATCCGGGGGTGTTCGACGCGCTGGTAGGGCAGGACGGACAGCAGGTGGGCGATCATGTTGAGACGGGCGTGACGCTTGATATCGGCCTCCACGACGTACCAAGGGGCCTCGGGGATGTCGGTGTGCACGAACATCTCGTCCTTGGCCCGGCTGAAGTCGACCCAGCGGTCCCGGGTGAGAAGGTCGTTGGGGGAGAACTTCCACCGGCGCAGGGGGTCCTCGATGCGGGAACGGAACCGGCGCTCCTGCTCCTCGTCGCTCACCGAGAACCAGTACTTGCGCAGCAGGATCCCCTCCTCGACCAGCATGCGCTCGAACATCGGGCACTGGTGGAGGAACCGGCGGTACTCGTCAGGGGTGCAGAAGCCCATCACCCGCTCGACGCCTGCGCGGTTGTACCAGGACCGGTCGAAGAGAACGATCTCCCCCGCCGCGGGCAGGTGATCGACGTACCGCTGGAAGTACCACTGCGTGCGCTGGCGTTCGGTCGGGATCGGCAGGGCGACGATCCGGGCGACCCGGGGGTTGAGGAACTCCGTGATCCGTTTGATCGTGCTGCCCTTGCCCGCGGCGTCACGGCCCTCGAAGACGACGACGACACGCTGCCCGGTCGCCTTCACCCACTCCTGGACGGCGACGAGCTCCTGTTGCAGGCGCTGCAACTCGGCCTCGTACCGTTTGCGGGAGAGTCTCCGGGGGGCGCCATCCGCCCCCTTAGGGTCGCCTTTAGTATCTTTTGCACGTTTTGCCCCATGCTTCGTGGTGGGCTTGCCGGTCATGCCGGGTTTCTCCGACTTTTCGGGCTTGTCATGATGTGGTTCGCTGTGGGCCCCGTCCGAGTGCTGATCAGAAGGAGACACCGACGTTTTCGAGGTCAGCTCATCGCTCGCCATTTCCCCACCTCACCGCCCCCGGTTACGTTGCGCAAGCGCCTGCGCCCAACAGGTCGTCGTGTCACCCGGCGGGACGAGGCGCTGCTGCTGTCGGCGTCCGGGTCCGGCCGGCGGTTGGGCCGGACGGCTGTCGAGGCTCGCTGGTCGCGGTCAGGCGGGTTAGGGTCGCATCGGGTGACTAGCACAGTTCGGCATCCTTCGGGCCGGTCGGAGCCGACCGTGCGCCGACCGTGCGCCGACCTGCAATGGAGGTATTCGTGAAGGCCATCGACAGGTTGACCGAGTTGGGGGATCGCTTGAGGCGGCGTCCCGCGTCGTTCGACGCGGAGCGTCCAACAGTCGTCATCGCCGACGTGACGGCGGGGGCAGGGGTGCCCCCCGCGGTCGGTATCGGTGGTTCCACGGCCCGCATCGGCGCGGCATGGACCGGCGCGGCATGGGCAGGCGCGACGGGCCCGGGCACCGACCCTCGCGAGGAGGCCGCTCTTTGGGAACGTCTCCGGGAGGACCCGAACGACGTCGAGGCCTTCCCCCGGCTCGCGGAGATCGTGCGGGCCAACGCCACGGCGGGCCATGAGGCCGAGGGACGGTCCGAGGACGACCGTCGCCGGGCGGCGGACGACGCCGTGTGGGCCCTCGCGGAGGAGCTCGCCCACAACTCCCGGGCCTGGTTCCCGTTGATCGAGCTCGGCAGGCTGTCGGTCCACACCGACCGCGAGTCGGCGCTGAGACGTCTCGCGACGGCCGCCGAGCGCGACCCGAGCGGGCGCGCGCTCGCGACCGCCCTCGCCGTCCTCCGGGAGGAACAGCTGCCCAGCGACGCTCTCGGCCTCGGGGTGGCGCACTGGCGTCCGAGCGAGCACGACCTGGAGGCGGGCCGTCACCTCGTGCTCGCGGCGATCGAGGCCCGCCGCATCGGCGACGCGCGGCGGCACCTCGACGCTCTGTCGACCCACCCGGACGCCGGGCGCGTCGCCGAGCTCCGTCGCGAGCTCGACGGGCTGATCTCTCAGCTGGAGGCCGAACGCGCCGCGGGCGGCCCGATGACCGACCCCGCGGGCATCTCGGTCCGCGGGCCGCTCATCGACCTCCGGGACAGCGCCATCGCCAGGGACCGCCACAAGCACTGATCCTCCCGGTGATGCCGGACTGATGCCGGGTCCGACGGTTCTCCGTCAGACCCGGCATCACCGTCTCAGCCGGGCGGCTGCCCCGGACGTCGGTGCGTCGTCAGGCGTTGCCTCCGGTCGTGCCGGTCGTCGCGGCGGTGACGTCGAGCAGCCGGTACTTGTCGAGCGCACGGCGCGGCAGATCGGCGTCCACCTGGCCCATGACGGCGAGGCGTGACAGCGTCTGGGTGACGATCGACGGCGCGTCGACGGTGAAGAAGCGGCGGGCCGCCGCCCGGGTGTCGGAGAAGCCGAAGCCGTCGGTCCCCAGGGAGGAGAAGTCGCCGGGCACCCAGGGGGCGATCTGGTCCTGGACCTGGCGCATGAAGTCGCTGACCGCGATCACCGGGCCGGGTGCTCCCGCGAGCTTCGAGGTGAGGTACGGGGTCGGCGTCGGCTCGTCCGGGTGGAGCAGGGCGACGCGGTCGCAGTCCATCGCCTCGCGGCGCAGCTCGGTCCAGCTGGTGACGCTCCAGACGTCCGCCGCGACCCCCCAGTGCTCGGCGAGCAGGGTCTGGGCCTCAAGAGCCCACGGCAGGGCGACACCCGAGGCGAGCAGCTGGGCGCGCGGCCGGTCCACGCCGTCCGGGACGCCGGCGGCGCTCACCCGGTGGATACCCCGGAGGATGCCCTCGACGTCCACGCCCTCAGGCTCGGCGGGCTGGAGCATCGGCTCGTTGTAGACGGTGAGGTAGTAGTAGATGTTCTCCGGCGAGGGGCCGAACATGCGCCGGAGGCCGTCCCGCACGATGTGCCCGATCTCGTAGGCGTAGGCGGGGTCGTACGACACGACGGCGGGGTTGGTGGCGGCGAGGATCGGGCTGTGCCCGTCGGCGTGCTGGAGGCCCTCCCCGGTGAGCGTCGTCCGCCCGGCGGTCGCCCCGATGACGAACCCCCGGGCCATCTGGTCGGCGGCGGCCCAGAAGGCGTCACCGGTGCGCTGGAACCCGAACATCGAGTAGAAGATGTAGATCGGCACCATCGACTCGCCGTGGGTCGCGTAGGAGGTGCCCGCGGCGGTGAACGCGGCGACCGACCCGGCCTCGTTGATACCCGTGTGGAGGATCTGGCCGGTCTCCGACTCCCGGTAGGCGAGCATCAGATCCCGGTCGACCGACGTGTAGGTCATGCCGTGCGGGCTGTAGATCTTGGAGGTCGGGAAGAAGGAGTCCATCCCGAAGGTCCGCGCCTCGTCCGGGATGATCGGGACGACGCGGGGTCCGAACCCCTTGTCGCGCATCAGGTCCTTGAGGAGACGGACGAAGGACATCGTCGTCGCCACCGCCTGCTTGCCCGACCCCCGCTTGGAGACGGCGTACGCGCCCTCCTCCGGGAGCTTGATCGCACTCGCGGTGGCGCGGCGCTGGGGGATCGGGCCGCCGAGGTCGCGACGGGTGGCGCGCAACCGCTGGATCACCTCGTGCTCCGGACCGGGGTTGTAGTACGGGGGCAGGTACGGGTCGGCCTCGAGCTGGGCGTCGCTGATCGGGATCCGCAGCCGGTCACGGAGCATCTTGAGATCCGCCATGGCGAACTTCTTCATCTGGTGCGTCGCGTTGCGGCCCGCGAACGAGGGACCGAGCGCCCAGCCCTTGATGGTCTTGGCGAGGACGACGGTCGGCTGCCCGTTGTGTTCGGTCGCGGCCTTGTAGGCGGCGTAGACCTTGCGGTAGTCGTGGCCGCCGCGCCGAAGGTTCCAGATGTCGTCGTCCGACAGGTGCTCGACCAGCTTGCGCGTGCGCGGGTCGCGCCCGAAGAAGTGCTCGCGGATGTAGCTGCCGCTCTCGGCGCGGTAGGTCTGGTAGTCGCCGTCCGGAGTGGCGTTCATCAGGTTGACCAGGGCGTGGTCGCGGTCCGAGGCGAGCAGCGGATCCCAGTCCCGCCCCCAGATCACCTTGATGACGTTCCAGCCCGCGCCGCGGAAGAACGCCTCGAGCTCCTGGACGATCTTCCCGTTGCCGCGCACCGGCCCGTCGAGCCGCTGGAGGTTGCAGTTGACGACGAAGGTGAGGTTGTCGAGCTCCTCGAAGGAGGCGAGCTGGAGGGCTCCACGGCTCTCGACCTCGTCCATCTCGCCGTCGCCGAGGAAGGCCCATACCCGCTGCCGCGAGGTGTCCTTGATCCCCCGGGCGTGCAGGTACTTGTTGAACTGGGCCTGGTAGACGGCGTTGATCGGGCCGAGGCCCATCGAGACCGTCGGGAACTCCCAGAAGCCGGGGGCGAGGCGGGGGTGCGGGTACGACGGAAGCCCGCCACCGGCGTGAGACTTCTCCTGGCGGAAACCGTCGAGCTGCGACTCGGAGAGACGCCCCTCCAGGAAAGCCCGCGCGTAGACGCCGGGGGAGGCGTGGCCCTGGATGAAGACCTGGTCGCCGCCGCCGGGGTGGTCCTTCCCCCGGAAGAAGTGGTTGAAGCCGACCTCGTAGAGCGTCGCGGACGACGCGTACGTCGAGATGTGGCCGCCGACCGCGATCGAGCTGCGCTGGGCCCGGTGGACCATCACGGCCGCGTTCCAGCGGATCCAGCGACGGTAGGCGCGCTCGGCGTCCTCGTCGCCGGGGAACCACGGCTCACGCTCGGGCGGGATCGTGTTGATGTAGTCGGTCGACGAGAGGCTGGGGACGCCGACGTTCTTCTCCCGCGCCCGCTGCAGGAGCGCCAGCATCAGGTAGCGCGCCCGGTCACGACCCCGTTCGTCGACCGCGGCGTCGAGCGAGGCGAGCCACTCAAGCGTCTCGTCCGGGTCGATGTCGGGCAGCTGGCTCGGGAGACCGTTGATGATGGGGCCGGCGTCGGGGTGTGCAGCCACGTTCGTTCCCTTTCGTTCCACCGGGCCGAATCCGCCCGTCCTGGCGTGCGAGCAGCTGTCCGAAACGGACGTCGGGCGTCAGGGACGCACGTCCGCTGAGGACATCCTCACCCCTTCAGCGGTGGACGTCACATCCTGACCGTGGCGCGTCGCTCTTCGGAGAAGGGACGGAATGTCGCGTGACGGTGCATTGGCGCGCGATTGCCCCAGGGGGACCAAGGTCACTTGGCAGGAGCGGTCCGATCGGTGTGAGGGGTGTCTCACCCCCCGCGGATTCAGGTCCGACCTCATCTGATCGACTCACCGACGGTGAGGACGCATTCCCTCCACGCCCGACGTGCACTAGCGTGTCCACACTGACGGACCAGGATGGACCAGGGTGATGGACGCCAGGGTGAGTGATCAGGTAGTCGAGGAGGGCACAGGGGTGGGCACGACCGCGGGGTCCGCGGCTGACCAATCCATGGCCGGCCGACTCGGGCTTCGGCCGGGGATGGTCGTCCAGGAGTTCGGCTACGACAGCGATGCCGACGATGAACTGCGGGCCTCCATTGAAGGCCTGACCGGGAACGAACTAGGTGACGAGGACGGACAGGACGTCGTCGATGTCGCCCTCCAGTGGTGGAGGGACGGTGATGGAGACCTCGTGGACGCCCTCGTGGACGCCCTCACCAACCTCGCCGACGGCGGGGTGATCTGGCTGCTCACACCGAAGTCCGGGCGGCCCGGTCATCTGGAGCTGTCCGAGATCGAGGAGGCAGCCCCCACCGCGGGACTGCACGCCACGACGACGATCAGCGCCTGCCCCGACTGGACGGGTACGAGGCTCGCTGCGCCACGCAGCGGGCGCCGCTAGACGTAGATCCCTTCCCTCCGGTGTCCGCGACGTCAACGCGCCGTGGACACCGGAGGGAAGGTGTCTCAGACTCCGCGCAGTGTCGTGGAGACCCTGCCGACCAACCATCCCGCACGGGCGAGGCTGCGTGCCGCCGCCCGCAGCGCTGTGCCGCCGGGCAGCCCCGGAACTGTTTCCAGGGCCGGTAACAGCGTGAGCAGCCCGGGGACATCGGTGAGTCTCAGCCGCCGCGCCAGCATCAGCGGGACGGCGGCGCGCCGTCCCGCGGAGGCGTCGATCACGTCCGCTGCCTCGCCGCGCACGGACGGCCAGCCGAGTTCGTCGATCGGCCGATGGCCGAGGCGCAGCGTCGTCCAGCCTCCGTGCTGGCTGCGGCAGGCCGTGCTGCCAACCGGTGTGAGGACCGCGAACCGGGCGTCCAGCCCCGACCGGGCAGCCAGGGCACCCGCGGTGTCGACGAGCGAGGCGACTCCCGCCCCCAGGACGCCCGGCGGCACCTCGTGCGGCGACGCGACGTCCAGCGCGTGCACGGCGAGCTCGTAGGCGCCGGCGACGAGGACACCGGTGAGGGGGATCGGCCCCACGGGGGAATCCGCGGGACGGTGTCCGAGGGTCTCCGCCTCCGCCGAGGTGAGGAACTCAAGAGCCCGGTCACGGGCCCGGCCCAGCGCCGCGACGATGTCGTCGACCCCGGCGTCGGCGTGCGCGGCGACGACGAGGGCGTTGCGGGCGTTGACGTCGTCCCGCTCGGGGACCCGCCCGCGACGGACGTCCTCCACGAGACGTTCGAACCGGACGTGCTCTGGCCAGCTGCCGAGATGCACGAGGACGTCGCGCGCCGTCCAGCCCTCCAGCCGGCTGGGGGCGTCGAGATCGGTCGCCCGGGCGAGGTCCGCGACGCCGTCCCACGCGGAGGCGAGCAGCTCGGCCACCTCCGGGG
Organism: Actinomycetota bacterium; assembly: GCA_030837345.1. Taxonomy (GTDB): domain Bacteria; phylum Actinomycetota; class Actinomycetes; order Actinomycetales; family Kineosporiaceae; genus JAUPKQ01. The sequence goes on along the minus strand of JAUPKQ010000095.1, from coordinate 1,616 downwards.
AGGGGGCCGAGGCGAAGCCGTGTGGAGTGTGGTCATCGCTCGGCGGGGGATTGCCCTGGGGAAGGTCGTCCGGCACATCAGGCATCCTGCCGTGCCAGGCCCGGCCGCGGCGTGCCCGACGCCGACACGTTCCCGGTGATTCGAGGTACCGTCCTTCTCGCGACCGACTCGCCGGGCGGTCGTCGACCGCAGGGCTGTCACCCGTAAACTGGCGGCGTACCGCGAGGGGGGACGGCTCCCGTCCCGTCGTCCGGGCCTGTAGCTCAGTTGGTAGAGCGCCGCGCTTACACCGCGGGTGTCGTCGGTTCAAGTCCGGCCGGGCCCACAGCCGAACGCCCAGGTCACTGATCTGGGCGTTCGTGGTTTGAGGGGTGCGAGTCCCCGTTGAGTCTCCTGTGGGTGCAGCCTCGGGATCGTGTTGCGGCGCTTCGTGTCGGGCTGGCGGGATTTCGGGAGACTTCTCAGCGAGAACGTACCGAGCGAGCTAGGTGGTACCATGGGGTGGTACGAGTCGAGGGGGTTGGGTCGAGGAGGTCGGCATGGCGATGTCAGCGAGCGAGGCCCGCAAGCGGTTGTTCCCGCTGATCGAGCAGGTCAACGACGATGAGGAAGCAGTAGAGATCGTCTCGAAGTCCGGCACGGCCTTCCTGGTGCCCGAGCACATGTGGCGCTCGCTCATGGAGACTCGGTATCTGCTGCGCTCGCCAGCTAACGCACAGCGTCTGCTCGACAGTGTCGCCCGGGTCGAGGCCGATGACTACGAGGCCCACGCCCTGATCGGCGAGAGTGATGCGGAGCAGCAGGCCTCGTGAACGTCGTCTTCGACAAGGCAGGCTGGGAGGACTATATCTCCTGGGCGGGTGAACCCAAGATAATCCGCCGGATCAATCGCATGATTGGGGAGGCCGTTCGTGACCCCGCTCAGGGCATCGGTAAGCCTGAGCGACTAGCCGAAAACCTCAGTGGCTACTGGTCCCGCCGCATCACCGATGAAAACCGCCTCGTCTACGCGGTCCGGGGCGAGAATCTCATCATCGTCCAGGCTCGCTACCACTACTGAGTTCTTCTGTTGCTGTCGACTTAGCTCCGGGGTGCCGCCTAGCGTCGAACTTCGATCGCTGAGAGCTGCTCCCGGTTGTCATCGGGGCCCCGGTCCTGGGGTCCCTGGAAGATCCATGCGGATGCCAGGGCGCGAGTGGGCGGTCAGTACCTCCACTCATGTTTTCGCAGGTCAGGGGCATGATTCTCTGACCTGCCCTGCGAGGTGTTCCTGGTCCTGACGCCCCTCATGCCATTGCCGTGCTATTGAAGCTCCCGGTACCGTCCAGAAGACCCATGGCAGTCGGGAGCGTCGCCCCAGCGCTGCCGTGTCGCTGGGAGGCGAGGAGCGTGGCATCCAAGGGACGGCGGTCGCGTCAGTGTGGTCACTGTCGGCAGCCCCTGGACGTGCTGGCCCGTCGACATGCCCGCTTCTGCTCTCCTCGATGCCGAGCAGCCTGGTCTCGCCAGCGCAAGAAGTCCGCGCTTCGAGACCGTCAAGGCATCTCGCCGTGGGATGAGTTGCGCAACACCACCGGTGGTGTCTCAGTGGACGAGAGGTTCGAGTCTCGCCTCGT